>DASUSZ010000127.1:0-4472 GCA_036374815.1 Vicinamibacterales bacterium | reverse complement strand
TTCAACGCCGGCTTCAATTTCAGCTCGGGCCGGTTCCTCGGCAACCTGTCGGCGTCGTATGTGGACGAGGCGTTCTTCCAGGACGTGCTCGACGCGCGCTTCGCGGGCCCGACGCAGTCGTACACGCAGGTCAACGGCGCGTTCGGCCTGAAGTTCCTGCGCGACAAGCTGCAGACGACGATCAAGGTGATCAACGCGCTCGACGAGGACATCCAGTCGCACGTGTTCGGCGACATTCTCAAGCGCCAGGTGATTGGGGAGCTGCGCGTCACGTTCTAGGGCTCGCGGGCTCGCGGGCTTACGGGCTTGCGGGCTTACAAAGACACAAGAGGGTCCGCTCTCAGGCGGACCCTCTTTTTTATTGGCGCAGCTTCTCGATTGCCGCAAGCAAGTCAGTGCCCTTGTGCTTGCGCATTTTCGCCCACAGGTCGCCGGTCTTTTTCAAGCGCGCGTGAATCGTGTCGATCGTGAAGTCCTGCGGCTTCGGGCGCTGCCGCACTTCCTTCCACGTCAACGGCGTCGATACGCCGGCGAACGGAGATCCGCGCGCGCTGTAGGCACACGCGAGCGTCTTGCCGATGATGTTCTGCAGGTAGTCGACGTAGACGGTGCCGTCCTTCCGGCGCTTCACCATGCGCTCGACCGTCGCGACCTTCGGATGCTTGGCCGCGATCATCGTCGCGATGATCTGGCAGAACAGCATCCCCGCTTCGTACGGCGTGCCCGGCGGCAGGGGAATGTAGACGTGGAGGCCTTCCGAGCCTGACGTCTTCGGGAACCCCTGCACCTTCACGCGGTCGAGCTCCTCCTCGACCCATTCGGCGCAGTCGAGAATCTGATCGAACGTCGCGCCCGGTTGTGGATCGAGATCGATCGCCACCTGGTCGGCGCACTCGATATCGTCCATCGTTGAAAACCACGGGTCCATCGAGATCGACGCCAGCTGCGCCATGTAGAGCAGCGTCTTCAACGATCCGCCGATCAACCGCGCCGGCACGTCGTCGTTCGGAAGCGTCTCGATGCGGATCCCCGGCGGTACGGGCTCGGGCGCGCGGTGTTGATAGAACGACGGACCTTCGACGCCATTCGGCAGCCGCTTCATCACGAGCGGACGGTTGTCGACGACCGGAAGGATGTACGGCGAGATCTTCGCGTAATAGCGAATCAGATCGCCCTTCGTCTTCTTCACCTGCGGCCAGAAAACCTTGTGAAGGTTGGTGACCTCGAGCCAATCCCCGTCGGGTAATTTCAATCTGCCGTTCTTGCGTGCCCTTTCAAATTCGTCCAGTTGATCGACGATCGATTCGATTTGTTTCGGAGTCGGTACCGTCGAACGCGTGGGAACCAAACCTTTGGAACCCTTTGGAACCTCTGGAACCTTCGGAACCGCCGCCGGGAGCGTAACATCGGCGGCGTTTTTGTCGTCGCGAATGCCGAGGTACGCCGGATGCCGGATCCGGCCGTCATCGGTGATCTCGGTGTAGCGCACCTGCACGACCAGCCGCGGCCTGACCCAGTGCGGCGTGCCCTTGGCGCCGAGCAGCTTCGGCTTGGGATTGATCGGGCAGGTCGGCGTTTCGAGACGATGCAGCATCTTCATCACGCGCTCGAGCTCCGCTGAGCTGAAGCCGGTGCCGACCTCGCCGGCATAGCGCAGCGCGCCGTTGTCGCGCGCCGCCACGATCAGCGATCCAAAGTGCTCGCGCGTGCCGCCGGGATTGGTCCACCCGACCACGACGAACTCGTCCTGCTTGTGCAGCTTGTGCTTCAGCCACTCGGGACTGCGCTTCGCCGTGCGGTACGGCGAGCGGGCGAGCTTGATCATCAAGCCCTCCCACTTTTCCTCCTCCGCCTGCTTCAGCAGTGCGTTGCCGTCGCCGACAGACTGCGGCGTCAGCCGGACGATGTCGGAATCGGGTACCTGGTGTTTGTTGAATACCGCCTCGAGGCGCCTGCGCCGATCGAGCAGCGACAGGTTGCGCAGATCCTCGTCGCCGTCGCGAAGCAGATCGAAGGCGATGAACGCGGCCGGCTGCTGATCGGGAGGCAGGATCTGTTTCTTCGATTTGTAGCCCGGAACGCTGACGTGGATGCGATGCTGCAGCCGTTGAAAGCTGGCCGGACGCATCTCTTCGTCGAGGGCGACGATTTCGCCGTCGAGCACCAGCGGCGCGGTGATCGCCTTTAGCCAGGCGCCGATCGCATCGACGATGTCGGGGAACTGCTGCGTCTTTTCGTTGCCGTTGCGCGACCAGAATCGAACCGATGGTCGCGGTGAAGCGGGGAGCACTTCGACAATCGCCCGGATGCCGTCAACCTTCGGCTCGTAGACGTAGGCCTTGTCCGTCAGGCTCGGCGTCTGCGACGGCAGCGTCGCGAGCATGGGCCGCAGATCCTTCGCTGAAAACATCACCAGGGCCGCAGATGGCGCAGATACATCAGTAGGAATACAGATGGCGCAGATACATCAGTAGGAATATCTGTCGTCGAACCATGGTTCCGCGGTGTCGCTGTATCCGCGTTCTTCCCAGAATCCAGGTTTGTTCCCGGCAAGGAACTCGATCTTGCGAATCCACTTGGTGCCCTTCCACGCGTAGAGCTTCGGTGTGATCATGCGGCACGGGCCGCCGTGCTCTTGCGGCAATGGCGCGCCTTCCCAGGTGTGGACGAGCAGCACGTCGTCTTCGACGGCGCGCGCGAGCGGCAGGTTCGTCGTGTACGGAATGCGAGTGCCCGGCATGTGATCGTAGCCGGTGCACAACACGTGCGTCGCGTCGGGCATCGGAACGGCAAGCTCGGCGATCGTCCGGAAGCGCACCCCCTTCCAGTTGTTGTCCATGCGGCTCCACGTCGTCACGCAGTGAAAGTCGCTGACGTCTTCGGCCTGCGGCAGCGCGAGAAATTCCTGCCACGAGACCGCGAATGGATTTTCACAGCGGCCGCCGACCTCGAGGCGCCACGCATCAAGGGCAATGACGGGTGAATCGCCGAGATCGAGCACCGGCCAGTTCGGCACCTGGCGCTGGCCGAACGGCAGCTTCGGCATGCCGTGACGATTCGCCGGCCCGGTGCCCTCCGGCGCCCGGCCCGCGAAGACCACGTTCACACGTTCTTTATGAAGTTCACGCTGCCGCTCGATATAACGCAGGCGCTTGTCGACGAGAGATTCTGGCAAACCGGGCTCCTCCTTCATTATCATCTGGCGATGCGATTCGAGTTCGTCGTCCGCTCCGGCAAGGAAACCGGACGCACGATATCCGTGAGCACGGGCCAGACCCTGACGCTCGGCCGGTTGAAGGGCTGCGACGTCGTGGTCGACGACGAGGCGGCGTCGCGCCGCCACTGCACCATCACCGGGCGAGAGGAGGTCTGCGTCGTCGCCGATCTGCAGTCCGCCAACGGCACGTTCGTCAACGAAAAGCGCATCGCGACGGTCGAGCTGCAGAAGGGCGACAAGATTCGCATCGGCTCGACGGTGATCGAGCTGCTGGACATGACCACCGCCGCGTCGCAGGTGCGCATGCCGCCGGCCGGCATATCCGCGAGCACCACCTCGCTCAGCATCGTCGAGCAGCGCAGCAACACGCTGGTGCAGCGCGCCGTCGATCCGACCAAGCTCGAATTCCTGTCGCAGGTCTACAAGCGGAAGGACGAAGCGCACCTGCTCGAATCCGCGCAGAAGTACCTGACGACGCTGCACAAGGTGTCGGACATCCTGTCGCGCGCGGCCAGCGTGGAAGCGCTGTTCGACTCGATCGTCCAGGCGATCCTGGAAGTCTCCGGCGGCGATCGCGCGGCGATCCTGATGCGCAACAAGGAGACCGGCGGCGTCGACATGATCACCGTCCGCACCAAGGACGGCAAGGCCTCGGGCGAGGTCAAGGTGTCGCGCTCGGTCGTCAACGACGTGCTCGAGAAGGGCATTTCGGCGTTCACCGACGATGCGATGGCCGACGATCGCTACGTTGGCGGCGAAAGCATCGTCCGCCAGCGCATTCGTTCGGTGATGTGCGCGCCGATGCGCACGACCGAGGAAATCCTCGGCGTGCTGTATGTCGACAGCCAGATGGCGCGCGAGTTCAGCGAGGCCGAGCTCGAGCTGCTTGCCGCCGTCGGCAATCAAGCCGGCATCGCGCTGCATCGCGCCAAGCTGATGCAGGAAGTCGAAAAGCTGTTCTTCGACGTGATGAAGGCGATCGCGTCGATCATCGACGCCAAGGACGGCTACACGCACAAGCATTCCGAGCGCGTCGCCGCGTTCGGCGTGCGCCTGGCGCGGCACCTCGGCTTCGATGCCGACAGCCGCGCCGTGGTGGAGCTGTCGGGGTTGCTGCACGACGTCGGCAAGATCGGCGTGCCCGACGCGATCCTCAACAAGCCCGGCAAGCTGACCGACGAAGAGTTCACGCAGATGCGGCTGCATCCGGTCCACGGCGCGCGCATCCTGTCGCAGATTCAGAGCGAGAAGGTGG
>DASUSZ010000126.1:0-17506 GCA_036374815.1 Vicinamibacterales bacterium | reverse complement strand
CAACATCGCGCGCATCCTCGACAAAGGCTCGGTGCTGCATCTCGCGACGCTGAGGCCGACGCAGGCCGAGCCGGTGTGGAGCGCCATTGCCACGGGCCGCTATCCGATGGCGAACGGCGTTCGCTCGGCGGTGGTGTATCGCGCGCTCGGCACCGGCACGCCGATTCAACTGCTGCCCGACTATTGCTTCACGCAGGCGCTGGTCGCATTCGGATTTCTCAGCGAGCAATCGCAAACCGCCGGCGATCTGCTGGCGCGGCCGATCTGGAACATCCTCAGCGATCGAGGCGCGAGCGTCGGCGTGATCGGCTGGCCGCTCACGCAACCGCCGCCTGCCGTGAACGGCTTCGTCGTCAGCGACACTTTCCACCGGTTAACGGACGCGGAGCTGAGCTTCGCCGCGACTCCGGCGTTATGGCCGCGCGAGCTGCTCGAGAACGCGCTTACCGCGCTGCAAGTGCCGGCCGATCCCGATCCGGTATCGCTGGTGAGCGCAATGGGTGCGCCCCAGCCGATCAACGATTACGACGTCAGGAGAGATCAGGCGCCGATCGTTGCCGATCGCGTGCACCTGCAGCTGTTGAACGCGCTCGACACGCCGGCGCCGCGGCTGCTGGCGGTGCGGTTTCCGGGCATCGATGCCGTCGGCCACCGCTTCCTCCGCTATGCGGATCCTTCGGCGTTCGGCGATGTCTCGGAAGCCGAGCGCGCCCGCTTCGGCGGCGTGCTGAATCAGTATTACGGCTTCCTCGACACGCTGGTCGGACGCGAAATGGATCGTCTCGGGCCGAATGACTTGCTGCTCGTGGTGTCCGCGTTCGGCATGGAGCCGCTGTCGCCGGGTAAGCGCGTGCTCGAAATCATCGCGGGCAATCCGCAAATCAGCGGCACGCACGAGCCCGCGCCTGACGGTTTTGTACTTGCCTTCGGAGCGAACGTCGCGCCCGGCCGGCCGCCGCGCGCCTCGGTGGTCGATCTGGCACCGACGATTCTGTATTTTCTCGGGTTGCCCGTCGGCCGCGACATGGACGGCTTCGCGCGAATTGATCTGTTCACACCCGCCTTCACCGGTGATAAACCGGTAACCTACATACCGTCGTACGGACGCTAGGCTGCGCCGCCCAGCGCGAACGAGGATGGACGAAGCGCAACAACTTCTCCTGTGGCGCTGGAGCACGACTGTCCAGCTGACCTCGCTGGCCATGGTGTCGGCGTTCTTCGCGCTGCTCGCGCTCGCGAACCCGCGTCCAGAGCTGCGCTGGTGGGCGCGTGCGTGGACGGCGAACCTGATCGCGCTCTTCGCGACGTCACTCTACTGGCTGGTCCAGTCCGAACCACTGTTCCCGTTCGTCGCCGCGGTATACATCGCCGGCAAGACGGCATTCGCGGCGCTGCTCGCGCAAGGCGCGTGGACGATGATTCGTCCGGGCGCGCGGCTGTTCACGACGCGAGCGCTTGCCGCCGCCATCGCCATTATTTCGATCGCGTCCGCGATCGTGCTGCGCGACATCACCTCGGTCGGCATCGTTCAGCATTCGTTGATGGGCGCGATGCTGGTGGCGCTGGCGGCGGCGCTGTGGTGGTCGCGCGCCGAAGGTGTGACGTGGTTGATCGGCGGCATCCTGATCCGCGGCCTGCTGGCGATCGGGGAAGCGGCGTCGTACGTCCTGCAGTGGCAGCGGCCGCCGCAGGGCGCGCTGGCGGGTCTCGTCGAACCCGCGGGCGCGTTCCTGGCGGCGAGCTCTTCGTTCGACATGGGCGCGGAGTGGCTGGTGGTACTTGGCTCCGTGCTCGCCGTTTCCGACCACGGCCGTCGCGCGCTCGAGATGTCGCATCAGCGGCTGGAGCAGGCCCAGGAGGACCTGCGCCTGCTCGCCGATCGCGATCCGCTGACCGGCGCCGTCAATCGCCGCGCGCTCCGCGAGATCTTCAACGAAGTCCAGAAAACCGGCGCCATGCTGTTGTTCTTCGATCTCGACGGGTTCAAGCAGATCAACGACGAACACGGGCACGCCGCCGGTGACGACTGCCTGCGCCGCTTCGCCAATGCCCTCAAGGAATCGTTCCGCCCGGACGATCACGTGATTCGTTATGGCGGCGACGAGTTCCTGGTGATTGCGAAGGGGCTCGACATCGCGGCCGCGAGGATGCGCGTCGAAGACCTCACCGATCGCTTCAAGCGCGACAGCCCGATGGTGTGGTGTGGCTTCTCGGTCGGCATGTCGGAGCTCGCGCCCGGCGGCCAGCCCGAGCCCGCGTTGCAGCTTGCCGATCAAAACATGTACAAGGCGAAGAATCAGAAACGGCGCTGATCGGACTACAATCGCGCCGATTCGATGATCGTCAATTGTGTTGCCTACGATCGCGGCCAGAAGCTGTCGGACATTCCGCTCAACGAGGTGCGCGGGCATCTCGCCAAGCCGGGCTGCTTCGTCTGGGTCGCGCTGAAAGATCCGGAAGCCGCCGAACTGGCGACGCTGCAGGAAGAGTTCTCGCTGCACGAGCTCGCGATCGAGGACGCGCAGCACGGACATCAGCGCCCGAAGATCGAAGAGTACGGCACGTCGCTCTTCGTCGTGCTGCGCCTGATCGAGCCGGCCGGCGCGGAGCTGCAGACGGGCGAGGTGGCGATCTTCGTCGGCCCTCAGTACATCGTCTCGGTCCGGCGCGATGCGCAGGTCGGTTTTGCGGACGTGCGGCGGCGCTGTGAACAGGAGCCCGAGCTGCTTCAACACGGTCCGGCGTATGTGCTCTACGCGCTGATGGACAGCGTCGTCGATCGCTATTTCCCCGTCCTCGACCGCTTGTCGGCCGAGATCGAGGAGATCGAGGATCGCATCTTTGCGGGTCAGACGACGCGCGCGCAGATCGAGGCGCTCTATTCGTTGAAGCGCAAGCTGATGACGCTGCATCACGCGACGACGCCGCTGCTCGAGGTGGCCGGAAAGCTGCACGGCGGCCGCGTGCCGCCGATCTGTGCGGGGCTGCAGGATTATTTCCGCGACGTCTACGACCATCTCGTCCGCCTTGGCCAGTCGATCGACAACCTGCGCGACATGGTCGCGACGGCAATTTCGGTGAACCTGTCGCTGATCACCATCCAGGAGAACGAAGTCACCAAGCGCCTGGCCGCGTATGCCGCGCTCGTCGCGGTGCCGACGATGGTGGCGGGCGTGTACGGGATGAATTTCTCAAACATGCCGGAGCTGCAGTGGACGTATGGCTATCCGGCGGCGCTGGCGACAATGGTCGTGATCGATCTGTATCTGGTGTATCGCTTCAAGAAGGCGAAGTGGATGTGAGTCCGCAAGACGAGCTTTGCTTCATGGGTGTTCGCGAGCTGGCGCGGAAGGTCCATGCGCGCAGCGTTTCGGCACGCGAGGTGATGACGGCGTTCTTGCGCCGCATCAACCGGCTGAACCCAACCCTCAACGCGATCGTGGCACGGCTGAACGACGAGCAATGCCTGGCGCTCGCGGATGCCGCCGATCTCGAAATCGCGCGCGACGACAAGGCCAACGGCCTGCTGCTTGGCCTGCCAATCGCGTTCAAGGATCTCGAGCCGGCGATCGGGTTCCCGCAAACAAAAGGATCGCCGATCTTCCGGAACTTCATGCCGGACGCCGATTCGATCCTGGTAGAGCGCCTGAAGCGCGCCGGCGCGCTGCCGATCGGCAAGACCAACGTGCCCGAGTTCGGCATGGGCTCCCAGACCTACAACCCGGTTTATGGCACGACGCTGAATCCGTACGACACGTCGAAGACCGCGGGCGGATCGAGCGGCGGCGCCGCCGTCGCCGTCGCCACAGGGATGTTGCCGTTTGCCGACGGCAGCGACCTCGGCGGCTCGCTCCGGAATCCGGCGAACTTCAACAACCTGGTCGCGCTGCGGCCGAGCATCGGCCTGGTGCCGAACGCGCCCACGCCGAACCCGTTCGTCAACCTGTCGGTGAAGGGCATGCTGGCGCGCACCGTCGACGACCTCGCCTTCGGCTTGAGCATCATCGCCGGCTACGACGAGCGCGATCCGCAATCGTTCGAGTCGCCGCGATTCTCTTCGAGCGTGCACAGCGAGCTGCCGTCGGGGGTTCGCGTGGCATGGTGTCTCGATCTCGGCGGCTTGCCGCTCGATCCGCGCGTTCGCAAGGTGCTCGAAGCGCAGCGCCGCACGTTCGAGACGCTTGGCTGCATCGTCGAAGACGCCTGTCCGGACTTCGGCGACGTCAACGAGATCTTTCTGACGCTTCGGCAGTGGGCGAGTTGGAACACCTACAAGGACCTGCTGGCGAAGCGGCGCGCCGATCTGAAGCCGGAGGCCATTGCCGAGATCGAAGCGGGCGCGCGGTTGAGCGGCGAAGACGTAGCGCGCGCGCTGATGTCGCAGGCGCAGCTGCTCGAACGGATGCGGGTGTTCCAGGAAAAGTACCGCTTTCTGGTCTGCGCGGTGAACCAGGTGCCGCCGTTCGAGGCGACGGAGCACTGGCCACGAGCGATCAACGGCGTGGCAATGGAAAACTACGTCGCCTGGATGAAGTCCACCTACTGGATCTCGGCGACGTGCCGTCCCGCGGTTTCGGTTCCGGCAGGATTTACCGACGACGGTCTTCCCGTCGGCATCCAGATCGTTGGCAGGTATCGGCGCGACTACAGCGTCCTTCAGCTGGCGCGCGCGTTCGAGGAGGCCACAGGATTCGGGAGACGGCGTCCGCCAGTCGACTGATCTGATATACTTCGCGCAGTCTCTTTAATCGCGGACCTGCGAGTCCGCAAAGAGGGAAACAATGCCAGTGGTAATGGATGCGGAGCGCATCTCACGCGCGCTCACGCGAATCGCGCACGAAATCCTCGAACATAACCGCGGTCTTTCCGATCTCGCCCTCGTTGGCGTGCGCAGCCGTGGTGTGCCGATCGCGCAGCGCATTGCCGCCGACCTGCGCAAGATTTCCGGCGAAGACATCGCGGTCGGCGCCCTCGACATCACGCTGTATCGCGACGACATCATGGGCGCTTCGGCCGGCATCAAGCCGCTGGTGCGCAAGACCGAGATTCCGTTTTCCATCGACGGCCGCACCATCGTGCTCGTCGACGACGTGCTGTACACCGGCCGGACGACGCGCGCGGCGCTCGATGCGCTGACCGACTTCGGCCGTCCCAAATCGATTCAACTCGTCGCCCTCGTCGACCGCGGCCACCGCGAGCTGCCGATCAAGGCCGATTACGTCGGCAAGAACGTGCCGACGTCGCGGCAGGAGAGCGTGCAGGTCAAGCTGCGCGAGCTCGACGGCGTGGACGAGGTCGTTCTCCAGGGAAAGGGGTGAGCCATGGAGGCTGCACAGACGACAGCGACGCCTGACGAGGCCGCGGCGCCGCCGCTCACGGCGCTGAAGCACAAGCACCTGCTCGGCATCTCCGACCTGAGCGCCGAGGAGATCGTGCTCGTGCTCGACACCGCGGAGGCGATGAAGGAAGTCGGCCGCCGCACCATCAAGAAGGTGCCGACGCTGCGCGGCCGCACCGTCATCAACCTGTTCTTCGAGCCGAGCACGCGGACGCGCACGTCGTTCGAGATTGCCGAAAAGCGCCTCAGCGCCGACACGCTGAACGTCGCGATCGCGTCTTCGAGCGTGGTCAAGGGCGAGACGCTGGTCGATACGGCGATGAACCTCGAGGCGATGTCGCCGAGCATGATCGTGCTTCGCCATTCCTCGTCCGGCGCGTGCCACTTGTTGTCGCGCATCTGCAAGGCGGCGATCGTCAATGCCGGCGACGGCATGCACGAGCATCCGACGCAGGCGCTGCTCGATGCCTTTACGATTCGCGAGCGCAAGGGCCGGCTGAAGGGCTTGAAGGTGGCGATCGTCGGCGACCTGCTGCACAGCCGCGTGCTGCGATCGAACGTGCTGCTGCTGACCAAGCTCGGCGCCGAAGTCTGGGTGTGCGCGCCGGCAACGTTGATTCCCGCCGGCATGGCGCAGATGGGCGTCAAGGTCACGACGCGGGTCGACGAAGCGGTCGAGGGCGCCGACGTGATCATGATGCTGCGCATCCAGCTCGAACGGATGCAGGGCGGCTATTTCCCGTCGCTGCGCGAGTACTTCACGACGTTCGGCATGACCGAAGCGCGCGTCAAGCGCGCCAAGCCCGACGCGATCATCATGCATCCCGGACCGATCAATCGCGGTGTCGAGATCGCATCCGAAGTGGCCGATGGATCGGCGTCGGTCATCCTCGATCAAGTCGCCAACGGCGTCGCGGTGCGCATGGCGGTTCTCTACCTCCTGGCTGGTGGAACAGATGAAGCGGATTCTTAAGGGCGGCCGGGTCGTCGATCCGGCAAACGGCAGGGACGGCGTGTTCGATGTCCTGATCGACGGCGATCGCATTGCCGAAGTTGGCAGGAACTTGAAAGCGGATGGCGCAGCAGTCGTCGAGGTGCCCGCGGGACTCGTCGTCTGTCCGGGCTTCATCGACATGCACGTGCACTTGCGCGAGCCTGGTCAGGAGCACAAGGAAACGGTGGCGACCGGTGTCGCATCGGCGGTGGCCGGCGGATTTACCGCGGTTGCGTGCATGCCGAACACGAAGCCGGTCAACGACAACGCCGGGGTGACGCAGCTGATTCTCCAGAAGGCGAAGGAAGCCGGCCTGGCGCGCGTGTATCCGATCGGCGCGGTGTCGCGCGGCCAGAAAGGCGAGGAGCTCGCCGACATCGCCGAGCTCAAGGAAGCGGGCTGTGTCGCCGTCACCGACGACGGTTTGCCGGTCGCGACGGCGATCCTGGCGCGGCGAGCGCTCGAGTACACCAGCATGTTCAACATGCCGATGATCGAGCACTGCGAGGATCAGTCGCTGAAGGGCGATGGCGTCGCGCACGAAGGGCCGATCGCCGCCTCGCTCGGACTGCGCGGCATTCCCGGCGTCGCCGAAGCGATCACCGCGGGGCGCGACATCCTGCTTGCCGAAATGACCGGCGGCCACGTGCACATCGCCCACATGAGCGCCTGGACGACGATCGAAGCGGTGCGGCAGGGCAAAAGCCGCGGCGTCAAGGTGACCTGCGAAGTCTGCCCGCATCACTTCACGCTGACCGACGCGCTGCTCGAGGCGCCGATCCCGTACGACACCAACGCCAAGATGAACCCGCCGCTGCGCGAGCAGCGCGACGTCGATGCGATGATTGCCGGCATCAAGGACGGCACGGTCGACGTCATCTCCACCGACCACGCGCCGCATCATTACGACGAAAAGAACGTCGAATTCGATCGCGCGCCGTTCGGCATCGTCGGTCTCGAGACGGCGGTGTCGATCACGCTCGACAAGCTGGTGCACGCCGGCGTGATCGGCCTGCCGCGGATGGTGGAGCTGCTGTCGGTGAATCCCGCGAAGATTCTGCGCGTGCCCGGCGGCACGCTGTCGCCCGGCGCGCCGGCCGACATCACGATCATCGCGCCAGACCTGCCGGTGACGATCGACAAGGCGAAGCTGGTCAGCAAGTCGAAGAACACTCCGTATCACGGCTGGTCGTTCAAGGGCGGCGTGGCCGCGACGATCGTCGGCGGCAAGGTGGTTTACGTGAATCCGTCCGTAGAGGCCGGTCTTCTGGTCCGGAGCTGAGGAAAAGCATGACGACACAACTGTTGGCCGGCAATGCGCGTCACGACGAGGTGCGGGCGCGCGCGTTCGAGGATCTGCGGCGCTTCGAAGTGGTGATGGAAGGACACTTCGATTACGGCAACGGCTTTCACGGCAAGCTCTATCTGAATCCGCACCAGCTGTTCCAGTTCCCGTCGACGATCTGGCGCGTGGCGCAGGATCTGATCGATGTGATGCCGCAGGACTTCATCGACCATACCGACATCGTCGCCGGCCCGGTCACCGGCGGCGCGCTGCTGGCGCACACCATGGCCGGCCTGCTCGACGGCCGGCGTCCGATGACCCGTCCGTCGTATTCGTTCGCGCCGTTCAGTGAGTACGAAGGCCTGCCGCTGCTCAGCCCGTTCTATGCGTCGCGCATGAAGGGGAAGCGCGTGCTGATCGTCGATGACGTGCGGAATACCGGCACGACGTTCAAGCGCTGCGCCGATCTGGTCGCCGACGCCGGCGGCGCGGTGATCGGCACGATGCAGATCATCGATCGCTGCGAGGCGTGCGTCAGCCTGGACGTGCCCAACGTGACGCTGGTCGAATACAAGGCGCCGCCGAACTACGCCGCCGGCTCCTGTCCGATGTGCGCGGCCGGCGTACCGATCACGGCCTTCTGATACGTACTGGAATCCCGGGCAGCATCGAGCTGCCGAGAAACAGCGTGGGAAAGCCGATCAGCAACAAACCGCATCTCGTCCTCCGGTCGGGGCTCGACACGCTCTACTCGGAATTCAACGCCGGGCAATCCGTTACCGATCCGGTGTGGATCGTCCATCGCTTCGAGCGAAGCGAGGACCGGGAGGTCGTGGCGTTCATCGCCTCGGCGCTGGCGTTCGGCCGCGTGCAGAGCGTGATCAACTCGATCGAGGGCATGCTGCAGGTGATGGGCCCGTCGCCGGCGCGGTTCGTCAGGGACTTCACGCCGTCGCGCGATCGCGAGTGCTTCAAGCATCTCGTCCATCGCTGGACCAACGGCGCCGACTTCGCGGCGCTGGTATGGATCCTGCGGCAGATGATCGATCGCAGCGGCTCGATCGAGAACTTCTTCGTCGAAGGCCTCGAAGCCGATGCCGTCGATGTCGGCGGCGCGCTGCAATCATTCTCGACGCGCGCCCTCGCGCTCGATGTTGCCGCCGTGTATGGGAGGAAACGGCCCAAGCCGGGCGTCGCGTACTTTTTCTCGCGGCCCTCTTCGGGCGGCGCGTGCAAGCGGCTCAACCTGTTCCTGCGCTGGATGGTGCGCGAGGATCGCGTCGACCTCGGGGTATGGAAAAAGGTGCGGCCGGGCCAGCTGATCGTGCCGCTCGATACGCACATCATTCGCGTTGGCCGGTGCCTGGGACTGACGAAACTGAAAAGCCCCGGCTGGCGCATGGCGGCGGACATCACCGCGTCGTTGCGCGCCCTCGACCCCGCGGACCCGGTCAAGTTCGACTTCTCGATGTGTCACCTCGGCATGATGAACGGGTGCGGATTCGGGAAAAAAACGGGGGATTTGCGGTGCCCCTTGAAAGGAGCGTGCCGTCCATTTTAAAAAATAAGGAGAAGACCCTGTTGCGGGAGTCCTTTCAAAGGAGGGATGACTACCATGCGCCAGGCGACGGTAACACTGCTGATTGCTGTTCTCATGGCGGCCGCCGGCCACGCCCAGAGCGGCGCCACTTCCACTTCACCCCAAGCGTCGTTCAAGACCGGTGTGAACCTGGTCGAGATCCATGCCGTCGTCACCGACGGTCGCGGCGAGTTCGTGCGCGGGCTGACGAAAGACGACTTCGAGATTTACGAATCCGGGCGGCTGCAAACGCCGACGGTCTTCGACCTCGTCGATGCCCCGATGGCGATGCGGGCGTCTTCGGCCGCCCCAATCGATCCTGACGTGCGCGCGACGAAAGCGCGCTTCGATGGACGGCTGTTCATCATCGTCCTCGACGACCTGCATACCGCGACTTTGCGATCGCAGCTGGTCAGGCGCGCGGCGCGGCAATTCGTCGAGCGGCACGTCGCGGACGGCGATCTGGCGGCAGTCGTTCACACCAGCGGCCGCACCGATGCCGCGCAGGAGCTGACGCCGAGCCGGCGCCTCCTGCTCGCCGCGGTCGACAAGTTCCAGGGACAGAAGCTTCCCTCGATCACCGGCGAACGCCTTGCCGTGCACCTCAACGATCGCGATCTGCAGCGCGCCTCAATGGGCGAGGGCGACGGCTCATCGGGCGCGCCCAGTCGGCAGACGCAGCGCGCCGACGATCCGCGTGATGCCGAGCGCGGCATGAACGCGCGCCGGGCCCTCTCGACGATCAAGAACGTGGCGGAATGGATGGCGGATGTGCCGGGACGCCGCAAGGCGCTGGTCCTGTTCAGCGAGGGCATCGAGTACGACATCTATGACGTGTTCAACAATCGCAATGCGACGAGCGTCATGGCCGACGCGCGCGATGCGATCGCCGCTGCGCAGCGCTCCAACGTCACCGTTTACGCGGTTGACCCGCGCGGCCTGACGCAGCTCGGCGACGAAGCCATCGCGATTCAGAGCCTGTCGGACGATCCGCATGTCGACTACGGCACCACGCGCGGCTTCCAGACCGAGCTGTTGATGGCGCAGGAGAGCCTGATATCGCTGGCCGAGGAAACCGGCGGCATCGCGATCGTCAAGAACAACGACATCGCCGGCGGTCTGGCGCGCGTCGAGCGCGACACCAGCCGCTACTACGTGCTTGGCTACGTCAGCGACCCGGCGGTCGCGCCGGGCAAGTTCCGCAAAATCGAGGTCAAGGTAAAGCAGCCCGGCCTCAAGGTGCGCGCCCGCCGCGGCTACGTGCCCGCGGACCTGATGCAGGCCAAACGGACGACCGACGTGAAGCCGGGCACGTCGCCGGCGTTGACCGCTGCGTTGACGAATCCTGTTCCGGTCGGGGACGTCGGGTTCCGCGTGTGGGCGGCGCCGTTCAAGGGCAGCGGCAAGAATGCATCGGTCGCGATCGCGGTCGAAATCGACGGTCCGACGCTCAGGTATCGTCAGCAGGACGGTCGCTTCCTTGAAGATCTCGAATTGTCGATCGTGGCCGCCGATTACAACGGCAAGGTTCGCGGGTCCGATCGGCAGACGATGAATCTCAAGCTGAAGCCGGAAACGCACCAGGCCATGATGGCCGGCGGCGGCGTGCGGATGCTGTCGCGCATCGAGGTGCCGCCCGGCCGATACCAACTCCGAGTCGGCGTGCACGAATCGAGCGGCGGCAACATCGGCAGCGTGCCGCTGGACCTCGAGGTCCCCGACTTCTCAAAGGCGGCGCTGGCGATGAGCGGCTTGGCGGTGACGTCGAGCCGCGCGCCGCGGCTCGTGACGGCGAAACCCGATCCGGCGCTGAAGGACGTGCTGCCGCTGCCGCCGGTCGCGAGCCGGGCGTTCACCGCTGTCGAGACGCTCAATGTCTTCGCGGAGATTTACGACCGCACCAGTCCGACGCCGCACGATCTCGACATCGTGGTCACCGTCCGGCCGAAAGATGGCGACGCGCACGTTTACCAGCTGACCGAACGCCGCAGGGTTGACGCGGGCGGCGGCGTCCGCACGGCCCCATACAAGGCCGACATCCCGCTGAATCAGTTCAAGGCCGGCGACTACGTGCTGAAGGTCGAGGTCCGTTCGCCGGCCGGTGAACATGCCACCGTGCGTGAAATTCCATTCACCGTTCTAGGCGTCAGTCCACTGCTCACGTACTGACCGGCGCCGGGGCTGCTTCCAGGACGGCAGCCCCGGGCTTTTCGGAACGGGTCTTCCGAAGAATCCGTAACAGAGAGGGTGAACCGACTAATCTCCATGGGCGAGGTCCGCCTTGGCCTCCGCCTGATCGTCAAGCAGCCCATCCTTTCGGCCACGATCATCCTGGCGCTCGCGACCGGCATTTGCTTCGCGACGATGGGCTATACGTTCAGGGAAGAGCTGGTCAATGGCTCCCTGCCTTATGCGGCGGGCGATCGCTTCGCGCGGATCTTCGCGCTGACGCGGGAAGGTGCCCGCGTCGATCTCGATCTCGAGCGTTACCAGGCGATTCGCGAGCAGGCCACGACGTTCGAGTATGTCGGTGCCGTTGCCGTGCGTCCGTTCACGGTCACGCACGGTCCCAATGAAGTGGAATCGATTCCCGGCACGCAATTGACGCCGGGCGCGATGCGTTGGCTGGATGCGGTGCCCGTCGCCGGCCGCGCCTTCGTCGCGGAAGACGGCGCACCCGGCGCGGAGCCGGTCGTCGTCATCCGCGAAAGTCTCTGGCGGCGACGCTATTCAGCTGATCCGGGACTCGTCGGCCGGGCCATCAACGTTGGCGGCGAGCAGCGAACCGTCGTCGGCATCATGCCTGACTCGTTCCTCTTTCCGAGCTCAGGGGAAATCTGGGTGCCGCTCGAAGAAGCCAGCCTTCGCAGCAATGGCGGCACCGTGCTGGGGCTGCGAACTTTTGGCGTGTTGAAGCCCGGTATCGCATTCGAGACGGCGGATGCCGAAGTGGCGCAAATCGTCTCGGTGTTTCCGGTGCGCGACGAGCCCGGCGCCCTTGCGCGCACTTTGATTCGTGCGTTCACCGCGGACTCAGACGACTCCGATCTCGTCGCAGCGGCGATGGTCGGCGTGCTGGTGCTGTTGCTGCTGGTCGTCGCGAGTAATGTGGCGACGCTCGTGTTCGCGCGCACGTGGTCGCGCGCGCCGGAGCTCGCGGTGCGCACCGCGCTCGGCGCCAGTCGCGCGCGCGTCGTCGGCCAGCTGTTCTTCGAAACGCTGCTGCTGGGATCGGTGGCTGCCGTGATTGGCTTGATCGCCGCCTATACCTCGCTGCAGTACTTCAGGAACTCGCTCGAGGGCTGGCCGTTCTGGGTGACGCTGCGGCCCAATCCGCGCGTGGTCGTGTTCGTGGTCGTCCTGACGCTGCTGGTGAGCGTGGTGAGCGGATTGTTGCCGGCACTGCGCGTCACTCGTCATGACCTGCGGAACACTCTGCAAGCGGGCCGCGGCTTCGCCGCCGGCGGCTTCGGACGCATCGGCGCCTCGTTGATGATTGTCGAAATCGCACTGTCGATCGCATTGCTCAACGGCGCAGTGACGATGGCGCGCGCGTTCAACTCGTATGTCAACGATATTCCGGCGCTGCCGCAGAACCAGGTGTTGACGGCGCAGCTCGGGCGCATTCGATCGCCGGAGGCGCGCGACAAAGTGGTGGCCGCGGCGCGCTCGCTGCCCGGTGTGATTGCCGCGGGCGCGGGGCAGCACCTGCCGCGACTCTATCCTCCGCCCCGTCCGACGTCTGTCGAACCTGTCGGCGACGAACCAGTGATGGCGCCGCGACCTGCGCCGGGCCACGCAGTCGGCGAAGGCTTTCTCGAAGCGATCGGCGCCCGAGCCACGATCGGGCGGCTGCTGAACTCCGGCGATTTCGTCGATGGCGCCGCGCCGGTGATCGTGGTCAACGAACCGTTCGTTGCCAAGTTTCTCGGCGGCCGCAACCCGATCGGCAGGCGCATCCGCATCGACGATCGCGAATCCGGCGATCAGCCGTGGCGCGAGATCGTCGGCGTCGTCCCGGATCTCGGCCTCAGTGTCGGCGATCCGCAGTTGACCGCCGGGTTCTACATTCCGGTCCGCGATGAATTGCTGTGGTACCTCGCCATCCGCACGACCGCGAATCCACTCACGCTGGCCCCGCCACTGCGCGCCGCGATTGCGAATGTCGATCCCGATCTGCAGCTCGAAGACGTTCGCACGCTCGAACAGGCGGGCCACGAAGAGCGCGTCTTCCTGTCGGCAATCGCGATGGCGCTGACCACGATGGGCGGCATGGCGCTGATGCTGTCGATCGTCGGCATCTACGCGCTGTTGTCGTTCATGGTGACGCGGCGCACGAGGGAGATCGGCATCCGCGTGGCACTCGGCGCGAAGAGCTGGCAGGTGTTGCGCTCGATCACCGGCGGCGCGGCGCTGTATCTCGCGATTGGTGGCACGCTGGGCACGATCCTCGGCATCCTCTTCGCGCAGGCGCGCTCGGTGATCCTGATTAGCATCCCCGAGCCCGGCATCTGGATGCCGGCGACGATCTTCGCGACGCTGGCGATTGCCGGCGGCGTGGCCTGCTGGGTGCCCGCTCGACGGGCGCTCAGCATCCGACCCGCGGAAGCGCTGCAAGCGGAGTAGTGCTTAGCGGCTTGGCCGCCAAAGACATACACGAAGTTTTCCGTGCTTCTGGGCTTCTGTGCATGTTTTTAGCAACCCAAACCACACCGAAGGTTAGTTCTCACGCGCCGCTCTCGGGTGGAACGCGACCGCCATCAGGATCGCGGCGGCGAGCGCCAGCACCGCGGGGGCGAGGAACAGGCGCGAGAAATCGACGGCGCCGTCGGCGGTCCTGAAGATATCGCCGAGCCTTCCCCATAGCAGGCTGCCCACGAACGGTCCCACGCCGAGGATCACGAGATTGAACAGGCCTTGCGCGCTCGCGCGCGCGTCGCGGGGGCAGCGCTCGTCCACGAAGATGTAGACCGCCGCGAAAAAAAACGCGTAGCACATGCCGTGGACGACGTTGATCGCGACCATTAACCACAACGGATCGCCGATCGCGAAGACGAAGAAGCGCGCCGCATGCGCAAGAATGCCGAGCGTCATCGTCCACCGCCAGCCCAGTCGCGCCAGCGCCCAGCCGAGCATCGCCATCGACGCAATCTCGGCGATCTGGCCGATGCTCATCGCCGGCATGATCCAGTTCTCGGCAACGCCGGCCTGCTGCAGGAACGGGCTGGTCCACTGGAAATAACATTGATGCACGAGCGCATCCATCGTCGTCGCGATGAACAGCACGAGCATCGTTGGGTTGGCGAGCAGCCCGATCGCCTTCATCGGCGCGCTGGCGCCTTCTTCGCGCGGCGCCGGCGGCGTGTGCGGCAGCGTCAGTGAGAATGCGGCCAACGCGATCGACGCGATGCCTGCCACCGTGAAGATGCTGGCCAGCGCCGCGTTCAAATCGGCGCCGGTCTTCCCGGCGAGGATGAACACGAACGGCCAGCTCGCCGCGATCCAGCCGATGGTCCCCCATAGCCGGACCCTGCCGAACTCTTTCTGCGCGTCCGAAATGTGGTGGAAGCAGATCGCGTTGGTCAGCGACATCGTCGGCATGTACGCGAGCTGATACACCAGCATCACGAAGAAAAACGGCCAGAAGGTTTTCTGGAAGGCGAGGGCGAACATGGCCACGCCGCCAATCAGGTGCAGGACTGCCAGCAGCTTTTCGGTCGACAGCAGGCGATCCGCAATCTGCCCGCCGAAGTAGAGGCCGAACACGCACGCGATCGCCTGCGTTGCGAAAATGTAGCCGATTTCGGCGCCGCTGAAGCCGAGCACGCCGCCGAGATACAGGGCCAGCAACGGCAGCCACGATCCCCAGATCAAATATTCGAGGAACATCATCACCGAGAGGCGCGTCGAGGCAGCGGTCATGGTTGGAGGTGCACTATAGTTCATCCCATGGCGGGACGGCTTGGCGTAGGGTTCATCGGCAGCGGGTTCATGACGCGCTTCCACATTCGCTCGTGGGAAGCGGTGCGCGACGCGGACATCCGCGGCATCTACAGCCCGACGCGAGCGAACGCCGAGGACGCCGCGGCGCTCGCCCGCTCGCTGCGGGTGGGCGATGCCAGGGCGTTCGGCTCGATCGAAGCGATGGTTGCCGACGAATCGATCGACTGCATCTGGCTGTGCGGCCCCAACTTCGCGCGCGTCGAAAACATGGAGCGGATTGTCGCGGCGATCAAAGCGGGCGCGAAGCTCAAAGCCATTGCCTGCGAAAAGCCGCTGGGCCGCAACGCCGCCGAAGCCGCCCGCATGGTGCAGCTCGTTGAAGAAGCCGGCGTGCTGCATGGCTACCTCGAAAACCAGTTGTTTGCGCCCGCGGTGGTGCGCGGCCGCGAGATCGTGTGGGCACGCGGCGCCGCCGCGGCCGGACGTCCCTACCTCGCCCGCGCCGCCGAGGAGCACGGTGGCCCGCACATGCCGTGGTTCTGGCAGGGCGATCTGCAGGGCGGCGGTGTGCTGAACGACATGATGTGTCACAGCCTCGAGGTCGGGCGCCACCTGCTGACCAAGCCGGGCGCTCCGCGCGACTCGATCCGCCCGGTCAAGGTGTCGGCGCAGATTGCATCGCTCAAATGGTCACGGCCCGACTACGTCAAGGAGCTGCGCGGCACGATGACCGACAAGGTCGACTACGGCCGTCACCCCGCGGAAGACTTCGCGCGCGCGAGCGTGACGTATGTCGATGATGCCGGCACTCCGCTGATCGTCGAAGCGACCACGTCGTGGAGCTACGTTGGCGCCGGCCTGCGTTTGACGATGGAGCTGCTGGGGCCGGAGTATTCGATGTCGGTCAGCACGCTCGATGGCGGCGCGAAGGTGTTCTTCTCGCGCCGGCTGCAGAACCAGGCGACCGGCGAAGACCTGCTCGAGAAGCAGAATGCCGAACAGGGCCTGATGCCCGTGGTCGGCAACGAGGCCGCCGAGTACGGCTACGAGCATGAAAACCGTCATTTCACGCGCGCGTTTCTCGACGGCGTCCAGCCGGAGCTGAACTTCCATGCCGGGCGCGATGTGACGGAGCTGCTGATGGCGTGCTACATGAGCGCCGAGGAAGAGCGGGTGATCGAATGGAAACCGTCGAACCTGCAGTCGTACGTGCCGCCGCCGGCCAGGCGGTAACGCGCCGCCAGTTCGGCGTCATCGCCGCCGGTGGCTTCGCGGCCGGCTTGATGCAGCGCGCCGCGCCGACGATCGGCGTCCAGAGCTACAGCTTCCGCGATCGGCCGCTCGCTGATGCGATCGCGGCGATGCAGAAGCTCGGATTGCGCAGCTGCGAGCTGTGGCAGGCGCACGTCGAGCCGCGCATCCCCCGGGAAGAATTGCGGCGCTGGCGTGAAACGATCCCGCTCGATCACTTCCATCAGGTGCGCGACCAGCTCGCCGGGGCGTCGATCGCACTGAACGCCTACAACATCAGCATCACCGACACCTTCTCGGAGGCCGAGATCGAGCGTGCCTTCGACATGGCTGCCGCGCTCGGGGCGCCGGCGATCACGTCGTCTTCGAACATCAAGACCGTTGAACGCATCGCCCCCGTGGCGGAGCGGCGCAAGGTAATGGTGGCGATGCACAATCACTCGCGGATCGATCCCAACGAGTTCGCGACCGCGAAGAGCCTGACCGACGCGATGGCGAAGAACAGATACATCGCCACCAACCTCGACATCGGCCACTTCACCGCGACCAACGAGGACGCCGTCGCGTTCGTGAAGCAGCACCATGCGCGCATCGTCACGCTGCATCTCAAGGATCGCAAGCGCGATCAGGGCCCGAATGTCGAATTCGGCGCCGGCGACACGCCGATCGTCGAAGTCGTCAAACTGGTCCGCGACAACGGCTGGCCGATCCCGATGAACATCGAATACGAGTACAAAGGCGGCGACACCGTGGACGAGGTGGGGAAGTGCCTGGCGTACTGCCGGAAGGCGCTCGGCCTATAATCCGGCGCATGGCCCTTCGACTCGCGACGCTCGCACTTCTTGCACTCGGTACCGTGCTCAACGCCCAGGCGCCCATGCTGACTGCTGCCGAAAAGGCTGAAGGCTGGAAGTTGCTGTTCGACGGCAAATCCCTCGCCGGCTGGCGCGGCTACAAAACCGAAACGCCGCCGAAGGGATGGCGCGCGGAGAACGGCGTGCTGATCCGCGACGGCGAAGGCGGCGATTTGATGACCGCCGAGCAGTACGGCGATTTCGACATGCGCTTCGAGTGGAAGATCACCGAAAAGGGCAACAGCGGCGTGATCTACCGCAT
>DASUSZ010000125.1:0-2578 GCA_036374815.1 Vicinamibacterales bacterium | reverse complement strand
CGCCGTAGCTGCCGCCGCCACCGCCGCCGCCGCTATAACCGCCGGGACGGGGGCCGCCAAATCCGCCACCGCCGCCGCTGAAGCCGCCACCGCCGCCGCTGAATCCACCCGGCCGCGGGCCGCCGTATCCGCCCGGACGGGGAGGACCTCCCGGTCCGCGATCCTCACGCGCGCGCGCTTCGCTCACCGCGAGCGGACGGCCCATGAACAACTGGCCGTCGAACTTCTTGATCGCTTCCTCGGCTTCCTTCCGCTCGGCGTATTCGACAAACGCGAATCCGCGCGCGCGGCCGGTCTCGCGATCCAGCGGGCGAACGATCTGTGTTGGGTTGCCGACCTGGGCGAAGTGCGTACGCAAATCGTCTTCGGTCGCCTGATAGGGCAAGTTGCCCACGAACAATCTGACTGGTGGCACGGGGGTGAACTCTAACGATTAACGGCTGAAAGCACCTGGGGTGTTGACTGATTCCCGAATGGAATATTGGGTGGGTATCCGCTTTGCGCGAAGCTTAGCAAATCTACCACGGCCTCACAAGTCCCGGATCTGCGCCTGGATCGCCTCAAGCTTGAGCTTGAGCATGTCGCGGTGGGCGGGGCGGCAGGCGGCCGCGATTTCGGATTGCGTCTGGGCGAGCGCGAGCTCGAGCCCCTTCTTGCGCGCCTCACGCGCCTGCTCCTCGGCGCTCATCGGCGGGCGCGTGATCTTCGTGCGCTGCGCTTCTTCCTGCTGCGACTCAACCGACTTGCTTTCGAATCCTCGCGCCATCGCTCCTTCTGTGACCTTAGCAGAAATTGGGCCGTCCCATTAGCGGACGATTCCATCGGGTGCCGTTTTGCACGTAATTTCCGCAACTCGTTGCATCCACTCCGGTTAGCCCGACATGCCCGAGTTGGCAGCGATACTGCTATCCACACTCGCAGACATGGACAGACTTCTTCGCGACCTGCGGCATGCCCTTCGGATGCTGCGTAAGACACCCGTTTTCACCATAGTTGTCGTTTTCACGCTCGCCGTCGGCATTGGCGCCAACACCGCGATGTTCAGCATCGTCAACGGCGTGCTGTTGCAGGGCCTGCCGTTCAAGAACGCCGATCGCATCGTCGACCTCAACGAGGTCGAGCGTCGCGATCTCGGCGCCGGCGCGATCGCCCCGGCCACGTTCTTCGACTGGCGCAAGATGGCAACCTCGTACGACGTGATGGCGGTGTATGCCACCCGCATTTACAACGTCACGCCCGCGACGGGCGAGCCGGCCCGCGTCCGCGGCGCGCTCGCATCCACGACGTTCTTCGACGTGCTCGGCGTGACGCCGATGCTCGGCCGCGGCTTCACATCCTCCGATTCGGAGAAGGGCCGCAACCAGAACATCGTGTTGAGTTTTGGATTCTGGCAGCGGCAGTTCGCCGGCAAGACCGACATCATCAACCAGACCGTGCGGCTGAACGGGCAGCCCTACACGATCGTCGGCGTGATGCCGGCGGCGCTCAATTTTCCCGAGAACAGCAATTTCTGGGTGCCTGCCGAAGACGACGTCCCCGGCTGCGGCGCGCCGATCGATCCACGCGAACAGCGCGGCATGCATTGCCTGCGCGGCATCGGCCGCCTGAAGGACGGCACTTCACTTCAGCAGGCGAACGCCGAGTTGCGGACCATCTCGGATCAACTCGCGAAGCAGTATCCCGAAGAGTCGTCCAACTTCATCGGCATTGCGACGCCGCTGCAGGATCGCCTGGTCGGTTCGGCGCGCACGCCGCTGCTCGTGCTGCTCGGCGCCGTGGGCTGCGTGCTGCTGATCGTCGTTGCGAATGTCGCGAACCTGTTGATGGCGCGCGCCACGGTGCGTGCCCGCGAGCTTGCGATCCGCGCCGCGATCGGCGCCGATCGCTCGACGTTGATGCGGCAGCTGCTGACCGAGAGCGTTGTCATTGCGCTTGTCGGCGGCGTGCTCGGCGTGCTGTTCGCCTTCTGGGGCGTCGATTTGATACTCGCGCTCGATCCGGGTGAAGTGCCGCGCGTGGCGCCGGTCACCGTCGACGGCTGGGCATTGAGCTTCGCGCTGCTGCTGTCGGTGCTTACCGGCGTGCTGTTCGGCGTCGTGCCCGCGTGGCAGGCCTCGCGTCCCGAGCTGCAGAACACGCTGAAGGACAACACCCGCGGCGCCACCGGCGATGGCCAAAAGCATCTCGCGAGGTCCGGGCTGGTGCTCGCGGAAGTATCGATTTCGCTGGTGCTGCTGGTTGGCGCCGGATTGCTGTTCCGCAGCTTGATGACGCTCGTCGATATGCCGATGGGGTTCAACACGTCGCGGATGTTGACGATGAGCGTGGCGCCGACGGGGGAGAGCTACCGCGCGCCAGGGGACTTCCTCGCCTATTGGGATCGCGTGACGGAACGCGTGAGCGCGTTGCCGGGTGTCGAAAAGGTTGCGCTGACCGGTTCCGTGCCGATGGGCGGCGGCATGAGCGTGCTGGCCATGCAGCCGGACAACAAGCCGATCATGCCGGCCAACCAGCTGCCGGTCAGCAACTACGTCGACGTGGGGCCCGGTTACTTCAGCACGATGGGCATCCCGGTGAT
>DASUSZ010000124.1:0-9467 GCA_036374815.1 Vicinamibacterales bacterium | reverse complement strand
GCGAGATTTATTTCTTCTCGAAGAACGACGGCCTGCAGAACCAGAGCGTCTATTACATCCAGCGCGGGTTGAACGGGACGCCCGAAGTCTTCATCGATCCCAATCAGTGGTCCGAGGATGGCACGGTGCGGCTGACCGCGTTTGCGCCGTCGCGCGACGGCAAGCTGGTCGCCTACGGCGTCTCGCGCAGCGGCTCCGACTGGCAGGAGTACCGCGTCATGGACGTCGCCACGAAGAAGCCGACCACCGACCGCGTCGAGTGGGTGAAGGTGTCGGGCATCGCGTGGCGCGGCAACGGCTTCTACTACAGCCGCTATCCCGCGCCGGCGAAGGGCAAGGAGCTCTCGTCGATCAACGAAGATCACCAGGTCTATTACCACCGCCTCGGCACGCCGCAGTCGGCCGATGAACTGGTGTTCCGCGATCCGAAGAACCCGCAGCGCTTCCACACGCTGAGCACCACCGAAGACGAGCGCTTCGCCGTGCTCGACGTTTCCGATCGCGGCACCGGCAAGCAGGGCAACGCGGTGTTCGTCATGGATCTTTCGAAGTCCGGTGCCAGGTTCACGCCGCTGATTCCGGAGATCACCGACGACACCTACAACGTGCTCGAAAGCGTGCGCGGCGAGCTGCTGGTGTTTACCGACAAGGACGCGCCGAACGGCCGCGTCGTCCGCATCGATCCGGCGAATCCGGCGCCGGCGAATTGGAAGGTGATCCTCGCCGAGAAGCCTGACACGATCGACAGCATCGCGGTGGCCGGCGGCAAGGTGATCGCCACCTACATGAAGGACGTGGCGTCGAAGGCCTACGTGCACAGCCTCGAAGGCGCGCTCGAGAACGAGATCGACTTGCCCGGCCTCGGCAGCGTCAGCGGCTTCAACGGCCGCATGGACGACGCCAACCTGTTCTACACGTATTCGTCGTTCAACTATCCGTCGACAATCTTCCGCTACGAGGTTGCGGCGCGAAAGAGCTCGGTGTTCCGCGCGCCGGTGATTCCCGGTCTCGACGTCAACCAATACGAGACCAAACAGGTGTTCGTCACGAGCAAGGACGGCGCGAAGGTGCCGATGTTCCTCGTGCACAAGAAGGGCATTGCCCTCGACGGCAACAACCCGACGCTGATGTACGGCTACGGCGGCTTCAACATCGCCACGACGCCGGGCTTCAATTCGCTGCGCATCGCGCTGCTCGAGCAGGGCTTCGTTTACGCCAGCGTCAACATGCGCGGCGGCAGCGAATACGGCGAGGCCTGGCACGACGCCGGCACCAAGCTGAAGAAGCAGAACGTGTTCGACGACTTCATTGCCGCGGCCGAGTGGCTGATCGCCAACAAGTACACCAATCCGTCGAAGCTGGCGGCGCAGGGCGGCTCGAACGGCGGGCTGCTGGTCGGCGCGGTGATCAACCAGCGGCCGGACCTCTTCCGCGTCGCGATTCCGCAGGTCGGCGTGATGGACATGCTGCGCTTCCACAAGTTCACGATCGGCTGGAACTGGATCGCCGACTACGGCTCCAGCGACAACCCCGAGGAGTTCAAGGCGCTGCGCGCGTATTCGCCGCTGCACAACATCAAGGCCGGCCAGAAATACCCGGCCACGCTCATCACCACGGCCGATCACGACGATCGCGTGGTGCCGGCGCATTCGTTCAAGTACGCCGCGACGCTGCAGAAGGCCGCAAGCAGGGACAACCCGGTGCTGATCCGCATCGACACCAAGTCCGGCCACGGCGCCAGCAACGTGACGAAGCAGATTGAAGCGACGGCGGATATTTACGCGTTCATCATGCACAACCTCGGAGTCACTCCGAAGTTCTGATTGCCGGTCCCCGGAGGAGAGTTATGAAACGACTGTTCGGAGTTGTTCTCGCAACCGTAATGGCGGCGTCGACCGTGTCGGCGCAGCGTCCGCAAAGCAGTGCGCCCGCCCCGGCGCCGAGCGGCGTGTTTGCCGATTCGCCGAAGCTTGGCGACTACAAGAAAGACGCGGTGCGCGGCGTCGACGAGATGGCCAAGCTCGCGCAGGAGATGGTCGACTCCGTGTTCAGCTTCGGCGAGCTCGGCTTCCAGGAATTCGAGACTTCGCGCTACCTGACCGGGCAGCTCGAGAAATACGGCTTCACGGTGCAGCGCGGCGTGGCCGGCATTCCGACCGCGTGGGTCGCGAAGTGGGGATCGGGCAAGCCGGTGATCGCGCTCGGCTCGGACATCGACGGCATCCCGCAGGCGTCGCAGAAGCCGGGCGTGGCCTACCCCGATCCGATCATCGCCGGCGCGCCGGGGCACGGCGAAGGCCACAACACCGGCATGCCGCTCAACGTTGTCGCCGCCATCGCGGTGAAGCGCATCATGGAGCGCGACAAGCTGCCGGGCACGATCATGCTGTGGCCGGGCGTTGCCGAGGAGCAGCTCGCCACCAAGGCGTGGTACGTCCGCGAAGGCGTGTTCAAGGACGTCGACGTCGTGCTGTTTACGCACGTCGGCAACAACCTCGGCGTGTCGTGGGGCGAAGGCGGCGGCAACGGCATGGTGTCGGTCGAATACACCTTCGAGGGTGAGACCGCTCACTCGGCCGGCGCGCCATGGCGTGGCCGCTCGGCGCTCGACGCGGTCGAGCTGATGAGCATCGGCTGGCAGTATCGCCGCGAGCACCTGCGCCTGTCGCAGCGCTCGCATCACGTGGTCACCAACGGCGGCGATCAGCCGAACGTGGTGCCGCGCAACGCCAGCATCTGGTTCTATTTCCGCGAGACCGACTACGCCAACATCAAGAACATGTGGGACATCGGCAACAAGATGGCCGAAGGCGCCGCCTTGATGACGAACACCAAGATGACCTCGCGCATCCTTGGCGCGGCGTATCCGCAGCACATGAACAAGGCGGTGGCCGAAGCGATGTACGAAAACATCAAGGCCGTCGGCCTGCCGCAGTGGAGCGAGGAGGACCAAACCCTCGCCAAGGCGCTGCAGAAGGAGCTCGGCAATCCGCGGCAGGAAGGCCTGGCGGTGAAGCTCGGCGAGCTCGATCGCCCGAATCCGGAGCGGCAGAACACCGGCGGCGGCTCGGACGACATCGGCGACGTGTCGTGGAACTATCCCACGGTGACGCTGCGCTTCCCGTCGAACATACCCGGCCTGCCCGGACACAACTGGTCGAGCGCGATTGCCAGCGCCACGCCGATTGCGCACAAGGGCGTGGTCGCCGGCGCGAAAGTGCAGGCGATGACGGTGCTGGACCTGCTGACCAAGCCCGAGCTCGTGAAGGCGGCGTGGGATTACTACAACAACGTGCAGATGAAGGACGTCAAGTACGTGCCGTTCATCGCGAAGGACACGCCGCCGGCGATTCACCTGAACAAGGGCATCCTCGAGCGCTATCGCGAGGAAATGAAGAAGTATTACTACGACCCGACGAAGTACAAGACGTACCTCGAGCAGCTCGGCATCAAGTATCCGACCGTGCGCACGACGCCGTCTTCGCAGCAGCAGGAGAACAAATGAAGCGTGTAGTTGCGTTGGTAATGGTGACGGCGGCGTTGTCGTTTTCGACGGCGCCGTTCAACGGGCCGGTCCTCGCGCAGGACCGGCTCGCGCAGCAGAAGGCCGATGCCGTCAAGGGCGTCGACGAAATGGCGAAGCTCGCGCAGGAGATGGTCGACTCGGTCTTCAGCTTCGGCGAGCTCGGCATGCAGGAAGTCGAGACCTCCCGCTACCTGACGGCGCAGCTCGAGAAGTTCGGCTTCAAGGTGACGCGCGGGCAATCGGGTATCCCGACCGCGTGGGTCGCAACGTGGGGATCGGGCAAGCCGGTCATTGCGCTTGGCTCCGACATCGACGGCATTCCGCAGTCGTCGCAGAAGCCGGGCGTGGCCTACCACGATCCGATCATCGAAGGCGCGCCGGGGCATGGTGAAGGCCACAACACCGGCATGCCGCTGAACATCGTCGCCGCGATCGCGGTGAAGCGCATCATGGAGCGCGACAAGCTGCCGGGCACGCTGATGTTGTGGCCCGGCGTCGCCGAGGAACTGGTCGCATCGAAGGCATGGTTCGTGCGCGACGGCATGTTCAAGGACGTCGACGTCAACCTGTTCACGCACGTCGGCGGCAACCTCGGCGTGTCGTGGGGGCAGGCGGGCGGAACCGGGCTGGTGTCGAAGGAATACACCTTCGAAGGCGAGACGGCGCACAGCGCCGGCGCGCCGTGGCGCGGCCGCTCGGCGCTCGACGCGGTCGAGCTGATGAACATCGGCTGGCAGTACCGGCGCGAGCATCTGCGCCTGTCGCATCGCTCGCACTCGGTCATCACCAATGGCGGCGATCAGCCGAACGTGGTGCCGCGCAACGCCAGCATCTGGTTCTACTTCCGCGAGATCGATCAGCCGAACATCAAGGCGCTCGTCGAGATCGGCGACAAGATGGCGGAAGGCGCCGCCCTGATGACGAATACGAAGATGACCTCGCGCATTCTCGGCACGGCCTACCCGCGCCACTTCAACAAGGTCGTCGCCGAGACGATGTACGAGAACATCAAGACCGTCGGTTTGCCGACGTGGAGCGAGGCCGACCAGACGCTGGCCAAGGGGCTGCAGAAGGAGCTTGGCAACGCGACGCAGGAAGGACTGGCGGTGAAGATCGGCAACCTCGGCCAGCCGCAGCCGCTCGAGAACAACACCGGTGGCGGCTCGGACGACATCGGCGATATCTCGTGGAATATGCCGACGGTCACGCTGAGCTATCCCGCGAACATCCCCGGCCTGCCGGGCCACAACTGGTCGAGCGGCATCGCGAGCGCCACGCCGATCGCGCACAAGGGCGTCGTCGCCGGCGCCAAGGTGCAGGCGATGACGATTCTCGATCTGCTGACGAAGCCTGAGCTCGTGAAGGGCGCCTGGGATTACTTCAACAACGTCCAGACGAAGGATGTGAAGTACATCCCGTTCATCACCAAGGACACGCCGGCGCCGACGCACTTGAACAAGGGCATCCTCGACAAGTATCGCGAGCAGATGCGCAAGTTCTATTACGACCCGACGAAGTACCCGACCTACTTGGATCAGCTCGGCATCAAGTATCCGACGCTACGGTCGACATCTTCGCAGCAGTAAGGCAACACGAAGGACACGAAGAAACGAAGGTCACGAAGCTGCGCGGTTGATTGGGGCGCTACGCGCCCCGAGGTTCGAGGACGATCGCGACAAAATGAGCCGCACCCGGATTCAGGCGGCTCATTTTTCGCGATCGTTCTCGAACCGGCGGCCGGCCGAAGGCCGGCCTCAATCAACCGCGCGCCGCATTTCTTCGTGTGCCTTCGTACCTTCGTATCTTCGTGTTGCATTCATCCGGCCTGCCAGCGGCGGACGGCTTCGAGTGGGTAGATCAGCATCAGGATGTTCAGCGCCAGGTTGTCGCGGATCGCGAGCGCGACGCCGATCTCGGCGATGACGACGAAGGCGATCGAAGCCTGGACCGGCAGCCGCGATGCGAGCGTAAACCCGAGGATCATCCAGCCGATGTCGAACACCGAGTTGAGGACGCTGTCGCCGTAGTAATCGAGCGCGATGGTGGCTTCGCGATAGCGGTTGATGATGAGCGGCGTGTTCTCGAGGATTTCCCAGCTCGCTTCAAGCACCGTGGCGGCGATCAGCCGCACGCCGACCGGCCACTTTCGCGCGGCCAGGAACAGCAGTCCGTAGAACGCGAACCCGTGAATGATGTGTGACGGGGTGTACCAGTCGGCGACGTGCTGCGAATTCTCGGAACTGACGACGACGCCGTGCCAGGCCTTGACGTAGCCGCACTTGCAGATCGGCTCGCGTCCCATCGAGAGCAGAATCGCGGCCGTCGTCGCGACGATGACGACGACGGCGGCGACTGCAGTTCGCGTGCGCAAGCGTCAGATGCCGGTCTTCAGGTACCTGCCGACGGCCGACACCAGCCGATCGATCTCTTCCGGCGTGTTGTAGAAGTGCGGCGAGGCGCGCAGGCCGCCGCGATCGCCGCCGCCGCGTCCGGCGGTGCCGATCTTGTCCTTCTCGTAGAGCAGCTGGCCGAGCTTTCCGGCGTTGAGCGAGCCCGGCTGGAACGAGACGACCGCAGCGTTCAGAGACGGATTCGGTGACGTCCAGACCTTGACCTCAGGCAGTTTCGAGAGGCCGGCGATCAACTGGTTGGCCAGCTCGCGCGAGCGTTTCTCGATCGCCGGGCGGCCGACCTTGGTTTGAAATTCCAGCGCCTCGCGGAACGCGATCATCGTCGCCTCGTCGCGCTGGCCGAAGCTTTCGAACGTGCGCGAGATGCCGACCGCGCCGGGATAGGCGCTGTAGATCGACGGCCAGATGTTCTTGTGGACGCGGGCATTGATGTAGAGCACGCCGCATTCGCGCGCGCCGCACGGCCATTTGTGCGCGCTGCCGGTGTAGAAGTCGGCGCCGAGCTCCGCGACGTTGACGTCGAGCAGGCCGAACGACTGCGCGCCGTCGACGAGCGACATCACGCCGTTCTCGCGAGCGAGCGCGCACAGTTCCCTGGCGGGGAAGAGATCGCCGACCGAGCTCGAGAGATGCGTGAAGGTGAGGATCTTCGTCTTCGACGTGAGCGACTTCCGGTAGGCGTTGACGTAGTACTCCATGCCCGGGTGCGGATTGACCTGGGGGATCTCAACCACCGAGAACCCAAAGCGCTTCGCCTTTTCCTTCCAGGCGGTGAGATTGCTCGGGTGGTTGTCCTGGAAGACGATCACTTCGTCGCCCTGCCGAAGGTCGAGCCCGCTCGACACCATGTTGTTGGCTTCGCTGGTGTTGCGGGTGATGACGATCTCTTCGGGCGTCACGCGCAGGAACGCGGCCAGTGCCTTGCGGAGGTTTTCCTTCTCGCCGTTCAGGCGCGCGCGGTTTTGCGCCGACGGATCGCGATCGACGCTGTCGCTCTCGCGCTTCAGCGCTTCGAGCACGGGCCGCGACGCCGGGCAGAGGTTGGCGGCGTTGAGCACGCCGAGATCGGCCGGCATCACGAACTGCGCGCGCACCGACTTCCAGAAGGCTTCACCGGTGCCGCTGATCGTCGGCGAGAACGCCGGCGCCTGCGCGTTCTCCTTCGCCCACGCGGGGTCGGCGAACAGCGCCGCTGAACCTCCAATCGCGAAGAGGCGGGCAAAGTCGCGGCGAGAGACGGATGCAGACATGAGGACCTCCGCCGGGAATGCTAAGCTATCTGCTTCGCAAATGAAACCAATTGTCACGTTCGCGGTCGCGCTATCGTTGTGCGCGGCGGCGCCACTCGCGGCCCAGACCGTGCGGCACGACGAGGTCATGAATTCCGGCCGGCGCACCGTGCAGGCGGTGCGCCTCTCCGACACCGAGCGCATCACGCTCGATGGCGTGCTTGATGAGCCGGTGTGGAAACGCACCGTCCCGGCAGCCGACTTCATCATGCAGGACCCGACGCTCGGCGGCACCCCGACCGAATCGACCGAGGTGCACTTCGCGTTCAACGCCGATCATCTCTACATGGCCGTCGTCTGCCGCGACTCCGAGCCCGGCAAGCTGCTCGGCAACACGCGCAAGCGCGACGAATTTCTGAGCGCCGACGATCGGTTCATGTGGACGATCGACACCTTCCTCAATCAGCAGACCGGCTACTTTTTCGAGATGAATCCGTCGGGCCTGATGGCCGACGCGCTGATGGGTCCCGGCGGAGCCAACAATCGCGAATGGGATGGCATCTGGAACGCGCGCGTGAAGCGGAGCGAGATCGGCTGGACGATCGAGATCGATTTCCCGTTCCGGTCGCTGGCGTTCGATCCCAACGCGCCGGCCTGGGGCATCAACTTCCAGCGCACCGTCCGGCGCAAGAACGAAGAGTCGGTGTGGACCGGCCACCTGCGTAACCAGGGATTACGGCGGATGTCGAATGCAGGCCTGCTCGTCGGCCTGACTGGCGTGACGCAGGGGCACGGCTTTGAAGTGAAGCCGTATGTCGCCGGCTATGCGGCCGATTATCCGGGGCGGGCGCCGGCGTCACGCGAAAGCGACGTCGACGCCGGCGGCGAGATCGCCTACAACCTCACGCCGAGTCTTCGCGCGGTCGGCACCATCAACACCGATTTTGCCGAGACCGAAGTCGACACGCGTCGAGTCAACCTGACGCGCTTTCCGCTGTTCTTTCCGGAGAAGCGCGGCTTCTTCCTCGATGGCGCGACGTTCTTCGATTTTTACGTGCCGGCGTTTTTCTCGAGGCGGATCGGCCTCGACGCCAGCGGCCAGCCGCAACGCATCGAGGGCGGTGCGAAGCTGACCGGGCAGGCCGGACCCTTCGACATCGGCGGCCTGTATGTCCGTACCGGCGACGAGAACGGCGTTGCCGGCGAAGACTTCACGGTGCTGCGGGTGCGCCGCCGCATCCTGCGGCAGTCGTTCATCGGCGGCATCTACACCGGCCGCGCCACGCGCGATCAATCCGCGATCCCGACGCGATCCACTGCCGGCGTGGATTTCCGCCTCGCGACGTCGACCTTTCGCGGCAACAAGAACCTCGAAGCCGCCGGCTTCCTGGCGACGAACAATGTTTATGCCGCGGCGTCGGGCGATCATCTCTCGTACGGCGCGCGGGTCAGCTATCCGAACGACCTGTGGGAGGGCAGCGCCGCGTTCATGGAGGTGCAGCCGAACGTCGAGCCGGCGGTGGGGTTCCTGCCGCGCCGCGACTTCCGGCGCTACCAGCCGGCGCTGCGTTTCAATCCGCGGCCGCGCAACCACCGCTACATCCGCCGCTTCGGATTTGGCGGCGACATCGACATCTATACGGACACGCGCAACCAGCTCGAGACGCGGGAAATGGACTTCACCGCGACGCGCGTTGAGTTTCACAGCGGCGACAACCTCGAAGCCAGCGTCGTCCCCAGCTACGAGCGCCTGAAGGATCCGTTCGAGATCTCAGACGGCGTCACGCTGCCGGCGGGATCCGAGTATCAATTCACGCGCTTTCGCGTGGCCGGCCAGACCGCGAACAAGCGCATCGTGTCGGTGCAGCCGCGAGTTGAATGGGGACGCTTCCTGTCGGGTCATCGCCGCGAGCTGGCGTTGGGGATGGGCATCCGCCCGCGCCCGGGCGTGACGGTGAATCTGAATTACGAGTTCAACGACGTCGATCTGCCGGAAGGAAGTTTCCAGACGAAACTGTATCGCGTGGTGGCGGACACGCAGTTCAGCGCCTTCATGTATCTGGTGAACAACGTCCAGTACGACTCCGTGAGCCGCGTGGTCGGGTGGCAGTCGCGGTTTCGCTGGATCCTGCAGCCGGGCAACGACATCTTCTTCGTCTACACCCACAACTGGATCGATCCGCTCGATCCGTCAGCGCGCTTCTCGACACTCGACCGGCGCGCGGCCGCGAAGGCTGTCTACACGAAACGCTTTTAGGCACCCAGGCACCCGGGCACCCAGGCACCTAGGCACCTACATCT
>DASUSZ010000123.1:0-9636 GCA_036374815.1 Vicinamibacterales bacterium | reverse complement strand
TGCTTCTTGAGCTCGGCCATCTCGAGGATCGTGTCGATCGACTCCTGCTTGGCGCGATCGATGAACGCGCAGGTGTTCACCACCAGCACGTCGGCCTGCGACGCGTCGGCGGTGATCTCGTGGCCCTCTTTCTCGGCCATGCCGAGCATGACCTCGGAGTCGACGAGATTCTTCGGACACCCTAAGGAGACAAACCCGATCTTCATGGGAACTCCTCAGTGTAACAGGTCGGGTCGGCGGGCCGTCAGGGGGTCAGGGGGTCAGGGGGTCAGGAGGTCAGGAGGTCAGGGATAGATGCGATAAAGCATCCGCGGGTAGGGAATCGTTTCACGGACGTGCTCGAGGCCGCAGATCCAGCTGACGCAGCGCTCGATGCCCATCCCGAAGCCGCCGTGCGGCACTGATCCGAAGCGGCGCAGATCGAGATACCACTCGAACGCCTCCTGCGGCAGATTGTGTTCCTTGATCCGCTGCAGCAGCAGATCGAGATCGTCGAGGCGCTGGCCGCCGCCGATGATCTCGCCGTAGCCTTCCGGCGCCAGCACGTCGACGCACAGCGCCTTGTCGGGCTCGTTCGGATCCGGCTTCATGTAGAACGCCTTGATCGCGGCGGGGTAGTGCGTGACGCAGACCGGGCGATCGTACTGCTGCGACAGCACCGTTTCATCGGTGCCGCCAAGGTCGCCGCCGACCACGAATGGCAACCCCTTTTCGAGCAGGATCTTTGCCGCCTCGTCGTAATGGAGCCGCGGGAACGGCGCTTTGACGGCTTCGAGCTTCGACGTATCGCGTTCGAGTACTTTCAGTTCCTTCTGCCGGCGATCGAGCACGCGCGCGACCACCGACGTGATCAGGCCTTCGGCGAGCGTAATCACGTCGTTGAGATCGGCGTACGCCATCTCGGGCTCGACCATCCAGAACTCGGTGAGGTGGCGCCGCGTCTTGCTCTTTTCCGCGCGGAACGTCGGCCCGAACGCGTAAACCTTGCCGAGCGCCATCGCGTTCGCTTCGTTGTACAGCTGGCCGCTCTGCGTCAGATACGCCTTCTCGTTATCGAAGTACTCGACCGGGAACAGCGTGGTCGTCCCCTCGCACGCGGCGGGCGTGAAGATCGGCGTGTCGGCGAGGATGAAGCCTTCGTTGTTGAAGAAGTCGCGGACCGCGTTGATGATCTCGTGACGCACGCGCAGGATCGCGGTCTGGCGCTCGGCGCGGATCCACAAGTGGCGGCGATCCATCAGGTAATCGACGCCATGCTCCTTTGGCGTGATCGGATAATCGTGCGCCTCGTTGACCACCTCGAGGCCGTTCGCGATCATCTCGTAGCCGCCGATGGCGCGCGGCTCTTCCTTCACCGTGCCGGTGACGATGATGGCGCTTTCCTGGCTGAGGTGATCGGCCTTCTGGAACGTCGCTTCGTCGACGTCGCGCTTGCCCATCACCACCTGCAGGAAGCCCGTGCCGTCGCGCACGACGAGGAAGTGGATCTTGCCGCTCGATCGCCGATTGTGCAGCCAGCCCTTGATGGTTACTGTCTTGCCGACGTGCTCGCCAATCTTTTCAATGTAGGTGTGCATTAAAGCCCAAGCCCCTAGGGCTCCTCGTCCATTCCCATCATTTCATCGCCGATGTGCAGCAGCGACTCGAGGCGCTCGCGGGCCTTTGCCGCCTGCTCGAGAATCGGCTTGCGATCCGGCGCCACCGCCAGCTCGAACATCCACACGCCGTCGTAGCCGACTTTCTGGAACGCGAGCATCGCCGCGTCCCAGTCGATCACGCCCTTGCCCGGCACCAGGTGATCGTCGCTGCGGCCGCGATTGTCGTGGAGGTGCGTGGTGATGAGGTGTCCCGAGCACGCCTCGATGGCTTCGACGACATCGCCCATCATGCGCGCATGGCCGACGTCCATGCAGATGCCGAGGCCGCTCGCGTCGATGTCGCTTTCGATCAGCTCGACCAGCGCGGCGGGCGTCGACAGCTCGTTCGGAATCACTTCGATCGCGATGCGGACGCCGTAGCGCTCGGCCACCGGTGACAATTCTTCGAGGCTGCGCACCAGCGACCCGCGATGATTGTCGCCGCCCGCCGCATACGGGACCGGCACGCCGCAGTGCAGCACCAGGACGTTGAATGGCACTGCCGCGGCGACGTCGAGCGTGGCGAGCATTTCATCGACGGCGGCCTTGCGCTTCGCTTCGTCCGCCGACGCCACGCTGAAGCCGTCCTTCCAGTTGCCGTTCGCGTAGGAAGCGGCGATCGGCGCATGCATCGAGTGCAGCCGCAGCCGCGTGTCGTCCAGCCATTCGGCGAGCGCGATGGCGGCGCGGCGATCGCGATAGTCGAAATGGCTGCGCACGCCGAACACCTCGACGGCCTCGAAGCCGTGCGCCGCTATCTCGACGAGATGATCGCGGTCGAGGCGATCGGCAACGTACAAGTGAGTTGAGATGCCAAACATTTCGGCTCCCGGCTCCCGGCCCTCGGCTCCCGGCTTCATAGCCACGGATCGAGCAGGGTCTGCAGCCGCCCGAACCGCGGGTACTTCGCCAGGTTCGTTCGCACGTAGGCCAGGGTGCGCGGCATGTATTGAATATAAACCGTGTTGTTGCGCGACGTCGTCATGTAACCGAAGGTGCCAAGCGCCTTCAGGTTGCGCTGCAGCGCCATCAGGTCGAAGCGGCGCCGGAACTCGTCCTCGTCGGGGGCGTCGCCCTTGTGCGCGAGGAAATACGCGATCAGGCCGTCGACCTGCTGCGGGCTCAGGTCCACGTACGAGTCGCGCAGCAACGACACCAGGTCGTAGGTGTCCGGACCCATGCGCGCGTCCTGGAAGTCGATGATGTACAGCGATTCGTCGTGCAGCATCAGGTTGCGGCTGTGGTAGTCGCGATGACAGAGCACGCGCGGCTCGGCGGCGAGCTCGTCGACGATCGCCAGCCACTCTTCGCGCAGCGCATAGCGCTGATCGTCGGTGATCGCCGCGCCCTTGTAGGCGAGCAGGTAGTGCTTGACGAAAAATTCCAGCTCCCAGGTCAGCTTCTCGACGTCGAACGCAATCCGGTAGGGCGGATACGCGTCCGAGCGGAGCGCTTCACCACGCTGCTGCATTTTCACGATGAATCCGACCGCCTGGCGGTAGAGCGCCGCATGCTCCGTCGACGTGGCCGCGCCAAGATGCGCCTGCAACGTCACGTCGCCCAAATCCTCGAGGCCGAGCACGCCGAGCGGATCGGAGTGGTGCAGGATCTTCGGCACCGGCAGCGGCACTTCCGACAACAGCCTGGCGATCGAGACGAACGGCATCGAGGCGTAGTCGATCGGACCGGCATGCAGCGCGAGCACGATCGGCCGCGCGTCCTTCAGCAGCACCCGGAAGTAGCGGCGATCCGACGCGTCGCCGGTAAGCGGCACGACTTTCAGCGTTTGACCGGTGAGGCGTTGTTCGGCGAGGTACTGCTCTAAGCGGGGTTCCATCGATGCGCGCTGACACCATTTTGTCCCATTACGAGCGCGCTGTGTGAATAGTGTGCGTCGGGCGGGACGACGACGTCGTCGGCGACGATGCAGTTGGTGAGCGTCGCGCGCGCGCCGATCGTCACGCGGTCCCACGTAATCGTGTTGGTGAGCGTGGCGTCGGCGGCAATGGCGCCGTGTTCGCCGCGATCGAGCGGCTTGCCTTCGCGGCGGGCGATCGTCTCGGCGGTGGCGAGGTAGTCCGCCGGCGACCCGATGTCGAAATACTCCGCGTTGGAATGGAAGACTCGCACGGCCTCGGGCCGCGATGCGATCAGCGGGGGATAGATGCCATGGACCGTTTCGGCCTTGTTCGCGGGATCGAGTCCCGCGAACACCGATGCGTTGACCGCCTGCACGCCAATGTAGTGATATGCGCCGGCGGCGCGGCCAAATCCCGACACGATGCCGCGCTCGTCGGCGATCACGCCGTTATAGCCAGGCAATCCGTCGATCACCGCCATTGTCACGAGCGCGTTGGTGTCGACGTGCCGCGCGGCGAGCGCGCGCAGATCGACATTGGTGATCATGTCGCCGTTGACGATCAGAAAGCGATCTGCGGCGAGAAGCGGCAGGGCTCGCGCCGGTCCTCCGGCCGATCCCAGCACCGACGTTTCCCACGAATAGCGAACATCGAGATCGAATTGCGAGCCGTCGCCGACGATCCGCGTGATCGTAGCGGGGCAGGCGTGGAGGTTGATGACGACGCGGCGAATACCCGCCGCGCGGAGCGATTCGAGGGTCCTGACGATCAGCGGCACGCCGGCGATTGGCAGCGCCGGCTTGGCTCGGACGCTGGACAGCGGGTGAAGGCGCGTCCCGAGGCCGGCAGCGAGGATCAGCGCCGGCCAGCGCGAAAGATCCGTCATTCCTCGGCGAACACCATGTCCGGCCCGGCGATACCGCTGGCGTCGCGATGCTGCAGGAACAGGAAGCGGTACGAGTCGGTGATGTAGTCGGTGGGCGAGAAGCCGAGCGCCCGCGCCGTCTGGTGAATCGCGGCTTCGCTGCCCTCGATCTCCACGAAGACGCCGACCGGGGTCTCATCGATCGCAATCACCGCGTCGTCGAGGGAAAATTCCTCGCGGTATTTTTCGTAGCGAAACCAGCAGTGCATCCCGAGGCTTTCCAGGATTTTTTGCAGCACCGCGCCGTCGGACACGACCGTTTCGTATTCTTCGCGAATCTTGACCAGCCCGGGAATGGCGGGCCCCTTGAAGGTCAACAGGCTTTTGCCGCCCTCGCATCGCACGCGCAGCGTGGACAGCTGGCGCCGCAACTGCTCGTCGTCGGTGTCGTAGAGACAGTCTTCCTGGAGGCGGCGGCCCAGCAGCGGCGCCGCGCCGAGCGCGAGGATCTTTTCGCGTGCCTCGTCGGCACCGGCGAATCGAAGTTTGATCTCGCGCTCAAGCGGCATTCAGCGAGTCCGAGGGGTCCGGAGCAAGCCCCAAGCCCCAGGTCCCAAGCCCCTATTCCTTGCGCACGGTGAAGAACTGTTCCTGGCCGCCGCGGAGGACGAGCAGGAACGCGGTGCCGCCGGAGTTCACGGCCGACAGCGCGCGGCTTGCTTCCTGCGGCGTGCGGACCGGCTGACGATTCACGCGCAGCACGATGTCGCCGCGCACGATGCCGGCGCGTGACGCGGGGCTGCCGGGCTCGACTTCCGAGATCAGCACGCCTTGCACGTCCGACGGCGCGCGCAGGCGTCGCGCGGTTTCTGGCGTCAGCGCCGACAGCGTGATGCCGAAGCCCTGCGACGGCTCTTCATCGGGCTCGGTCGTCGTCCGCTGCTGCTCGGCGGCGCGATTGCCTTCCTCGTCCAGGTCGAGCTCGTCGACGGTGATCGACAGCGTTCGCTCCTGTTTGTCGCGCAGGATCTTCACCGGCACGGTCGTGCCCGGCCTGGTGGCGACGACGGTCGCGACGAGCTCGTCGCGGTTCTTCACGGCCTTGCCATTGAACTCGAGGATGACGTCGCCGGGCTCGATGCCGGCCTTTGCCGCCGGCCGGCCGCGCGATACGGTGCCGACGAGCGCGCCCTTGCGCTCCTTCAATCCGAATTCGGACAGCGCCTCGGGCGGAATCGCGGTGACGCTCACGCCGATCACGCCGCGCGAAACCTTGCCGGTAACCAGCTGCGGAATCAGCTCGCGCACGCTGTTGATTGGGATCGCGAAGCCGATGCCGATGTTGCCCTGCTGGCGCGAGTCGGTGTAAATCGCGGTGTTGATGCCGACCACTTCGCCGCGCGCGTTCAGCAGCGGGCCGCCGGAGTTGCCGGGATTGATCGCCGCATCGGTCTGCAGCACGTCGGCAAAGCGCTGCTCGGCGATCGGGAACGATCGCGCGGTGGCGCTGATCACGCCGACGCTGACGGTGTGGGCGAGGCCGAACGGATTGCCGATCGCCATCACCCAGTCGCCCGGCTGCATCTGCGAGGAGTCGCCGAACTTCACTTCGATCAGATCGCTCTTCTTGTCGACGAGCTGAATCAACGCGCTGTCGGTGAGCGGGTCGCGGCCGATGACCCTGGCTTCGTGATAGACGTCGGTCTCTTCGCCGAGGAAGTTCACTTCGATCTTGGTCGCGTCCTGCACCACGTGGTTGTTGGTCAGGATGTAGCCGAGCGACTTGTTGATCACGAAGCCGGTGCCGGCGGCCTGCGTTTCCTGTTCGCGCGGGCGCTGCGGACGCTGGCGGTTCTGGCCGCCGCCGAAGAAGCGCTCGAGCAGGTCGTCGTTGCCGCCGCCCCCGAAGAACTCCGTCATTTCCTGCGCGCGCTGTTTCGACGTGCTGCGGATGTTGACGACTGCCGGCGACATCGCCTTGGCGATGTTGCGGAACGTGGCCGCGTCGACCGGCCCGCTGAGCGGGGCGCTGTTCATCGGCGGCGCGGCGCCAATCGCGGTCTGGGCCGACGAGGCCGGCGTCAGGTCGAGCCGGGAGGCGATCACCATCCCGACGGCCAACGAAGCCACCATGATCAGAAACGAATAAAACAGCGTCGTCTTTCCAGTCGACATTTCTTCCTCCGGAGCGCCGTGCGGCCGTATCGGCCGGCCGGACCTATTCCAAAGACAGGATAGCCTTTTGACGCGGACCCGTCACTTCCGGACCGCTGGCTGTCCAGACCATATTGATCTCGGTCCGAACGCCGAAATCCTTGAAATACAGCCCAGGTTCGATGGTGAATCCGCTGCCCGGCAGCAATCGCCGCTCGTCATGCGTTTCGTAATCGTCCAGATGCGCGCCGTTGCCGTGGACATTTTCGCCGAGGCTGTGGCCGGTGCGGTGCAGGATCGCACTCTCGTAGCCTGCGTCGATCAGGACCTGCCTGGCAGCTTTGTCGGCCTCGAAACCGCGCACTTCGCGGCCCGCTTTCGCGGCGCCCTGCACGACATCGACGGCCGCATCACGCGCATTGCAGATCGCCGCGAAGGCTTTCGCAACACGATCGGGGACGGCCGATCCCGTAAATCCCATCCACGTGATGTCCGCGAACACCGACCCGGCCTGATCGAGCTTGCCCCACAGATCGAGCAGGACCACTTCGTCCTTGCGGATCACCCGGTGCTGTTCGGCGCTCGCGAGGTAGTGAGGATTGCCGGCGTTCTCCTGCGCCGACACGCAGGGCGCGGAATCCGACAACAGGCCTTCGTCCTTGAACCAGCCAACCATCTTCTGCTGGATGTCGTATTCGGTGGTGGCGACGCCGTTTCGAAGCCGGCGCGCGACCTCTTCGAAGGCCTGGTCCTTGATGCGATAGAGCTTTTCCGACGCGGCGCGGTGCGTGGCAATCGCGGCTTCGTCCCAGCGCGCTTCGAACTGCTGGATCAAATCGCCGGACGACACGACGTCGACGCCGAGCGCGCGAACCAGCTCGATCGTGCCGGCATCCACGCGCGACACGTACGGAATCGCGCAGTTCGGCGAATACTCCATCGCGATGCGCTTCTGTCCTTTGAGCAGCTTGGCGAGACCCGATTGCAGCTGCTCGCGCCCGGCGTAAATCGTCTTCGGACCGGGCAGGTGATCAAGGTTGTATCGCTCGATCGCGTGCACCAGCGCCTGCGGCTCTCCCGACTGCGGAATCAGGTAAAACCAGCGCCGCGTCGCGAGATGTCCGGCTTCGGCCATGCCCGCCAGGCGGAACGACACGGGATTCGATCCGTGGAAGTCGTAGAGGAGCCAGGCATCGAGTCCGTCGGCTTTGAGTGCCTTCTGGACGGCTCCAATGTCGAGACGCATATTCGAACGATTATATGGCGGCGAACCGCGGCCGCCGCGGCGGCGTCCTATAATCAGGCCATCAGGCCATCAGGCCATCGGGGCCATCAGGCCATCGGGGCATCAGGTTTGTGAGTTGGAATGCTTGTTATGAACAGACGACTTCTTCTGTGCACGGCGGCGGCTCTTTCACTGGCAGCGCCTGGCGTCAGGGCCCAGGGCCAGCCACAGCAACCGCAGCAGCCGCCGATCACGTTCCGCGCGGAAGTGAATTACGTTGAAGTCGACGCGCGCGTCCTCGATCGCGAAGGGAAATTCGTGACCGGGTTGAAGCCGGAAGACTTCCAGATTTTCGAGGACGGCAAGCCTCAGAAAGTGACGGCGTTCTCGCTCGTCAACATTCCGCTCGATCGCGTGGAGCGGCCGCTGTTTGCGTCCAGGCCGATCGAGCCGGACGTCCGCAACAACATGCAGGCCGCCGACGGCCGCATCTACGTGATCATGCTCGACGATCTGCACACCTCGCCGCTGCGCACGCCGCGCGTCAAGCTCGCGGCGCGGCAGTTCATCGAGCGCTACGTCGGCGCCAACGATCTCGCCGCGGTCGTGCACACCAGCGGCCGCGCCGACTACGGGCAGGAGTTCACCAGCAGCCAGGCGCGCTTGCTGCGCGCGGTCGATGGATTCATGGGCCGCAAGCTGACGTCATCGACGCTCAATCGCATCGACGACGTGAATCGGCGCGCCGGTACGCCGGGCGCGGTGTCCGCGAGCGACCCCGCCGTCGACATCGACGACAAGGAGCGCGGCTTCCACGCCCGCAACGCGCTGACCGCGATCAAGAACGTGGCGGAGTATCTCGGCAACATTCGCGGCCGCCGCAAGGCGGTGGTGCTGTTCGGCGAGGGCGTCGATTACGACATCACGCAGATGTTCAGCAGCCAGATCACGGAAGCGCAGTCGGTGCTCGATGCGACGCGCGACGCGATCGCCGCCGCGACGCGCGCCAACGTCGCGATTTACGGCGTCGACCCGCGCGGCCTTGGCGCGGAATTCCAGGACAACGCCTCGATTCAGTCGTTCCCCGACGACACGTCGCTGGGGCTCGGCATGTCGTCGATCTTCAATGAAGTCCGGCTGTCGCAGGACAGTCTGCGCGTGCTCGGCGATGAGACCGGCGGCTTTGCCGTCGTCAATCGCAACGACTTCCGCGACGCGTTCCAGCGCATCGTCGACGACAACAGCTCGTACTACGTGATGGGCTATTACTCGACCAACGATCGGCGCGATGGACGCTTTCGCAAGATTGAGGTCCGGCTGCCCGATCGGCCCGGCCTGACGGTTCGCGCGCGCAAGGGCTACGTTGCGCCCCGCGGCAGGGCGCCAGAGGCGCCAAAGACCACCGCCGGTGCGAATGCGGCGTCACCGGAATTGAAAGAAGCGATGGACAGCCCGCTGCCGTTGACCGGGCTGCCGCTCGCGCTCTCGGCGGTCGTGTTCAAGGGCCCGGCGCCGAAAGGTTCGGTGGTGATCTCGACGTTCATCGCCGGCAGCATGCTGCCGTTCGTGGAGAGCGGCGGCATGATGAAGAACGATCTCGAGATCATCGGCGTCGCTACCGACGACAAGGGCAAGACGTTCACGACCGATCGCGCGACGGTCAGTCTGAACATGAAGCCCGATACCGCGAAGCGCGTGAGCGCGACTGGTTTCCGTGTGATTCAGTCGCTCGAGCTGAACCCGGGACGCTACCTGCTGCGAGTTGCCGCGCGCGAAGGTAATACGCGCAAAGCCGGTTCGGTCACGTTCGATCTCGACGTGCCGGACTTCTCGAAGACGCCGCTGTCGATGAGCGACATCGCGCTGACGTCCGCGCTGAGCGGCGTCGCCCCCACG
>DASUSZ010000122.1:0-9496 GCA_036374815.1 Vicinamibacterales bacterium | reverse complement strand
ACGCCGCAGCAATCGCTTGGTCGGGCGCGCCGGATTGTGCTCGCGCGGGTTGATGATCGCGCCCGCCAGCAGCGCCGCTTCAGGCACATCGAGGTTCGCGCACGACTTGCCGAAATACGCGCGCGAGGCGGCCTCGCAGCCGAAGATGCCGTCGCCCCATTCGATCATGTTGAGATAGATCTCGAAAATGCGCTGCTTGGTCAGCGCCGCTTCGAGCCGCCGCGTGATCAGCAGCTCCTTCACCTTGCGCATCGGGTTTCTCGACGGCGACAGGTACAGGTTCTTCGCGAGCTGCTGGGTGATGGTGCTGGCGCCGCGCAGGAACTGCCCTTCCTCCCAGTTCTTCTCGAGCGACGCCTTGATCTCGTCGATGTCGATGCCGTCGTGATCGAAGAAGCTCGCATCCTCGGTGACGATTACCGCGCGTTTGAGAAACGGCGAGATGCGGCTGTACGGCACCCACTGCTGGCGAATCTGGAACTTCCGCCCGGCCTCCTGTGCCTCTTCGATGCGCAGCTCCATGAAGGCCGTCGTTTTGGGATTTTCAGTGGCGAGCGGGCGAACGTCCGGCAAGGTGAGATAGACGTAGCCGAGGTAGGCAAAGCCGAGCAGCGCGGCGATCACGACACCGCGGCCGATCGTTCTCAGGATCGATCGCGAGCCTCGCTTTGCCACACGTTGATTTTACTCTTCGCCTACCCTTCGACGACGATCTTGATGCGATCGCCGGCCTGCGGCTGAACATTGACCTCGCGGTCGTTCATGATCGCGAGCGTGGCCGCATTGACGTAGCCCTTGCCCTGCCGCACCGCGATCGATTGCCACGAATCGCCGCGGCGGACCACGTAGAAATCGATCTTGTTCGGGCGGATATTCGACGCTTCCTGCTGCGTCAACTGGCGGAACGTGCCGACCGACGACTGAATCTCGCGATCGACAACGGCGAATTCCGGCTCGGGCGAAAAGCCCGCAACGACGTAGAGCTGGCGGCCGACCTGGATGTGGGCGGCGCGCATCATCACCTTGCCGACGTCCTTCGCCGTGCCGCTGTAGACACCGACGTGCGCGGTGTTGCCGTTGATGTGCCGCGTCGTGGCCTCGATCACCGTGTAGCCCGCCTGCCGCATCGATGCGAGCGCAATGTCGTCAATCGATCGACCGCGAACCTGCTCGACCTCCTGCAACACCATGAAGTGCTGCGTGCCGGGCTCCTGTGCCATCACCGCATCGGGCGTGTTCGTCAGCTCCCACCCCTCGGGAAACTTCACACCGATGCGCAGCAGCGGATGCAGGAACTCGTTGCCTCGGACGATGCCGTCTTTCGGGTTGTCGCCGAACACCAGGCCCCGGATGCGTTCGAGATACTCGTCGCGATTGACCTTCTTCGCGCCGGCAGCCACGAAGTTGCCGGCGACCGGCTCCGCCTTCGCGACGCGCGTGCCGGGATCGGGATGCGTCGACAGCCAGTTCGGCACGCCGCGCTCGCTCATCGCCTTGACGCGCGCCAGCGTCGTCAGGAACCGCGGCACGCCGGACGGATCGTAGCCGGCGGCAGATTCATATTCGACGCCGAGGCGATCCGCCTCGAGCTCCGCTTCGCGGCCGTGCCTGAGAAACAACACGCCGAGACCGGTGGCGCCGAGATCGGCAAACGGACGCGTGCTGGGAACGAAGATGCCGAGGATCGCCAGCCCGAGGCTCGCTTGCGCCTGCCGCGTGTACGCCTGTGCCGCGTGACGCGCGGTGACGTGGGCAATCTCGTGACCGAGCACGCCGGCCAGCTCGGATTCATCATCGAGATACGCGAGAATGCCGCGCGTCAGGTAGACGTATCCGCCCGGCAACGCAAACGCGTTGATCGCGGGGCTGTCGACGATGGTGAACGACCACGGCAGGTTGGGCCGATGGGAATTGCGCGCGAGTTCCTGGCCGATGTCGTTGACGTAGCGCTGCAGCGCGGGGTCGTCGTAGACGCCCATTTCCCTTCGGATCTCGGCGTCCTGCTGCTGCCCGATTGCCAGCTCCTCGGCTTCGCTGAGGAGCGACATCTGCTTCTTGCCGGTGACCGGGTTCGTCGCGCACGCCGCGCCCAACGAACACGACAGAGCTATCGCGAACAGGACGCCGGCGGCTTTGCTCATGCCCCCGTCTTGTGCAACCCGTGTACCAGCGAATTCAGGGCCTTTTCGAGGGCCCCCGTCAGCAGATCGACCAGTTCTTGAGACGAGCTCGTCCCCATCAGGCCAATGCGGAAAACCTTGCCCGCCAGCGGTCCAAGCCCCGCGCCAATCTCGATGTTGTAGTTCTGCAGCAGGTATTTACGCACCGCCGCATCGTCGACGCCCTGCGGCACCTTGACGGCATTGAGGGTCCACAGCCGATCGCTCGGCGCGGGAAGCAACGACAGGCCAAGCGGCGCGATCGCTTTCGCGAACGCGAGGTGATTGCGCTCGTGACGGGCCCATCGCTGCTGCAGGCCTTCTTCTTCAACCGCGGTCAGCGCCTCGCGCAGCGCGTAGATCAACGACGCGGACATGGTGTGGTGATACTTCCGACGCACCCAGTAATCCTCGAGCAGCGCAACGTCGAAATAAAAACTGCGGCACGTCACTTTTTTCTCGAGCGCGCGCGGCGAGAACACGATCGGCGACGCGCCCGGCGGCGCACCGAGGCATTTCTGGCTGCAGCTGTAGACGACGTCGAGCCCCCATCCGGCGACATCGAGCGGCATGCCGCCAAGCGACGTGACCGCGTCGACGATGATGAGCGCACCGTGCTCGCGCGCGATCGCGGCGACGGCCTGCACCGGATTGAGCACGCCGGTCGATGTTTCCGCGTGCACGATGGTGACGACGTCAGCGCCCGATGCCTTCAGCGCCTGGCGCACCTGCTCCGGATCGATCGCGCGTCCCCACTCCGCTTCGACACGTGTGACCTCGGCGCCGTAACGCGTGGCCATCTGCGCGAGCCGATCGGCGAAATAGCCGGTGACGACCGAGAGGACGCGCGTGCCCGGCGCAACCAGATTCGCGATCGCGGTCTCCATCGCCGACGTCCCGGTGCCCGACACCGCGAACGCAAACGATCCCTGCGGCGCCTGAAACACGCGGCCGAGCCGCGCACGGACGTCGTCCATGATCTCGACAAACTGCGGGTCGAGATGGCTGAGCATCGGCGCTGCAAGCGCCTTCATGACGCGTGGAGACATTAAGCTCGGGCCGGGGCCGAGCAGGATTCGTTCGCCTGGGGTGTGCATCCGCCGGATCTTATCAGCGTGCCTACGCGCGCGACTACTTCAACATGTATGACAGGAGCACCGCGATCGTCGCGACCTGGCCAATCCAGAAAACGAACGACCAGCGCAGGATCTCAACCTTGTTCGCGTCGATCTGTTTCTCGACCCGCGCAAACCCGACGATCATGTCTTCGCGTTTCGCGCATTCCTTGAAGCGATAATCGAGCGTATTGAATCGGGAATCGAGTTGTTCGCTGATTGCATGCATCACGTCGACCCTCCCGGCCTTCCTGTGCTCTTCCATGTAGTCGTCCAGGTCACGCACGGCGTTCTCACCAAGGCGATCACGCAGTGCCAAACCTACGGGCACCATCTTCATCTCACATCATCCTTCCTTGACCGCAAGACGACGATGCCATCGTCGTCGCTGAGGATCAATGTCGATTTTGTGTGTGCCGTGCGGCGAGAAGGTTGGTGAGGAGCACGATCGCAAAAATTGCGATCGCCGGTGCGAGGGTCCACGGAAATCTTGCGATCGAATTGTAGTTTCCTGCCGCCGCGAGCATCGTGCCCCAGCTCGGCACGAGATCGGGAAAACCGAGACCGATGAAGGAGAGCGTGGCCTCCGCGAGGATGAAGGCCGGCAGCAACAGCGTGGCCTGGACGAGCAGATGCCCGCCGCAGGCGGGCAACAGATGCACGGCGAGAATTCGGAGCGGGCTCGCGCCGAGCGATTGTGCCGCTTGCACGTACTCGCGGCCGCGCTCCACGGCGACGATCGCGCGCACGCCTTTCGCGACGAACGGCCAACCGACGGCGATGAAAATCAACGTCACCATCACGAACACCGTTGATGGCGCGAGCACCAGCGGCAGCACCGCGCGCAGCACCAGCACCACGTAGATGACCGGCAGCACCAGCACGAAATCGGCGGTGCGCATGATCGCGTCCTCGACCCACCCGCCGCGGTAACCCGCCCACGCTCCCGCGAGCGCGCCGATCACCACCGCGCCAAGCGTCGCCACCAGCGACAGGCCAATCGACGTGCGCGCGCCGTACAGCAATCGCGACAACACGTCACGGCCGAAATCATCGGCGCCCAGCAGGAACACCGGCGTGGCGCGATCGCGCTCGATCCAAGGCAGCCTGACCGTACGCGATCGATCCGGCTCGAAACGCTGCTCGAGCCGATCGGCGAGCACCAGCGGATTGACGACCGGCGTCAGGCCGTCGAGATGCGGACGCATCGGCGGCGCGTGGAGGAAATCGCGAAACGCATCGCCCGCCTCATACGGCGCGAGCCATGGCGCGATCACCGCGATCAGCGTCAACGCGGCGAGAAAGAGCGTGGTGGTCCTGATCACGCGCGCTCTCCGGATCGCACGCGCGGATCGGTGTAGGCGAGCAGCAGATCGGCGATCAGCGTGCCCGCGGCCAGAAACAACGCGCCGGTCGCGGCGCAGCCGGCGACCAGGAACAAATCGCGCGCCTTCAGCGCGTCCCACATCAATCGGCCAAGACCCGGCCACGACGTCACGACTTCGACGATGAAAGAGCCGCTGAACAAGGTCCCGATCATCACGCCGTAGAGTCCGAGGATCGGGCGAAGCGAGACCGGCCATGCATGGCTGAGGATCGAGCGTGCGCGGGCGACGCCGCGCGCGCGGCTGGCCGCGACAAACGGCTCGCGCGACGAAGCTGCGATCGCTTCCGATTGCAGCCGCTCGAGCGTGGCCGCCATCGGGATGGCGAGCGCCAGCGCCGGCAGCGGCAGGTGGCGCGCGACATCGGCGAGCCATGCCGCCCACGTCATCTCCGCTCCGCCGGCAGACGACATGCCGCCGACCGGGAACCATCCGGTGCGCGAGGCGAGGAACACGAGCGCGAGCGATCCAATCAGCGGCGGCACCGACACGGCGATCACCGACAGTGTGCGCACGATCGCACGGCCGATGCCGGCGCGCGTGCCTGAATAGATGCCGAGCGGGATGCCGATCAGCGTAGCGGCGACGAGCGCGATCGTGGCGAGCATTGCCGTGTTGGCCGCGCGTTCGACAATCAGCGGTCCGACAGGGCGCGAATACAGAAGCGATTCGCCGAAATCAAAACGGACCGCGTGTGACAGCCACGACAGGTACTCCGCCCACAGCGGACGGTCGAGGCCAAGGCGTTTGCGAAGGTCATCGCACTCCTTGGGGCTCAACGTCACGCATTCCTGGTCGACGAATGTGCCGGGGACGACGCGTGTCAGCAGCCACGCCGCCGACGAGACGATGAAGACGAGCAGCAACGCGAAGACGAGACGCGTGAGGAGGTAGCGTCCCATCAGCGGCTAGCGCGCCTGCTGCACCGTCATCCGCTCGACGTTCCAGAGCAGCTGCGGGCGCAGGATCGACGGCGTCACCCCGCCGACGCGCGTGCTCACGCCCATATAGAGGCGCGGCGCCACGAAATACAGCACCGGCAGGTTGTCCGCGAAGATCTTCTGGATCTCGAGGAAGGCCTTGTAGCGCTCGGTCTGATCGACGTTGCCGATCACCGTCACCATCAAATCGTCGATCTGTTTCTCCCAGTCGGTGGCGGGCTTCGGCTGGCGCATGTTCCACACGTGCGCCGACCCCGAGCTGAGCCAGAAATCCGCGTTCAAGCCCGGATCGAGGCTGGTGGCGGTGAACGCCATGAAGATCGATTCGAAATCGCCTTTCAGCATTCGATCGATCACCAGGCCCTGTTCGAGCGGGACGATGTCCACGGCAACGCCGGCCTTTTTCAACTCGTCGCGGAGAACCGTGGCGCCGCGCTCGAGCGAGGAGTTGCCGCGGAATACCAGCACCGTGAAGCGCGCTTCGGTGCCCTTCGCATCCTCGAGCCATTCGTCGCTGTCCCGATTGGTCAGGCCCAACTCGGCAAGCAGCTCCCGGGCGCGCTCGACGGAATGGTCGTAGCGTTGGATGTTCGGAGAGAACCACTTCTGGTTGCCCGTGGTGACGGGCCCCCAGATCGGCACGCCGGCGCCCAGGAACACCGTGTTGGCGAACGCCTCGCGATCGACGGCGTGCGAAATGGCGCGGCGGAACTCCTTGCGCGTGATCCAGTCGCGGCGCCGGTCCTTCTCCCAGTACGTCGAGCGCAGGTTGAAGAAGAACGCATCGGGATCGGTGCTGACGCCAAGCTCGATCAGCCGCAGTTTTCCCTGCTGCTCGAGCGGCCGCAGCGTGGCGATGTCTTCGAGGCGGATGTGCTGCTGCAGCGTGTCGATCTGTCCGGCCTGCAGGCGCACCACCTCCGCGTTCTGATCGGGCACGATCTCGAGGATCACCTGGTCGAGGTACGGCAGCTGGATGCCGGCGGCGTCCTTCTTCCAGTAGCGCGGGTTGCGATCGAAGATGATGCGCTGTCCCGGCGTGTACGACTTCAGCACGAACGGGCCGAGCGTCGCGAACTCCGACGGCGGCGCGGCCACGCCCATTTCCCTGGCGAGCGTGCCCTTCTTGAGGGCGCCCTCGTATTTGTGTTTCGCGAACAGCTGCAGGTTGTCGAGCAGCGCAATGCCCGGACCCGCGGTGGCCGGCAGCGTGATAACGACGGTGCGCGCGTCGGGCGCGGTCACCGTCATCGGCTTGCCGCCGATCATCAGCGAGCTGGCAACGAGGCTTTCGACCTTCGGGTCGTAGATTGCCTGGAACGAGAACAGCACGTCGGCCGACGTGAACGGGGTGCCGTCGGACCAGGTGACGCCGTCGCGCAGCTTCAGCGTCCAGGTCTTGTTGTCGCTCGATACGGTCCAGCTTTCGGCGATCGACGGCTCCACTTCCTGAGTGGCGCGATTGACGCGCACCAGCTTGCTGCCGGTAAAGGTCGAGAACAGCTCCGTCGGCACGTCACGCGCCACCAGCCGGTTGAACGTGCGCGGCTCGCTGCGTAGAGAAGATGTCAGGGTCCCGCCGCGCGTCGAGGTCTCGGAGAACACGATCTCGGTGCCGCCGTCGGGGCTGTCCGGGCGCGCGCCGCTCCACCAGCGCCACGCCACGAAGGCGATGACCCCGATCAGCAGAACGCTCAGCAATGCCCGCGGTTGTCGGTTCACTTGTTGTCCTACTGGCCAATCCGTTGGCCGTTTTTTCCGCTGCACGCAACATCGCATTTATTGCGATCTGTATGCAGAACTTGCGAAACGCCCCGCTTGAAGCCCTACCGGGGCAAACCCTTGGCTCGAATGCGGGCGGCGAGGGGAGTCGAGCTTGCCGCATCCTAAACCAACAAACCCTGTTTACGCAATCACTTAGAGGATACGACCGAAATTGCTGTGCTGTTGGCACTACCCCTGCCTTTAGTAATGCCACCGAGGAGCAATTCGCAATGGATGTTCAAACGATGTCGTTTAGCCAGACGGAGTTCCAGCCGCAGGTCGGCCGCAGCGTCAGCATCGAGCAGGCCGCGCAGTTACTGGGCGTGTCGCGCCGCACCGTTTACTACCGGATTCGCGACGGCCGCCTGCGCACCATCCGGACGCTCGGCGGGTCGCAGCGCGTGCTGCTTGATTCGGTCGAGGAAATGCGCGCGATCGGCTAACGCCGGCCGCGATTTGATTTGAACCTGCAAGAGCTCTGGGGAGACTCTTAATGCCGTCGTCGACTTCGCAGCCGATCACCTATATACCGCGGTCCTACCGGACGCTCCGGGTGATCTGGCACATTGCCGCCGCTTTGCTGGCCGCCGTGGCGCTGCAGCTCCCGCTCGCCGCGTCGGCGGACGCGGGCCAGCGGCGCGCGCGGTTGTCGGCGGACCTCACGCAGCATCTCGCTTCTGCGTCCGGCAGCGACGTGGACGTCATCGTCACCGGTTCGGTCGAGCGCATCGACCGCCTGGCCGAGCGATACAACCTTCGCATCAAGAAGAACCTGATCTCGGGCGCGGTGTTCACCGTGTCGCGGCAGACGCTCGATGCGTTGTCGCAGGACCTCGAGGTCGAGTCGCTGTCGGGCAACGCCACGGTGCGTTCGGCGATGGCGTTGACGACGCAGCTGACGGGCGCGGAAGCGGCATGGTCGGGCGCGATCGAGTCGCTCGGCAAGGTGAACGGCAGCGGCATTGGCGTGGCGGTGATCGACAGCGGCATCGACGCGAATCACCCGGCGCTGCAGAACCGCGTGGTCGCGAGCTTCGACTTCACCGATCGCGCCGGCCGCGGCGAGGATTTCTACGGCCACGGCACGCACATCGCCGGCATCATCGCGGCGCGCGGCTTCCGCAACGGCGCCGAGGGTGCGGATGCGGGTATGGCGCCGGCCGCTCACCTGATCAATCTGAAAGTGCTTGGCGCCGACGGCTCGGGCGAAGCGGCCGATGTGATCGAGGCGATCGACTTCGCGATCAAGTTCCGTCGTCAGCTTGGCATCCGCGTCATCAATCTCTCGCTCGGCGCGGCGCCGACGCAAAGCTACAAGGACGACCCGTTGTGCCTGGCCGTCGAGCGCGCAGCGAAGGCGGGCCTGGTGGTCGTCGCATCGGCCGGCAACTACGGCCAGACGCCGGACGGCAAGCTGGTGTACGGCAGCATCACCTCGCCCGGCATCTCGCCGTATGCGATCACGGTTGGCGCGACGCGCACGCAAGGCACGCTCGATCCGAGCGACGACGAAGTGGCGCCGTGGAGCTCGAAGGGCCCGACCGCGATCGATCACATCGTGAAGCCGGACCTGGTGGCGCCGGGCTCGAAGATCGTGTCGACGGCCTCGGCCGATTCGAACCTGGCCGCGGCGCACATGGATCGTTTCATCGACGGCCCGGGCGCACGCGATTACTTCTCGATGAGCGGCACGAGCATGTCGGCGGCGGTGGTCTCGGGCGCGGCCGCGCTGTTGCTCGACGGCCGCGGGGATTTGACGCCGCTGCAAGTGAAGATTGCGCTGCAGGCGAGCGCGGACTTCATTTCAGACGCAGGACTGCTTGGCGGCGGCGCCGGCAATTTGGACATCGCAGATCTTCAGAGCCTCGAGTCGATCGCGCACATCGAGGGCAATCGCGGATTCGCGTACCCAGCAAGTGTTCGTTCGCTAATCGACAGCAACACCATTGTCTGGGGAGAGGACACGATCGTTTGGGGCGAAACCATCGTCTGGGGGGAAACCATTGTTTGGGGCGAGACGATTGTTTGGGGCGAGACCATCGTCTGGGGCGAGACCATCGTCTGGGGCGAGACCATCGTCTGGGGCGAGACCATCGTCTGGGGCGAGACCATCGTCTGGGGAGAAACGATCG
>DASUSZ010000121.1:0-9198 GCA_036374815.1 Vicinamibacterales bacterium | reverse complement strand
GGTCCGGCGTCCAGCCGAACGACTGGTAGTGGAACGGATACCCGGTGCGTCCGAGGCCGCACTGAATTTCGTCCGCGATCAGCAGCGTGCCGGTGTCTTTCGTCACCCTCGCGATCGCCGCGGCAAATTCCTTCGACAGCGGCCGCACGCCGCCTTCGCCCTGAATAGGTTCGGCGATCACCGCCGCCGTGTGCTCGGTGACCGCCGCCTCTAATCCTTTGATGTCGCCGGGCGAAATAAATGTCACTCCCGGAATCAACGGCTCGAACGGCGCGCGGTAGTTCGCGTTCGCAGTCACCGACAGCGCGCCCATCGAGCGTCCGGAGAAGCCGTGCTCGAGCGCGACGTACTGCGTGCGGTTCTTGATGCCCTGCGAGTACCAGTAGCGGCGCGCGAACTTCAAGCACGCTTCCACCGCTTCAGTGCCGCTGTTGCAGAAGAACGATCGCTGCAGCCCCGACAACTTCGCCAGCTTCGCCGCCAGCTGCCCCTGCAGCGGGTGGTAGTAGAGATTCGACGTGTGAATCAGCGTCTTCGACTGCTCCGCGATCACCGCCGCGAGTCCCGGGTGCGCGTGCCCAAGCACGCAGACCCCGATGCCCGAGATGAAGTCGAGATAGCTCCGGCCGTTCTCGTCGTACAAGCGGCTGCCTTCGCCGCGGACGAACACCACGGGTTGCCGCTTGTAGGTCTGCAGCACATGCTGCGCTTCGAGTGCCGTAACGTTGCTCATCAGTCTTCGACCTTCGTAGTGGCGGACGTTTTTTCGCCCGCCACTGCCTTCACGATCCGCCCCGGCGCCCGTCCGTCGACGATGACGACGTTCTTCGCGCCGCCTTTGAGCGCCGCCTGGCAGGCCCTCAGCTTCGCGACCATGCCGGCGTTTGCCGTTCCCGACTTCACCAGCTTCTCGATCTTTTCCTTGTCGAGGCGCGGAATCGTCTTGTTCTTCTTGTCCAGCACGCCCGGCGTGGCGCCGGCAATCACCAGGCGCTTTGCCTTCAACCGCGCCGCCAGGCTGCCGGCCAACGTATCGGCGTTAACGTTGAACAACTTGCCGCCCTTCGACGCGCCGACGCACGCGATGATCGGCACGCAGCCGGCTTTGAGCAGCGCCGCGATCACCGCCGGCGCCGGCGCCTTCACCGGCATGCCGACCATGCCGAGGTCGACGGTTTCGCCGTTGGTCGCCTTGTGCGGCGCCGCTTTCTCGACGGGCGCAACGCCGGCGTCGGCGCCAGTCAGTCCCACGGCCTTGCCGCCCGCGGCGTTGATTGCCGCCACGAACTTCGTGTTGATCGATCCGGCCAGCACCGACACGACGATGCCGAGCGTTTCGGCGTCGGTGACGCGGAGCCCGTCGACCTGGCGTTTCGGGATCCCGACTTGCGCCAGCGCTGCATCGATCTCCCGTCCGCCGCCATGGACGACGACCAGGCGCGCCTTCTTCGCCGCGCCCTTGATCGCCTTGCCCATCACCTTCAGGCGCTGCTCGTTTTCGATCAGCTCTCCGCCCAGCTTCAGCACCGCGACACGCTTCACAGCAGCCCCGTTTTCTGATCGAAGCCGTACATCACGTTGAAGTTCTGAATCGCCTGGCCCGACGCCCCCTTCACGAGGTTGTCGATGACGCTGACGATGAATACCCGGCCGGTCGATTCATCAACCTTCCAGCCGACGTCGCAGAAGTTCGTGTGCGCGACGTGCTTGATCTCGGGCAACGCCTCGCCGGTGACGCGCACGAACGGCGCGTCGGCGTAGGCCTGCTCGAACGCATTGGCCACCGCCGCCGCCGTGGTGCCGGGCACCAGGTGCGCGTAGATGCTCGCGAGGATGCCGCGATCGAGCGGCACCAGGTGCGGCACGAACGTCACACCCTGGCCGAGCGCCTGTTCCATCTCTGGAATATGGCGATGACCGAACGGGTTATAGGCCGCCACGCTGCCGTGATTCTCCGAAAAGTGCGTGCGCTCGGTGGCCGCCTTGCCCGCGCCCGAGATGCCGGACTTCGCGTCGATGATGATGTCCGCGCCCGGCTTGAGCAGACCGGCGCGCTGCAACGGCAGCAAGCCGAGCAGCGACGCCGTCGGGTAGCAGCCCGGGTTCGACAGCAACCGCGCCGATTTGATCGCATCGAGCTCGAACTCGGTCAAACCATACGCGACGCCCTTCGGCAGCGCCGCCGTCGCGGGGTAAAACTTCGCGCGCCTGGCGTCATCGCGAAGACGGAACGCACCCGACAGATCGATCAGCCGCAGCCCTTTGGCAAGGAGCGTCGGCGCGATCTCGGCGGAGGCCGCTTCGGGCAGCGCCAGGAACACCACGTCGGCTTCGAACGCGTCGACGTCCAGGGGCACGACCGTGCCGTCCCAAATTTTCGCGAGCGACGGGAGCCGGCGCGGCGTGCTGGTCGACTGCGAACCGGTGGCCGCGGTAATCGCAACGTTCGGATGCCGCGCGAGCAGGCGGATCAATTCCTGGCCCGCGAATCCGGTTGCCCCGGCAATCGCGACGCGCACCAGGCTCGTGTTGCCCCGCTCAGTTCCCGCCGCTTGAGTCACCACCTGCGTCATATGTATACGTCCGAAAGAATAGTTATACATGCATAGTTTTCCGCCTGTCAATAAAAAATACCAAGTTTCTGCTGCATATTCATGTATACTGATTCACTTGAACGTATAAGTATGAAAGCCAGACGGCAGTCAGCCATTCTCGAGGTCGTGGAGCACGAAGCAGTGCGGAGCCAGGAACAGCTCCGTCATCTCCTGTCGTCGCGCGGGTTCGACGTGACGCAGGCGACGCTGTCGCGCGACATCAAGGAGCTCGGCCTGTTGAAGCGCTCGTCCGACGGCGCCTATCAACCGGCCGGCGTGGACGCGGCGTCGCCCGCCAGCGCCCTCGATGCGCTCAGCCGCGCCTTGTCGGAATATCTCGTGAACATCGAGCCGGTGCAGCAGTTGGTCGTGTTGAAGACCGGCGCCGGGCAGGCGCAGCTGCTTGGCCTCGCGATCGATCGATCGCGTCTGCCCGAAGTGGCCGGCACCCTGGCCGGCGACGACACCATTTTGATCATCGCCCGCGACGCGAAGAGCGCGCAGGCCGTTGTGAAACAGTTGAGGGACCTCGCCAGTTGACACCCATCGTCGTGCTTGCGTATTCGGGCGGCGCCCGTTCGACCGCCGCCATTTCCTGGCTTGCGGACAAACACCGCGCCGAAGTCGTCACGGTCACGCTCGATCTCGGGCAGAAGGCCGACATGAACGAGCTGCGGACGCACGCGCTTGCCGCCGGCGCGGCGCGCGCGCACGTCATTGATGCGCGCGAGGAATTCGCGCGCGACTACGTGCTGCCCTCGCTCAAGGCCGGCGCGCTGTCGGACACGCGCTACCCATTGGCGACCGCGCTGACGCGGCCGCTGATCGCGAAGACGCTCGTGCAGATCGCGAAGATCGAGAACGCGCAGCACGTCGCGCACGGCGCCGTCGGCCGCGATCGGCGGCGGCTGGCCCAGCCGATCGCCACGCTGAACCCGACGCTCGAGGAAATCGCCTGCGCCGAAGAAACCGGGTTTACCGCGCAGCTCGCCGATGCGAAGGCGGCGCCGCGGATCGACGACAACCTCTGGGGCCGCACCATCGGACGCCGCGGCGACGATGGCTCGACGGCGCCGGACGATACGCTGTTCAAGTCGACGCGCAAGATCGATGAAGCGCCGAACATCCCGGCGCACGTCGAGATTGAATTCGAGCGCGGCGCCGCAGTCGGCATCAACGGGGTGACGATGCGGCTCGGCGAGCTGATCGAGAGCCTGCAGACGATCGCCGGCGAGCACGGTGTCGGACGTCTCGATCGCATCAAGGTCAGGGCCGACGGCACGCGCTCGCGCGCGTTGTACGAGGCTCCCGCCGCTGTCGTGCTGCACCTCGCGCACGCGGAGTTGTGGCGCTACGTCTCGTCGGAATCCCAGCAGCGCTTCGATACCGCGGTGTCGGCTGCCTACGTCGAGGCGATCGAACGCGGCGAGTGGTTCGATCCGCTGCGCGAGGGCATCGATGCCTACGTCGACGCCACCTCGCAGCAGATGACCGGCACGATTCGCGTCAGGCTGTTCAAGGGCGCGGCGCAGGTCGTCGGCAGAAAGACGCAACATGTCTAAGCCGCTCTGGTCGGGACGATTCGATGCGGCGCCGGATCCCGCGGCCTTTGATTTCGGCGTGTCGTTCCCGTTCGATCGCCGCCTGTTCGAAGACGACGTCACCGGCAGCATCGCGTGGGCGGAAGCGCTGACGCGCGCCGGCGTGCTCGATGCAACGGACAGCAAGGCGATCGCCGACGGGCTCGCGGCGATCCTCGAGCAGGGACGCCGCGATCCGGCGTGGGTCACCGGCGACGACGAGGACGTCCATTCATTCGTCGAGCGGCAGCTGGTGTCGCGCATCGGCGACGCCGGCCGCCGCCTGCACACCGGCCGCTCGCGCAACGAGCAGGTTTCCGTCGATCTGCGCCTGTACTTGCGCCGCCGCATTCCGCTGCTGCAGAAAAAATTGCGCGCGACGATCGCCGCGTTTGCCGATCAGGCCGAGACAGCCGGCGATGCGTTGATGCCGTCGTACACGCACATGCGGCGCGCGATGCCGGTGCTCGTGTCGCACTTCCTGTTGAGCCACGCCGCCGCGCTGCAGCGCGATCACGCCAGGCTGGAGGCGGCGCGCGAAGAAGCCGACGCGCTGCCGCTCGGCTCCGGCGCGATCGCCGGCACCGGCTACGCCATCGACACGAAGTTGCTGGCCGATCGACTTGGATTCAGCCGCGTCGTCACCAACAGCATGGACTCGTCGTCCGATCGCGATTTCGCGGCGACGTTCCTGCACGCGGTGTCGCTGTCGATGGTGCACCTGTCGCGCATCGCGGAAGACTTCATCCTGATGACCGGCGAAGAATTCGGATTCTTCGAGCTGGCCGATTCGTCCGCCACCGGCAGCAGCATGATGCCGCAGAAGAAAAATCCCGATCCGCTGGAGCTCGTGCGCGGCAAGGCGGGACGCGCGATCGGTCATCTCACCGGATTCCTGATCACGATGAAAGGCCTGCCGACCGGCTACAACAAGGATCTGCAGGAAGACAAAGAGCCGCTGTTCGACGCCGAGGACACATTAGCGGTTTCCCTCGATGCGACCGCGGCGGTCGTTCGCAATCTCACGCTGCATCCGGAGCGCACTGGCCGCGCTGCGGCGGGCCTGTTGCTTGCAACGGATGTTGCCGACTACCTCGTGTCGCGGGGCATGCCGTTCCGCGAGGCGCACGAAGTGGTCGGCGCGATGGTGCGCCGGTTGTTGTCGCAGCAGCGTGACTTTGAGTCGCTGTCGCTCGATGAATGGAAGGCGGCCAGCCACCTGTTCGGAGACGACGTGAAGCAGCACGTGACGGCGGCCGCATCGGTCCGGGTGCGCAAAACGCCGCAATCCACGCATCCCGACGCGGTGGGCGCGGCTTTGAAGGAACTGCGGGTGTGGCTTGCCCGGGGCACTGGCGTCTGATATATTCCGACTGCCTGCGCCCTGGGCCTGTCGGCCCTCAAGCGCTTCCCGCACTCACAACCTGAAGGCCGCTCGTGGCACTACACGGCCCTTGGACCACGTTTCGAAGCGAGTAGATAGACCAGTACCGATGCGGCTTGGCGGGAGGCTGATTCGGTTTTCGGGGGAGTTGCATGCAAGACCGCCGGTATCGGCCCGGCGACGTGCTGGACGATTATTGTCCGCGCGAGCGCCGCATCACCGATCACGCCATCGTCGCGATGATCGATGATGAAATCAGAAGGACGCGTTGCGGGATCTGCGACGCGGAACACGAATACAAGGAAGGCAAAGTTCCAACGCCGCGGCGCAAGACGCAGCCGCCGGCCCTGTTCACCCAGGTCCTCGAGGGAATGAACAACGGGTCGGCGCCTCACGCGCCTGTCTCGCCAGTGGCGGCCGCAGCAGCGGCCGTCGCGGAGCCCGAGCCGGTGATGGTCGGAGCGGCGGCGGACGCCGTCCTCGAATCCGCATCCCAGGCAGCTGCTGCACCGGCGCCACTCGACTCACCCGCGGCACTCGATGCACCTGACGCACCCGATGCACCAGAGGCACCCGAACTCGAAGGGGGTTTCCGGCGATCGTTGATACGCGCGACCTTCCCTCGACCGGAGGGGCAAGCTCCGGCGCCCCGCGCCAATCCTGAGTTCACGATTCAATCCCTTCACAATCGACGCAACAACAACGGCCAGCGGCACGCCGGCGGACAGAACAAGTTCCGCGGCGGACGCCGCAGACCCGGAGCCGGCGGCGGCAGCCAGGACAACCTGGGGCCGATGCGTTTCCGCGATCACGGGCACGGCCAGGGACCAGGACCAGGACAAGGACAAGGCCAGGGGCACGGCGGCGGAAGACGGCGCCGCGGCGGCAAGAAGAACCGCTGATGGCCGACTTCACGGGAAAAGTTGGACTGATCGTCGGCGTCGCGAACCACCGCTCGCTGGCGTGGGCGATCGCACAGGCCGCCTCCAAGGGCGGCGCGAACCTGATCCTCACGTATCAAGGCCGTTTCGAAGAGCACGTCGGCGAGCTCGCGGAGACGCTGACACCAAAGGCGACGGTGCTGCCACTCGACGTCACTAACGACGAGGAGCTCGCCGCGGTGTTCAAGAAGATCCAGGAGGTGCACGGCGGCCTGGACTTCGTCGTCCATGGCGCCGCGTTCGCTTCGCGTGAAGAGATCACCGGCCGCTTTCTGAACACGTCGCGCGAGGGCTTCAAGCAGGCGCTCGACATCAGCGCGTATTCGCTGATCGCGATGGCGCGGGGCGCCCAACCCCTGATGGCAGCGCGCGGCGGCGGCAGCATCCTGACGCTGACGTTCCTCGGCAGCGATCGCGTGTTCCCGAACTACAACGTGATGGGCGTGGCCAAGGCGGCGCTCGAATCGTCGGTGCGGTATCTTGCGGCCGATCTCGGTCCGGAGAATATTCGCGTCAACGCCATCTCGGCCGGACCGGTCAAGACGCTCGCGGCCGCCGGCATCGGCGGATTCTCCAGCATTCTCGGCGTGGTGCGAGAGAAAGCGCCGCTGCGCCGCGCGATCGAGACATCGGAAGTCGGCGACGCCGCGGCCTTCTTGTTGAGCGATGCGGGGCGCGGCATCACCGGCGAGATCCTGATGGTCGACGCCGGATTCCACATTCTGGGAATGTGAAAAGGTCTTGGGCTTTTGGGGGCTTAGGGTCCTAACGTCTTAGAGCCTGCCGTCTTAAACGTGATCACGATCCCCGTCAGACAGATCACGCACTCGACTCCGCGAACGCGCATCCTCAACCTCGACCTGCGCGGCGCGGAGTTTTCATTTGCGGCGGGCCAGGCGGTGATGCTCGGGTTGAGCGGCTCTCCGCTGCGCAAGCCGTACTCGATCGCGTCGGCGCCGTGGGAAGTGCGCAAGTCCGGCATCATGCAGGTGCTCGTGCAGATCGACAGCGGCGCGCTCGATCCGCATCTCGAGCTCGCGGCGCCGGGCACGCCGGTCGATCTCGAGGGCCCGTTTGGATCGTTCGGGCTGCCTTCCGGCAACGATCGGCCGATGCTGTTCATCGCCGGCGGCACCGGCATCGCGCCGCTGCGATCGATGTTGATCGAGCACCTGTCGCGTCCGACGACGCAGCCGGTCTCGCTCATCTACAGTGCGCGATCGATCGAGGAGTTCGCGTTCCGTGCCGAGTTGACCGCGCTCGAAGCCGCGAAGCGGATCACGTTGTACTTCACGATCACTCGCGAGGAACGCACGGATTGGACGGGCCGGCGCGGACGCATCAGCGCAGAATTACTGAACGAAGCCTTGCCGGCCGCAGACGCGATTTGCCTGCTATGTGGGCCCCCGCAACTTGTCAGTGACGCGAGCGTGTTATTGGCGAAGCTGGGTGTCCGCGAAGACCGAATCCTGACTGAGAGGTATTAAGCCCGCAAGCCCGCAAGCCCGCAGGCCTACAGCACGCCGAAGCCGGCGCGCTGAATGTCGATCTCGGTAATTTCCTGCGGTGCCTGCAGCGGCACGCTGACGGCCGGCATACCGTCGGTGCCGGTGGCCGCGGTCTGCACCTGGACGCGGGTCTTGCGGCGGGTCTTGTCGCGATACATGCGGCTGTCGGCGGTGGCGAGCAGCGATTCGTACGAATCGCCGTCCTGCGGGTAGATGGCCGCGCCAACGCTGATGGCCAGCGGCAGGCGGCGGCCGGGTCTCGCCTCGAACAGCACTTCATCGACCGTGCGCTGCAGCTCGACGCGCTTGCGCTCGGCTTCATCGGCGCCGCAACCCGACAGCACCACGATGAATTCGTCGCCGGCGTAGCGGACGCAGATGTCGTACGGCCTGATGCCCGAGCGCAGCACCGTCGCCACTTCGCGCAGCGCGCGGTCGCCGACGTGGTGGCCGTGGTTGTCGTTGATTTCCTTGAAGTTGTCGAGGTCCATCACGAGCAGCGCGACCTCGGCCTTCAAGCGCTCGGCGCGGGCGAGCTCGCGCGCGCCGAGCGCCTGAAGGCCGAGGTCTCGCTCATGGTCATGGACCTCGACAACTTCAAAGAGATCAACGACAACCACGGCCACCACGTCGGCGACCGCGCGCTGATCGAAGTGGCGCGCGTGCTGCGCGCCGCCATCCGCCCCTACGACATCTGCGTCCGCTACGCCGGTGACGAGTTCATCGTCGTGCTGTCAGGCTGCGGCGCTGACGAAGCGGAACACAAGCGGCAGGAACTGCAGAAGGGGATCGACGACGTCTTCTTCGAGGCGCGGCCGGGCAAGCGGCTCACGCTCGGCATCAGCATCGGCGCCGCGGTCTTCCCGCAGGACGGGGAATCGTACGAAGCCCTGCTCGCCACGGCCGACAGCCGGATGTATCAGGACAAGTCGGGCCGCAAGCGCCGCACCGGCCGCGAGAGCCTGCCCGCCGCCAACATGCTCGGCGGTTCGACCTATCCGGAATTGACCGACCTCGACATCCAGCGCGCCGCCGCGGGGATACTGTAGCTACCAGCTACCCGCTTCCCGCTTCCCGCTTCCCGCCGATCCCCGATCCCCGATCCCCGATCCGCGTCTAAAATTCGATAGTGCGTCTGTTGTCGAATGAAGCGGCCACCCCGACGACGAGGGTCGTGCGGGTGGCGCTGGA
>DASUSZ010000120.1:0-2145 GCA_036374815.1 Vicinamibacterales bacterium | reverse complement strand
CGAATCGAGCGCGCCGACTTCGTGCAGGTGGATCTTGTCGATCGGAATCCCGTGGATCGCGGATTCCGCCTCGCCGAGCCGGCGGAACATCCTGATCGCGCGCGCCTGCCCCGTATCGCTCAGTGCCGACCGGCCGATCGCGAGCTCGATCTCCTTCAGCGAACGATGCGCCGCATCGCCGTGACGATGAGGGCCACGATCATGATCGTGATGAGCACGGGCATCGGTATGGATGTGAGCATGTTCATGCACCCTGAACTTCGTTGCCGAAACGCCGGCCTTGACGACGCGATCGACCGATACCTCCCAGCCGTCGACCGCGAGGCTGCCGAGGGCGTGCTTCAGCGCATCGAGCGGCACGCCCGCGTCGAGCAGCGCGCCGACGATCATGTCGCCGGCCGCACCCGCAAAACAGTCGAAGTAAAGGACCCTCAATCCAGTTCCTGCCTGAAGCTGTAATGACCGGTTTCGCCCAGAATGATGTGGTCGATCAGCGGAATGCCGACCACTTCACCCGCGTTCCTCATTCGCAGCGTGATCAACCGGTCGTTGACGCTCGGCGCCGGATCGCCCGATGGGTGGTTGTGGAACGCCACCACGAACGACGCCTGCGCCAGGATCGCCACGCGAAACACGTCGCGGGGGTTCGAGATGCTCGTCTCGATGGTTCCGGTCGACACAATCTCGCTGCGAATCACGCGATACTTCTGATCGAGCAGCACCACGCCAAAACGCTCGACCGCAAATCCCGCATAGCGCGGGGTCAAGTACTCAACCAGGTCGCCCGTCGAGAGCATCTGCGGACGCTCATCGCGATCGCCGAACAACGTTCGCCGCCCGAGCTCGACGGCCGCTTTGAGCCGCGCCGCGCGCGTCTGGCCGACTCCCGGCACCCGCCGCAATTCATCGAGACCAATGCGGAAGAGCCCTTGCACACCGCCCGCCGCTTCGATGACGTCGTGCGCCACCACCAGTGCTCCGCGCGATCGCGTCCCCGATCCCAGCACCAGCGCGATCAGCTCGTTGTCGCCGAGCGCGCCCGCGCCGACGCGCGCCAGTTTTTCGCGCGGCCGATCCACGACCGGCACCGTTGCCATCGCGCCCGACCCTCCATGGTAGCTGATTGACGCGTGTTGTGCCGCACGCGCCCGCCGACGGCCTGTATACTCAACTGACATGCTTCGTGTGCGTTGCCTGGCGCTCATCTTCGCCATCCTCTCTGCCAGCTGCGCCGAGCCCCCCAGCAAGGAAATGAACCAGGCGCAAGGCGCGATCGACGCGGCCCGGGCCGCCGGCGCCGACAAGTTCGCCGCCTCCGAGCTCACGGCGGCGATCGACGCGCTCAAGCGATCCGAAGACGCCGTCGCCGGCGGCGACTACCGCCAGGCACTGAGCCACGCGATCGACAGCCGCGAGCGCGCCCAGGCCGCCGCCAAGATGGCGGTCGAAGGCCGCGCCGACGCGCGCGGCCAGGCCGAGCGGGCGATCGCGGAAGTCGCCACCCTGTTGTCGAGGGCGCGGGCGCAGTTGAAGAATCCCGACGTCGGTCGGCGCAACGAGAAGTCGATCAAGACCGCGCGCGCCACCGCCGACGCCGTGGAAAAGATGCTGCAAGAATCACGCGCAGCGCTGAAGGCGGAGGATTACGCGGGCGTGACCGCGGCGCTCAATGGCGCCGCGGCCCAACTTCAGGCCGCTTTGACGGAAATCGACGCCGCTGCGTCGCCGCGGCCGGCGCCTCGCAAACGTTAGGGCTGGCGCCCGTGGATCGCGATTTCCGCGATCGCCGGCGCCGCCGCACCGATCAAAAAGTGAGGCCTGACAGGGTCGGCACCCAGTGGCCGTCGAAGACGACTTCCGCCCAGCCGGTGAGATAAACGCCGTCTTCACGCCACTCGACGCGTTGCGTGCCGCCCGGCGCGATCACTTCGACGTCGCGCGCGGCGCCGCCATGCGCAATTGCCGCAATCGCCGATGCGCATGCGCCCGTGCCCGACGCGTGCGTGGGGCCGACGCCGCGCTCCCAAATCAGGATGCGCACGCGGTTCGGCGCTTCGAGAACCGCGAACTCGACGTTGGTGCCTTCCGCGAATCGCGGATGCGTCGACAGCGCGGGGCCAAGCCGGTGGAATCGATCCAGCGCCG
>DASUSZ010000119.1:0-6522 GCA_036374815.1 Vicinamibacterales bacterium | reverse complement strand
ACGCCGTGAGCCGCGCCGTCAATGTCGTGACTTGTTCGGGCGCGGCCTGCGCCTTGTCGAGCAGCGTCCACTGCAGCACCTTGGCCGGCGTCGGCTCGATGAAGACGCGGACGATGTCGATCGGTGCGTCGGGCGGATGGGTTTCGAGATCGAGCAGGATTAGCGTGCGCAGTGTTTTGGGATCGCGCATCGGCGCCGGCAGTTGCAGCCGCCGCGTGAACACGGTGCGCGACGTCAGCCGCAGCGACGTGAACAGCGCCGCCGCGCCGCGATCGGCGCGCTCGAGCCGTTCCGACAACGGTTCGAGCAGCCGCGCCAGCACGAACGACAGCGGCTCGAGGCCTTCGATCGGCCACTCGAGCTCGAGCGCCGCCTCGAACGGAATCTCGTCGACCCACGGCACCATCGGCCGCGCATCGATGCCGCGCGCCAGCGACTGCCACAGCGCGCCGCGCTCGCCGAACCGCTCGTGGATCTCCGGGCCGGACAGGCCGGTCAGCGCGCCCAGCGTGCGGATGCCCCACTTCGTGAGGATCTCGAGCAATCGGTTTTCCGGCGCGCGCCGGCGAGGCCGGCTCGCTTCATGCGTGAGTCGCGGATGCTTACCGACGTGCGCCGGGGTGCCTGAGTGCCTGGGTGCTTGGGGTGCCTGAGGTGCTTGCGGTGTGACAGGTTCCGAGAGTTTTTCGAATTGATCGAGCACGCTGACGCCGAGCGGCGCAAGCGCGATCGCCTCCTTCCCCGGCATCACCACCGTGAGACCCGGGCTGCCGAGCGCTAGAAGCGTCGCCGCCGTCTGCGTAGATGCAATTGCAATACGCGGAACCGAATCACCAGGAGAGAGTTTCGATAACGCATCGCGAAGGTGCTCCCCTAATTCCTGCGCGCTGCCGAACAGGCGCGACAGGCCGCTCGCATCGAGCAGAATGACCGAACCGAGTTGTTCGAAGCGCGGCGTGAACGCGCGCGCCACGTCGATGACGGCTGCCGTCGGAACCGACGGCGCGTAGAGCGCGGCAAACATGCTCAGATCTCGTTAATCACGCGGGTCTCGAGATCAACGGGCTCCGTGTGCGCCCACCGCGCTGCGTTAATCGAAGCGCGTCCTCGCACACCGGCAATTCTGCGCGACCGATCATGGCTGCCGCGCCAGACGGGAGCCGGGATCCGGGAGCCTGCAGCCGTGAGCTCATTGCCGCTCCCGGTTCCCGGTTCCCGGTTCCCGAACACGATCGAGCGGCCTCCCGCACTCCGTGAAACAGGATGGGCCGCGAGTATCAACACCACGGTGTCGCTGCCTTCGATGGCGCGCTCGACGCGGAACCAGGTGGATGCCGGCAGACGGCGCAACGCACTGGCCGGCACGTCGATCAAATCGATCACCACCAGCGTGCAGACGCCCGACGACACCACGAGGTTGAGCGACTTGATCGCGCGATCGATGACGCGCTCCATGAACGTGCCGGGCCCGTTGACGGCGCGCACGCCCGGCAGCCACGCCGGGTCGATCGCGGCGGTGGTCTTGGAAATCGCCTGGCCGCGTACCCACAACAGCCGCGACAGATCGATGCCGCACGCGTGCGCCGTCGGCGGATCGAAGCGATCGAACGTATCGATGATCGCTACCGACTCGCCTCGGCGCGTCGCGGCAGCGAGCGCGGCCCACGCCACGCTCGTGCGCCCGGACGAAGCGGGCCCCACCACTTCCGAGACCTGGCCTCGCGGCAAGCCACCGGCGAGTCCGCGATCCAAGGCTGCGGAATCAAGTGGAGCAACAGCGTCTTCGCCCAGACGTTCAGGCAGGGTTGAGGTGAGAGTTCGGTCGAGTTTTCGTTCTCTGAGCAGGGCTTCGACGGCGGCTCTTCCAGCCATAATCACCTCAATTTCGCTAAACTTTCGCCATTATAGCCCCGCGGAAGCGAATGTAAAGCGAAACAACGGCGGTGAGGTCAGATCAGGTCAGGCCGCAGAAAAACCCAGGTTTTCGGAGGGATGGTCGAACCGAGGAGCGAAGACCTGGACGTTCCAGGCCCTCGCCCAAATGCCGCTAGCTAGTAGCGAACGTTGCTGCCGCCGTACGTCGTGAAGTCTCTTTCGAGCTCCTTCGCATGCTCGTCGTCGCGGTAGCGCGTGCCGATCAAGATGCCGCCGTCGTTGATGCCGCGCTCGTATTCGCGTGCGCGATCTTCAGGAATGCCGGCGCCGATCAGCGCGCCAATCAATCCGCCCGTCGCGCCGCCCGCACCCGCGCCCGCGAGCGCAGCCGCGATCGGGCCGGCGACCACGAGACCGAGGCCGGGAATGACGAGCGACGTGCCAACCGCGAACAGCGCCGCCAAGGCGGCGCCGATGCCGCCGCCGATCGCCGCGCCCTTGCCGAGACCTTCAGCGGCTTTCGTGCCGCCGCTCAGCTCGGTGCCCGGCTTGACGTCGCCGAAGTGCTTCTTGCGCGTGTCGTCGGACATCATCACGCTGATGTCTTCCGACTTGTATCCATGCTTCGAGGTCAGGCCTTCGTACGCACGATTGGCTGACTCGGGCGTGTTGTAGAGGCCGGTCACATACCGGCCCGTCGAGGCGCCGCGGACACCATCGGTTTCATCCATCACGTCGTTGGATGCCTGGCGCGCGCGCCCCGCCGCATTCTCGAGCTTGCCTTCGGCTTCCATCTGTTCATCGTCGATGACGTCGCCGACCATGTCCTTGGCTGCGCCTTTGGTGCGCTGGCCGAGTGCGGAGACTTCTTCGCCGAGCGTGTCGTCGTTGTTGCCACGAGTTTTCAAGGAAACCTCTTTTCTGAGTAACGGCAACGCGCGATTGCGCGTCCCGCGGCTAACACTGCAAGGCGTGTTCCGCAGGCGGCTCGTCTATCATCATTTTTCGCCAGCACGCGGCGCCGACGAGCCGACGAGTCGGTATGTTGCGATGCCCTCGTTGCAGGCATCGAACGAAATCAGAATCGGAGTGACGCCGCCACGACGACGCGTGCGCCGCGCGATCGTGAAGGCCCGGTCACGGCGTCCGTGACCTTCGGTGAAACGAACAGCGGCCGGGTGATCGCACCGTCGATGGCAGAGCCGATCCATCCACCGACGACAGGCGACGCGGCCGCAACGGGCAATTCGCTCCAGTTCTCGGACTGTGACGTCTTAAGCAGGGCGACGCTCACCGCGAGACCTACCGCAGCACCAATGATCCCGCCTTTCACTGTCGATGAGTCCCAGTGGTCGATGCGCCGCACAGAACTTTCCGCGATGACTTCTCGCGCGGCGCGTCGAAAGAGACGCGGCCGCCGAATTTCGATGGTGTCTCCGCTGACGGCGATCACCTTGCCCCTGGTCTTGCCACCGTCGTCGCGCCAGACAACGATCTCCTGATCGGCCGCGATCAGCGGTTGCAGTGCGGCGAATGTCTGAACGGGCGACTGCGTCTGGGCGCCCGCGACGCCCTCCAGAACCATCAGGGTCACGATGCTGAGCACGCTTGACGTCATGAGCTTCGCCATTTTCCCTCCCGGGAGCATTGCTTCGGCTTCAAGGGTCGCCGGAATCGCGTCGCACGTCCTGATAAAACGATGAAAAGTGGATGAGTTAATCGAGACGGGGCATCCAGAAAGTGCGGCGCCTTCTGCGGTCCTGGTGAATCTGTTAACGTATCCCTATGCGATTCCGCCGGATGCGGTGGATAGTCCTCGTTTCCGCGGCCCTGCTGGCCGTGGCGGCGTCCGCCGCCGCGCAGCGGATCTGGGCGGGCGGCTACGGGCGCATGCCTCCCCGTTTCGCCACCGAGAAATCATTTTCCGGCGGCTTCAATTTCTGCCGCCTGATGTTCGGCAGCGATCATCGCCAGAAGCAGGGCTGGAGCACCGACTACCCCGGCGCCGACATCAACTTCAGCATCCGCATCTCGGAGCTCACCAAGATCACCGTCACGATGCGCGATGACGGCGCCGAAGGTCCCGAGCCTGATGCCGTGGTCGTGCGCGCCACCGACGATGCGCTCTTCAAGTGCCCGTTCATCCTGATGGAGGATGCCGGGACGGTGCGGTTCAGCGCCGTCGAAGTGGAGCGGCTGCACGATTACCTGGTGAAGGGCGGGTTCCTGCTCGCTTCCGACTATCACGGCAGCTACGGACGCGAGCAGTTCGATGAAGAGATCGGCCGCGTGCTGCCGCGATCGCTCTACCCGATCGTCGACATCACGCCGCCGCACCCGCATGCGATCTGGAGCACGATGTTCCCGGTGAAGATGCTGCCGCAAATGGCGTCGATCAACACCTGGCGGCGCACCGGCGACGTGATCGAGCGCTGGAACGAAGACGGCTCGCCTCCGTCGGCGCGCGCCATCGCCGATGAGCAGGGCCGCATCATGGTGTTGATGGTGCACAACACGGATCTGCCCGATCCGTGGGAGCGCGAAGGCGAAGACAAGGACTACTTCTACCGCTTCTCGCCGGACGCCTACGCCGCCGGGATCGACATCCTCCTCTACGCGATGACGCACTGAGTCGGGCTGTCAGGGCGTCGCGGCGTCAGGCCGTCGAAACGATCGCCACAGGGCCTGCGCGGCGAGGATCGCGGTCATCATCCCGGTAGTGCCGAGCGCGATTAGCGTGAACACCCAGAAGAACATGCCGCTGGTGCCGGCAATGCGCCCGCCCACGAGTCCCCCGCCACGCATGTGCACGTACGCCACCAGCACGCCGCCGATGCCGCCGAGCAGCATGATGATGAAACCGGCGCGCCGATCGGCGAGCGGCAGCGTGCCATACAACAGTACTGTCGCGATCAGGATGAACGTGAGCGTTCCGGTGTCGCCCGGCTCGATGCCGCGGACGATGTCGTCGGTGATGTGGAAGATCGACAACACGATCGACAACAACGACATCGTCACCAGTGTGATCTTGTGATTCATCGCGCGCTCCGTTTGCGTGCCACGACCGGCTGCTCTTCACGCTCGGATTCGAAGTGCAGGATGTCGCCCGGCTGGCACGACAGCGCCTCGCAGATCGCTTCGAGCGTCGAGAACCGAATCGCGCGGGCTTTCCCGGTCTTGAGGATCGACAGGTTGGCAAGCGTGATGTCGACCTTCGACGCGAGATCGGTCAGCGTCATGCGCCGATCGTGCAGCAGGTCGTCGAGCTTGACGGCGATCGCCACGTCAGACCGTCCCCTCGAGATCGTCCCGCATCACGGTGCCCGCGTCGAACACGCGCGCCAGCAGGAACGTCAGCAGCACGGCGAGCCAGCCGTTGACCGAGAAGCCGGCATCGACGTTGAACGGATGCTCCGGCGTCGACACCGCCTTCGCCAGACCGCCGATGATCATGCTGAGCACCTGGATCACGAGCAGCAACCAGGCGATCGTCCGCAGCCGAACCGCATTGGCCGCCACGAACGGATCGCCCGCGCGCACGGTCTCGACCATCGCGAGCAGCCGCTTGAAAATCATGTAGTGCAGCGGCACCGCGATCAGGCCGAGCACCGCGATCGACTTGAGCAACAGGATCGCGCGATCGCCTTCGGGTGACGGCTGCAGCCCAAGCGAGGAGAGGATCCACCGGTCGGTCGGCGCCACGAGCAGCAGCACGACGATCAGCGCCGCCAGCATCCAGTTCATGACAATGAGGACGCGCAACACCACGTGGGCGAGCGGCAGCGCCGCTGAAGGCGGTGGGGACTGAGACATCCGACGACCTCCCTGTATTATCGAATATCAATAAACTATTTATTGATAATCGTCAAGGACGTTATTGGAAGTCGATAAGTTCCGTCTCGGATAAGGGGGGCGCGATTTTCCCCGGTCGGCGAAGTCCGCCCCGAACACCACCGCCGAATACTTTGCGATTGCGCGAATATCGGCGGGCAGCTTGCCGAGGCCGTCACGTTCGACATTGAACGAGTTTGGAAAGGTTCGCCGAGCAAGCAATTCGTGGTCTATAACGTCACCTTCACAGGAATCGTGGATGCGGGCTTTGTCTTCCAAAAAGGCACCAAGTACATCGTCTTAGCTCACCGCCAGACGACGGAGGAGCGGGCGGCTTACGGCTTGGCCGCATCAGGACCAATGGCGTATCGTATCGGCCCCTGCGGGCTGGGAACGCGCACCTACGAAGAGGCGAAGATTGAAATTGGGAAGCTTGGCGCTGGACGAGCGCCGTCTTCGAAGTGAATCAAAATTGGCGTCCCCGAAGGGAGTGGAATACATCTACATGGTCGTCGGGTCGGCGCGCAGGGCGGCGTAAGGCGATCGGTTATTGAGCGGCTTGGCGCAGGATGACCAAGTCTGTTACCCGAATGAGTAGTTCGTCATCTGTCCAATTCCGCCTAGAGTCCATATCCACTTCGGTTGGGAAGCCCCGCTCCGAATCAAAATGAATGATCAGTTTGTCCGGATTTCCAGACGCGTATCGATGCAAGATCGAAAACAACTCTCCGATCGAAGTCACGCCGTTCCGCTTTGCGAGTGGGACTAAGCGCGGATCAACGTCGATTGGCGTCGACTTTCCATCTTCGACTCGAA
>DASUSZ010000118.1:0-3000 GCA_036374815.1 Vicinamibacterales bacterium | reverse complement strand
CATCGGCATGGTGTTCCAGGAAAACGCGCTGTTCGATTCGCTGACGGTCGCGCAGAACGTGGCGTTCCGGCTCACCGAAGAGCGCGAGCTGACCGAACAGCAGATCGATGCGCGCGTCGACGAGGTGCTGGGTTTCGTCGGCCTTCGCGAGTTTGCCGATCGCATGCCGGCCTCGCTCTCGGGCGGTCAGCGGCGGCGCGTCGGCATCGCGCGCGCGATGGCGTCCAAGCCGGACCTGCTGCTGTTCGACGATCCCATCACCGGCCTCGATCCTCTGATCGCCACGACCATCGACGACGAGATCGTCAAGCTGCGCGATCTCGAGGACGTCACGACGTTCGTCGTCACGCACCAGATTCGCGACGCGTTTTACATTGCCGAGCACCGGGTCGGCCACGACGGCGGCAAGGTCGAGGTCATCAAGGACGACGCCGCGAACATCTCCGGAGTCGAGTTCATGGTGCTCCACGAGGGCGCGATCCTGTTCCAGGGCAACGCGTCGGAACTGCTCGCCGCGAAGGACCCGTATTTGGTCGAATACCTGTACAAAACGCTGCCGCCCTGGTAGCGATCGCCAACGGAATTGTTCGCCGCGAACAATTCTGAAACTGCACGCAAAATATTTTTTCTGCGCGCAGTGTTATCCCGTTGACACCGATCAGTGTGCAGCCCTACCTTCAGTGCGCACGGTGCCCCCCGGCCCGGCGACAACTTTTTGAGTGGTGCAGAGCTCGCGACGGGCCCTGTACGACAGTTCGCAGGGGGCCCCCACGTGGTCATTGCCACTTCTCCCGGGCACGGACGAAGCGTGAGCTTCGACGGTCCGCTCGACCTTTCGAACCTGGCGGTCGTCAGGCAATTGCGATCCGTGCTCGATCGGCACGGCTTTACCACTGGCGCGGTCGTCGAGGCGCTCGGATCGGCATTGCCGTTCGGCAGGGCGCACCAGCGCGACGACCTGCCGCTCTATCTCCGCCGCGTCGCCGCGCCGACGCCGATCAACACGCTGGTGAAGCTGTTCGTGCTCGATCGCAGCGTCGACGCCGGCCGCGCGGCCCAGGCGTTTGCGCCGATCGATCTCGATGACTTGCGCGACCTTGGCCTGATCGAGGATGGCCCGCGCGGCGTGCGCTCGCGCCTGCGTCTCTCGATGCACGAGGGGCTGATCCTCGCGCACGACGCCTACGACGAAGAGAAGCGGGCGCTGCGTCCCGATCACGTCCTCGACGTCAACCCGACGACGATTTCGCTGTCGAACATGACGGTGCGGAAGCGCGTGCCGCGCGCGCTGGAGATCGGCACCGGCTGCGGCGCGCTGGCGCTGGCCGCATCGCGTCACTGCGATCGCGTCGTTGCCACCGATACCAATCCACGCGCCCTGAACCTGGCGGCGTTCAATGCCGCGATCAACGGCATCAGCAACGTCGAATGGCGGATGGGGAGCCTGTTCGACGCGGTCGAGGGCGAGACGTTCGACCTGATCTTCTGCAATCCGCCCTACGTCATCTCGCCGGATTCGCAGTTCATCTTCCGCGACGGCGGCCGCCGCGGTGATGCGCTGTGCGAAGAAATCGTCAGGCGCGCGCCGCGTTATTTGAACGACGGCGGCTTCTGCACGGTCCTGATCAACTGGGCGATCCCGAACGGCCAGGAATGGCACGCGCCGCTGCGGCGCTGGGTCGACGGCAACGGCTGCCAGTCGTGGCTGATGATGAGCGCGTCGCAGGACCCGACGACGTATGCGGCGATCTGGACGCGCAGCCGCGATCGCGATGCCTACGCCGCGGCGCTCGATCGATGGATTCGATACTTCGAAGAGCTCGACCTGCAGGCGATCGGCCTTGGCGCCGTGGTGCTGCGCAAGTCGCCGCCCGAGTCAGCGTGGGTGCGCGTCGATTATCTCCCTGACAGCGTCACGGCCGCCGCCGGCGCCGATATCGAGCGGCTGTTCGGCGCGCACGACTACCTCGCCAGCGTGAGCGATGAGGCGTTGCTCGCCGGCACCTTCAAGACGCGGCCGGAACATTCGTTGCTGCAGACGCTGACCTTCGCAGACGGCCGTTACGTGATCGATGCCGCCGAAGTCCGATCGCGCAGCGGTCTGCCGTTCAGGGGCACCGTCGATCCGTACTCGACGCAGCTGCTGGCGCGATCCGACGGCACGCGGACGCTCGCCGAGATCGCGCGCGAGATCGCCGGCGCCAACGATCTCGATCCCGGCAAGTTCACGGCGGCGTGCGCGGGCATCACGCGCGGGCTGATCGCCTCGGGTTTTCTCGTCTCGATCGAACGGTGACCCCGGCTCCAACCCTGGACCGGCACGAAAGGAGCACGCCATGACGACAGGTTCGACAGGCACCAGGCGGCGCACGCTGCTGCAGCGGGGAATCGCCCTGCTGGCGGGCGGCGCCGCGATGGCCGGCGGCAGCAAGTGGGCCGCCGCGGCATCGCCGCCGCCGGCGACGAACACGCTGACGGTGTATGCGCGCAAGACCGACGTGTTCGATCGCCCGGGCGGCGAGCGCATCGGCTCGCTCCACGCCAACACCATCGGCGGCGAGTCGGCGTTCGGCGTGCTGGCCGCGTCGCGCCTCGAGATGCACTCGCTGCAGCTCGGGGAAGACACGCTGTTCACGTTGGGCGGCGTGTCGGATGCCGGCGCGCGGGCGCTGGCCATCGTCGGCGGCACCGGCCGCTTTGCCGGCAAGACCGGCAGCTGCATCGCGCGCGCGATCCCCGGCGATCATGCCGCCGACGATTTGCGCGAGCTGACGATCACGTTTGCGGGTTGAGGAGGAGCACACACATGGCAGTGGATATGTTTCTGAAGATCGACGGCATCGCCGGCGAGTCGCCGTCGTCCAAGCACAAGGGCGAGATCGAGCTCCTCAGCTTCTCGTGGGGCATCACCAACAAGACGTCGAACACCGGCGGCGGCGGCGGCGCGGGCAAACCCGTGGTGCAGGACTTCACGATCGTCAAATCGATGGGCGCGAGCTC
>DASUSZ010000117.1:0-12955 GCA_036374815.1 Vicinamibacterales bacterium | reverse complement strand
CTCACCGTAGCGAAGGTCCCGCAGTTTCGCGGCGCGAATCGTGAGCGCGTCGGGACTGGCCGGCGTGTCCGCCGAAGCGTCGGCGGACTTCCGGCCCGGAACCGCGAACGCATCGCCATCGACCTTCACCCCGCCAAGCGTTGACGCAATCGCCGTGTCGTACGCACCGGTGTGCTCGAAGGCGCGGCGCGCGAGGTCGAACCGAAATGCCGCCGACGGCCCACCCGGCTTGTCGAGCTCGGCGATCACCTCGTCGTAATCGTTCGGAGAGACAACGATCAATACGTCGCGAAAATTTTTCGACGCGGCGCGGACCAGGCTCGGGCCGCCGATGTCGATTTGTTCGATCAGATCATCGAATTTGATCCCTGGCTTCGCAGCCGTTTCAACGAATGGGTACAAATTGACAACCACGAGATCGACCAGGCCGATCCCGTGCTGTTTGGCAAGCTCGAGATCCTCGGGATGCGATCGCCGCGCGAGGATGCCGCCGTGGATTTTCGGATGCAGGGTCTTGACCCGGCCATCCATCATCTCCGGGAAGCCGGTCACGTCGCTGACGTTCACGACCGGCAGGCCGGCATCGGCCAGCGCCTTCGCGGTACCGCCCGTGGACACCAGCTCGAAACCACGCGCCGCAAGGGCCTTTCCAAACGCGATCAGACCGCTTTTGTCAGAAACACTTAGAATCGCACGCCGCATCAACCGCCAACCTCATGAAATCGAAACAAATACGAAAACCCAACGATATGGATCCCATCTTCGGAATTGACACCAAATGTAACGGCCCAGTATCATCCCCGCAGTCCAGTTCTGCGGACCAGAAGGCCGCAAGTTGCGGCCTTTTTTTGTTGCCCCAAGCTCATCCGCCTCATTAAGAGACACGGTGGGTCTGGGGTAGTTCAGTACGGTGGCTGCAAGCCACCAGTAAGACAGGAAGAGAACGATGCGTATTACAGGCAAGGTCAAGTGGTTCAACAACGCCAAGGGCTATGGTTTCATCGAGCGCGAAGGCGGCAGCGATGTGTTCGTACACTATTCGGCGATTCAGGGCGCCGGTTTCCGCTCGCTCGAAGAGGGACAACCGGTTGAGTTTGAAATCGTCGATGGTCCCAAGGGTCCGCAGGCCGGCAACGTGACCCGCGCCGCCTAGTTCACCTCTTGATCCAGCCGGCGTCGGGCTCCCTCCCGGCGCCGGTTCTCGTTCAGCAATCAGCAATCAGCAATCAGCAATCAGCAGATTAGTCGTCTTTCACGGGTGTGACGGTGAGCTGTACTTTACCGTCCTTCATCCCGACCTTGAAGTCGACGTCGCGGCCTTCCTTCTTGAACTTGTCGACCTGCGCCTTGACGAGCGCGGCCAGCCGATCGATCGGCACCGGCGTTTCGCCGGCCTGCTTCTTCGCGTTGCTCAATTGCTCATGCAGCTTGCGCACGGCGTCCGAGTCCTTCGACAGCGCCTGGTCCTTCGCGAAGCGGATGAGCGAGGGATCGACGCCCTCGACTTTCTCTCGCGGCGGCACCAGCGGCCTGGCCTCGGCCTGCTGCGCTGACGCCGCGGCCTCGGGCTGATCGGTTTTCTCGGGCTCCTTCTTCGGCGCCGGCGGCGGCTCCGGCTTCCGCGCGCCCATCACGGGACGGCCGAGCTCGCGGTTGGTCATCTGGCGCTCCCACAACTCGATGAATTTCTGGAAGCGGTTCTGCAGCGACTCGAACCGGAAGCGATCGGCGGTGTTGCGGATGAACGAGTTGTCGATTTTCTTGACCAGCGCGGTGACGCGGGCGCGCGTCTCCCAGGGCGGACGCGGCAGGCGGCCGGCAAAGAACATGTTGAACTCGGCCTCGAGGCGGCGGATTTCGGCCTCGAGCATCAGCATTTCCTTTTCGAACTCCGATTTTGGCTTGACGAAATCGGCCACGGCTCAACCCAGCAGGTGAAACCAGAGCAGCGGCAGCCACAGCTCTTTCGAATACGGCACCGGGCGATCGTCGATCAGCACTTCGCTGCCGTGCACGGGCCCGACCAGCTCGAACAGGTCGCGCAGCGCCGCGGCATCGCTCGAGAAAAATCGCGCGCGGTAACGGCGATCGGCGCCCTCGCCGATCTCGAGAAATTCGCGCGACGCGCGCGCCTTCTGCAGCGCGCGCTCGAAGTTGTCGCCCTCGAACGGCGGAAACACGAGCGTGATCGAAAACGGCAGCTGGCGCGGGCCGAACAGCGTGGTGTGCAGATCCGGATCGAGCGCCGCCAGCTCCTCGGCGGTCGGCTCCTCAGGCTTCTCGGTGTACGGCCAGTATCGCTCCACGGGACGATATTTGCGTTCGGTAGTCAATGGACGATTGATCGTAAACCAAGCGTCCGGGGGTTCCAAGGGTTAGAATTCCCATGCTTGCCCGATTTCAGAACCATCCCGAGCATCGACGTGCTGCGGCAGCGCAGCGCGGTGCGCATGCTCGAGGGGCGTCACGGCGTCGAGGCGACGACCACCGCGCTCAGGGCGGCAGCGGCCCGCGTGCGCTCGACGATCGCCGCCGGCGCGCACGTCGTCAACGCGGCGGACATGATCGAGACATACGCATCCGATGCGCTGGCCGCGCAGGCGCGCGGCTCGCTGCGGCCGGTCATCAACGCCACCGGCGTGGTCATTCACACCAACCTCGGGCGGGCGCCGCTGGCCGATGCGGCGATCGAGCGGATGACGTCGATCGCGCGCGGCTACAGCAACCTTGAATACGATCTCGACGCCGGCGAGCGCGGCTCGCGCACCGTGCACGCGGAATCGCTGATCACCGCCATCACCGGCGCCGAAGCGGCGATCGTGGTCAACAACAACGCCGCCGCGATCATGCTGATCCTGTCGGGGCTGGCGGCCGGCCGCGAGGTCGTGATATCGCGCGGCGAGCTCGTCGAAATCGGCGGCGGATTCCGCGTTCCCGACGTGATGCGGCAGTCGGGCGCGATGCTCCGCGAAGTCGGCACCACCAATCGCACCCGCATCACCGATTACACGGCAGCGGTGACCGCGGCGACGGCGCTGTTCCTGCGGGTCCACCCGTCGAACTTCCGCATCGAAGGATTCACCGAGCGGCCCGCCCTGGCCGACCTCGTGGCCGCCGCGCGGGCGATGAACGTGGCGGTGGTGGAAGACCTCGGCAGCGGCTGCCTGTCCGACGACCTCGCCGGCGAGCCATCGGTGCAGGCATCGATCGATGCGGGCGTGGACGTGGTGTGCTTCAGCGGCGACAAGCTGCTGGGCGGGCCGCAGTGCGGCATCATTGCGGGGCGCAAGGCGCTGGTCGATCGCCTGCGCACCCATCCGCTGATGCGCGCGCTTCGCGCCGACAAGATCACCTTCGCGGTGCTCGAAGCGACGCTGCTCGAATATGCCGCCGGCCGTGCCGACAGCACGATCCCGGTGCAACGCATGCTGCACATGTCGGCCGACGACATCGAAGCGCGGGTGCAGGCGATCGCGCAATCGATCGCAGGCAAGGGATGGCGCGTGGCGATGATGAGCGGCGCCTCGGCGGTCGGCGGCGGCAGCGCGCCCGGCCTGCAATTGCCGACGGTGCTGCTCGTCATCGCGCGCGACGGCGAGTCGGCGGATGCAACCGAACGGCACCTGCGCTCGCTCGATCCGCCGATCATCGCCCGCATCGAAGACGATCGCGTCGTCCTCGACCTGCGCACGGTGCTGCCCTACCAGGACGCGATTGTCAGCCGGCTGCTGGCGCCGTCGCGATAAGCGGCGACCTTTAACGCCAAAGGTCCTACACACGTCGGGGCAGGTGGCCGCTCCGAAGATCCAGTAAACTCCACCTCTCCCTCTACCCTCGTACCCCAAGGAGTCAGCGATGCGAAACGGACTGAGAGCTGTTCTTTTCTGCGCGGTCATGGCGATCGTGTGGAGCAACACCGGCGTCGGCGCCGCCCCGCCGACCACCCGTTCGTTTGCCTCAGCGAGATTTGCGCTGGAGATCGGCGGCACCATCGTGGGCTTCGTCAATGCCGTCGAAGGCGGCCTCGCCTTCGGCAGCGTGGTCAAGGTGGCGGGCGAAGACTACTTCTTCAAGAAGCACCTCGGCAACCTCGGTTTCCGCGACATCCGGCTGGAATTCGGCGCCGACATGGAGGAGTCGCTCTACCAGTCGATCAGCCTGGCGCTGCAAGGCCAGCAAGTGCGCTTGAGCGGTGCCATTCTGAGCGCTGACTTCAACGGCGACGTGCGCAGGCGCCTGGAATTTCAAGAGGCGCAGATCACCGAGGTAACGTTTCCCGCGCTCGACGCCACCAGCAAGGACACGGCGAAAATGTCGATTGTCCTGTCGCCGGAACACACCTCTGTGAATCGAAAAGCGTCGGGCAAACTCAACGTGACAAGTGCCAAAAGCCAGAAGCGGTGGCTGCCTGCCAATTTCAGGCTTTCGATCGACGGGATTGATACGACGAAGGTCTCGAAAGTCGAGGCACTGACGGTGAAACTCCCGCGGAACACTTTCGGCGAGTGCCGGTTGTGCGAGAATTTGCCGGGTCCGACGAAGGTCGATTTTCCTGACCTCGTCATGACGACAGGCGAGCCCGCCGACGCGCTCTACGACTGGTTCGAGGCGTTCGCGATCCAGGGGAACAACGACGAAGCGAGTGAAAAAAGCGGCGCCCTGGAGTACCTGTCGTCCGACCTGAAGACCGTGCTGTTCACGTTGAACTTCAAGAACCTCGGCATATTCGAGCTGGCGCCGATTGGTCCGGACGCAGCTGGCAGCACGGTGCCGAAGCTTCTGGCCACGATGTATTGCGAGAAGATGGACTTCGTGGTGCCGTAACGAACGATAGGGGGGCGAACTGAAGTTCGCCCCTACTCGCTACAATTCATCCATCGCCCGCACCTCGCACTCGCATTCGAAGTCGGGCACGTGCACGCGATGCAGCTCCATGAACTCCTGCGCGAGGGCATCGGCTTCGGCCTGCGTCTTCGTTTCGACGATCGCGTAGCCGCCGACGACTTCCTTTGATTCCGCGAACGGGCCGTCGGTGCGCGTCAGCTTGCCGCCCTTCGACTTGATGCGGTAGCCGTGCTCGGTGCGCTTGAGGCCGGCGGTGTCCTTCAGGGTGCCGTTCTTGAAGCTGTCTTCGACGAACTTGCCCATCGCCGCGTAGAGGGCCTCGGGATGCTCGAGACCGGGAGCGCCCTCGACGTGCTTGATCATCATCAGGAATTTCATGAATTCATTCTCCGTTTATCGGGCGGCCCCATGCCGCCCTCTGCTGACACGTCGATTGGGAACGGAACGGATCGACAGGCGTTTTCAGGACTGAAGGATTCTTGCTATCGCCTTGATCGTGTTCCAGTTACGGGTGGTCACCGGGGCGTCGACAAGGTCGTCGAGGCCGCCGAGATATGTTGACCGCACCGAGGTGCGCACGCTGCTCGGCAGGCAGCTTCGGACGGAACGTCTTGTGCCCGCAGAGCTGTAATCTGTGCAATCTGTGGACGATACTCGGCGTCACACGTCGCGTCGTTGCTCGATGCGGTAATGCAGATGCAGCACCGGCAGCCCGAGGAATCCAATCGAGTGGTCGCAACGCAGGACGCCGTCTTCGTCGACGTAGACCCGAAACTCTTCGCGCAGCGTGCTGACTCGCCACACTCGCAGGCGATCCTGATCGACGCGATCGATGCGATAGAAACCGGCGTCGCCGAAGCGCGAACCGTTGCTGCTCAGGACCAGCCGGCCGCTTGGGTCGATCGACGGCCGCAGGATCACGGTGGCGTTGCCGTTCGGCATCGGGAACACGACCTTGACGCACGGCGTCTCGCAATGCGGCACGCGGGCGGTCATGTAGAAGCCGGTGTAGATCGTGCGGCCCATTTCCATCAGGCGCCGGTACCATCCCGTGTAACGCACTTCCCCGTTGCGATCCTTTAACAGCACGATCTCACTGTCGATGCCCTTCGCCGCCGCCAGCGCTCGCAGCGGAAAGTTCAGCTGCCCGAACTTGCGGCTGATCGTCGTCACCAGCAGCCACAGGCCGATGCTGCCGGGAAAGTAGGTCTCGGACCAGATGTCCATGCGGTAACGAGCGGTGTGTTCGTAAAAGTGCCGCACCGCAGGCTGAAGGCGCGCGATTGCACACCCCGGGCCGTCGAGAGCGCCGAAGTCGCTGAGCAGTCCGCCGCTCGATGCGCGGCGAACCAGCTCCAGGTTTTCGCGCGCCGCTATTTCTTCGTAAGGCTTGTCACCGATGTAGCCGCCGCCGGTCGGGCCCGACAACCATGGCTCCGACGATTCGTGAACGACGCGGCCGAAGATGCGGATGAGAACGCCGATGAAGACCGCGCCGATGTCGGCGATCAAGCCGCGAACCAGGCCCAGAGGCGCGTCGGGTACGGTTTTCACCGATCGGGATCAGATGCCGGACCAATGGGAGGACTAAAGTCCTCCCCTACGTGCGATCAGAAGATCGTGGTAATCGACTGCTGCGCGATGTCGATCACTCGCGCGGGCAGCACGCCGAGGTAGAGCACGCCGATCAGCGAGATGATCAGGCCGGCCATCGCGACCGCCGGAACCGGCGGCGGCACCGGGCGCGCGTCGCGGTCGGTCATGTACATCATCACGACGATGCGCAGGTAGAAGAACACCGAGACGACGCTCGATAGCAGGCCGATGATCGCGAGCGTGTAGCCGCCGGTGGCTGCGGCCGTTTCGATCGAGCCGGTTTCCGTTGCGCCGATCACCGCGGAGAACACGTACCACTTCGCCATGAAGCCCGCCGTCGGCGGGAAGCCGCCAAGCGACAGCAGGAAGAACGTCATCATCGTGGCGAGGGCCGGATGCGAATACCACAGGCCGGCGTAGTCGCGCAGATCGTCGTTCGCGCGCTCGCGCGTGCCGAGCAGCGCGATCACACCGAAGGCGCCCATGTTCGTGAGCGCGTAGGCCGCCAGGTAGAACAGGATCGCCGCCTTACCCGCTTCGTTGCCGGCGATCAGCCCGGCGAGGATGTAGCCGCCATGGGCGATGCTCGAGTAGGCCAGCATGCGCTTGACGCTGGTCTGCGCCACGCCCACCACCGTGCCGACGATCATCGTCGCCGCCGCGATCCACCACAGCACCGGCGCCCAGTCGAGAATCAGCGGATCGAGCCCCTTCAGGAACACGCGCACGAACGCGGCAATCGCCGCCGCCTTGACGCCCGTCGACATGAAGCCGGTGACCACCGTTGGCGCGCCTTCATACGCGTCGGGCGACCACATGTGGAACGGCACCGCCGCAATCTTGAACGCGAACCCGACGATCAACAGGCCCATGCCGAGCAGAATCATCGGGTTGCCGCTCATCGACTGGGCGGCAATCTTCGTCGACATCGCGTCGATGTTCGTGGTTCCGGTGACGCCGTAGAGGAACGCGATGCCGTAGAGGAAGAACGAGCTGGCAAACGCGCCGAGCAGGAAGTACTTGAACGCCGCTTCGGTGCTCTGCTGCTGATCGCGCCTGATGCCGGTCAACACGTAGACCGAGATCGACATCGTCTCGAGCGCCAGGAAGATGACGAGCAGGTCGGTGGCCTGGCCCATCAGCATCATGCCGACGATCGCGAACAGCATGATCGCGTAGTACTCGCCGGCCGGCAGCCGGTCGCGCTCGACGGTTTGCGAGGAGAACATCACCGTCAACAGGCCGACGGCGACGAGCACGAGATTGATGAACAGCCCGAACTTGTCGGCGCTGACCACGCCGAAGCTGTCTTCGGCGCCGCTGTCCCACAGCAGGATCGTGGCCGCGCCGGCGCCGAGCAGGCCGATGATGGCAAGGCCGCCGATCGGCATCCGCTCGTCGCGGCCGCGGAACGCTTCCGCGAGCAGCACCACCAGACCCGCGAGGGTCACGCACAGCATCGGGATGACGGCGTCGAATTGACCGCTGATCATCGCCCACCTCCGCTCGAGCTGCGGCGGGCGGGCGCCGCCTCCGCCACCACCGTCTCGGGTTTCGAGGTCTTGATGTCAACAGGTCTCGGCGTCGGGCGCGGCTTGGGCTTGTAGCCTTTCGGCAACACCGCTTCAGTCTGGAATTGCAGCGGCTCTTCCGCCTGCACGCGATCGACGATGCGCTGGATGGCGGGCTCCATCGGCCTCAGGAACACGTTCGGGAACACGCCCATGCCGATCGCCGCGGCGGTGAGCGGACCGAGGATCGCCCACTCACGCAACGTCAGGTCCGGCAGGCCCTTGTTGTGCTCGTTGGTGACCTTGCCGTAGAACACTCGCTGGAACATCCACAGCATGTAGACCGCCGACAGGATGACGCCGAGCGCGGCAATCACCACGAATCGGTAGTCCCACTTGAACGCGCCGAGCATGATCAGGAATTCGCCGATGAAGCCGTTCAGCCCGGGCAGGCCGATCGACGACAGCGTGATGATCAGCGCCACCGCCGTGAAGCGCGGCATCACCGATTTGAGGCCGCCGAACTCCGCAATCAACCGCGTGTGCCGGCGATCCGACAGCATGCCGACGAGGCAGAACAACGCGCCGGTGCTGACGCCGTGCGCCAGCATCTGGTACGACGCGCCCTGCAGGCCCTGCACGTTGATCGCCGCGATGCCGAGAATCACGAAGCCCATGTGGCTGACCGACGAATACGCCACCAGCTTCTTCATGTCGGGCTGCACCATTGCCACGAGCGCCCCGTAGACGATGGCAATCACCGAGAGCGTCGCGAGCAGCGGCGCGAAGTACAGCGCGGCGTCAGGGAACAGCGGGAAGGCCAGGCGGATCAGGCCGTAGCCGCCCATCTTCAGCATCACGCCGGCCAGGATCACCGAGCCGGGCGTCGGCGCCTGCACGTGCGCGTCCGGCAGCCACGTGTGGAACGGGAACAGCGGCACCTTGATGATGAACGCGATCGTGAAGGCCAGGAAGAACCAGTACTGCGTCGTTCCCGGAATCTCCAGCTCGTACAACTTCGTGACGTCGAAGCTGTAGCTGCCGGTCATCGATTGATGCATCCACGACAGGCCGATGATCGCCACCAGCATCAGCACGCTGCCGGCCATCGTGTAGAGGATGAACTTGATCGCCGCGTAAATGCGCTGGTCGTAGCCCCAGATGCCGATCATGAAATACATCGGGATCAGGACGAAGTCCCAGAACACGTAGAACAGGAAGACGTCGAGGGCGCAGAACACGCCGATCATCGACGCCTCGAGCAGCAGCATCAGGATCGAGAATTCCTTGACGTGCTTCTCGATGCTCTCCCACGACGACAGCAGCGCGATCGGCGTCAGGAAGCCGGTCAGCACCAGCAGCATCAGGCTCAGGCCGTCGATGCCGACGTAGTACTCGATGCCGAACGTCGGAATCCACTCGTAGCGCTCGACGAACTGGAACGACTCGGCGAAGGTCGCCGCCGTCGTGCTGTAGTCGAAGCCCGCCCACAACAGCAGCGTGATCGCGAAGGTGACGAGCGAGATGACCAGCGCGCCGTAGCGGATCAGCGCGTTGTTGCCGCCGTCCTTGTTCGGGACGAGCAACAGCAGCAGGGCCCCGATGATCGGCGCGGTGATAGCGAATGTCAGCAAGCCAGGCACGTTGTCGCTATCTCCACAGGTAGTAGGCGAGCACCGCGACCACGCCTACGAACATCGAGGCCGCATAGGTCTTGACCGAGCCGTTCTGCAGCAGGCGGAGCACGATGCTCACGCCGCTCACGAGGTAGCCGGCACCGTTGACGGCACCGTCCACGACCTTCACGTCGAAGCCGCGCCACAGCCCTTCGGTCGACACGACCTTGATCGGCTGGACGATGGTGGCGTCGTAGACTTCGTCGACGTAGTACTTGTTGAGCAGCAGCCGGTGCACGCCCGGATATTGCTTCGCCATCCGCGCGGGGATGTCCCGGTGCTTCAACCACAGATACGTGGCGAGGCCGATGCCCGCAAACGCCAGCAGCGACGACACCAGCATCAGCACCAGCTCCAGCGTGGCGTGGTCTTCGGGATTGCGCTCTTCAACCGGCGTGCACGCCTCGATCGTCAACCCGGCAAGCTCACCGGTCTGCGATACCTGGCCGCAGTTGGTCGCGTTGAAGACCGGCGTCAGCCATTCGTGCAGATCGGCATGCCCGCCAAGCGCGTGCGGGATGTTGATGTAGCCCGCAACGATCGATCCGATCGCGAGAACGACGAGCGCGGTTGCCATCGGCCAGGGCGCATCGTGCGGCGTGCCATGGCCGTGACCGTGATCGTGGCCGTGCGCGTGAGCATGACCGTGATCCGGCTGCGCATGGCCGTGGGTCGCGTGGTGCGCGGCCGCGGCCGCCGATTCTTCGCCGTGCGGGACTGCTCCGTGCCCTCCGCTGACCGCGCTCACCTCCGTCCCTCGGGAGAATCTTTCCTCCCCATGGAACGTCAGGTGGACGAGACGCCACATGTAGGTGGCCGTCAGGAACGAGGTGATCGCGCCCACGCCCCACAGCAGCTGATGCCCTTCGACAAACGTCTCGAACAGGATTTCGTCCTTCGAGAAGAAGCCGGACAACAGCGGCACACCGGCGATCGCCACCGATGCGATCACGAACGTCCAGTAGGTGATCGGGATGTACTTCTTCAGGCCGCCCATGTTGCGGATGTCCTGCTCGCCGTGCAGCGCGTGAATCACCGCGCCCGAACCGAGGAACAGGCAGGCCTTGAAGAACGCGTGCGTGTAGAGATGGAAAATGCCGGCGCCATACGCGCCGACGCCCATCGCCAGGAACATGTAGCCGAGCTGCGACACGGTCGAGTACGCCAGCACGCGCTTGATGTCGTTCTGGACCAGGCCGATCGTTCCCGCGAACAACGCCGTTGCCGCGCCGACCACCGCGATGATCTGCAGCGTCACCGGCGCATGCTCGAACAGCATCGCGTTACGGCCGATCATGTAGACGCCCGCGGTGACCATCGTCGCCGCGTGGATGAGAGCGGATACCGGCGTGGGACCTTCCATCGCGTCCGGCAGCCAGACGTAAAGCGGAATCTGCGCGGACTTGCCGGTCGCGCCGATGAACAGCAGCAGCGTGATCAGCGACAACGTGCCGAAGCCGACCTCGACCGGCATCGCCTTGGCCGCCAGCGCAATGGTGTTGAAGTCGAGCGAGTTGAACGTCACCACCAGCAACAGCGCGCCGAGGATGAACGCGAAGTCGCCGACGCGGTTGACGATGAACGCCTTGTTGGCGGCGTCCGAGGCAGACTTCTTCTCGTAGTAGTAGCCGATCAGCAGATACGAGCACAGGCCGACGCCTTCCCAGCCGACGAACATCACCAGGACGTTCGAGCCGAGCACCAGCATCAGCATGAAGAAGCAGAACAGGTTGAGGTACGAGAAGAAACGTGCGAACTCGGCGTCGGTCTCCTCGTGCATGTACGACGTCGAGTAGAGGTGAATCAGCGAGCCGATGCCGGTCACGACCAGGATCATCACCGCCGACAGCGCGTCGAGGCGCAGCGCCAGGTCGAGCGAGAAGTCGCCGGCGGTAATCCAGGTAAAGATCGTCTGGTTGATCTGGCGCGTCTCCGGCGTCATCGCCGCGAGCGCCAGCACCTGCATCACGGAGATGGCGAACGAGATCACCATCAGCAGCGTGGCCAGGCCGCCCGAGACGGACTTCGGCAGCCGCTTGCCGAGGAATGCGTTGACGAGGAAGCCGCCGAACGGAAGTAGTGGAATGAGGGCTAGCACGCGGTCACCACTTCAACGACGTGAAGGCTTCAGGGTTGAGCGACTCGCGGTGGCGGAACAGGCCAATCACGAGCGCCAGGCCGACCGCGGCTTCCGCGGCGGCAACGGTCATGACGAAGAAGGTGATGATCTGTCCGTCGACCGTGCCCTGCACGCGCCCGAATGCGACGAAGGCGAGGTTGACGGCGTTGAGCATGATCTCCACCGACAGCAGCAGCGTGATCAGGTTGCGCCGCAGGAACACGCCCGCGGTACCGATCGCGAACAGCAGGCCCGAGAGCACCAGGTAGTGGCCTAAGGGCATCGCTACTCTTCCCTCTTCTTTGCGAGCACGACCGCGCCAACCATGGCGGCGATGATCAGGATCGACGTGACTTCGAACGCGAACATGTAGTGGGTGAACAGCCGCTCGCCGAGCGCCGCGACGCTGGAGATCAGCGGCTGCTCCTGGGCATTGACGGCGCCCGCGAGGTCGACCGTGGTCCCCAGCTCCGCCGCGCGCGACAGCGCCCAGCCGAGCTCGAGCGCCAGCAGCACCGCGAGTACTGCGCCGATGCGCACGGCCATCGGCCGATACAGCGGGTGCGAACGATCCCATTCCGCCGCGTCTTCGCGCGGCGCGTTGAGCAGCATCACCACGAACAGGAACAGCACCATGATGGCGCCGGCGTAGATGATGATCTGCGCCACCGCCACGAACGGCGCTTCGAGCACCACGTAGAGCCCCGCCAGCCCGAAGAACGACAGGATCAGCGACAGCACGCTGTAGACCGGGTTCTTCTGCGTCACGACCATCAGCGAGCCGATGACGGTGACGGCGGCGAAGGCGTAGAACAGCAATGCGTCAGTAGCCACCGAAGTACAGCACCCCCGCAGCCGTGAGAATCAGGTTGACCGTCGCCAGCGGCAACAGCACTTTCCAGCCGAACGCCATCAGCTGGTCGTAGCGGAATCGCGGCAGCGTCCAGCGCAGCCACAGATAAATGAACAGCAGCACCGCCAGCTTGATCACGAACCAGATCACGCCGTACTCGGGCGGGATGAACGGGCCGTGCCAGCCGCCGAGGAACATGTTCGTGGCCACCGCGGAGACCGTGACCATGTTGATGTACTCCGCCATGAAGAACATCGCGAAGCGCATCGAGCTGTATTCCGTGTGATAACCGGCAACCAGCTCCTGTTCGGCCTCGGGGAAGTCGAACGGGGCCCGATTGGTTTCCGCGATGCCC
>DASUSZ010000116.1:0-3516 GCA_036374815.1 Vicinamibacterales bacterium | reverse complement strand
AACCGTTTCGACCGGCTGCTGGGCGAACGCTGGCGCGGCAAGACCTATCGCTACCGCTAAGAAGACGCCGGTCGCACCAAGTGCACCGGGCCCGCTATGTGCACCTTGTGCACCGTCTTCCAATCGATCGCGGTGCGCGCGGCCCGGGGCGAGCGAACGAATGATGACGTAGAGGACCGGGATGAAGACGATCGACAGGAAGGTCGAGGCGAGCATTCCGCCCGCGACCGCGGTGCCAACCGAGTTGCGCGACGCGGCGCCGGCGCCGCTCGCCAGCGCGAGCGGCATCACGCCGAGAATGAACGCGAACGACGTCATCAGGATCGGGCGCAGGCGGATGCGCGCCGACTCGATTGCGGCATCGACGATCGACATGCCGCGCTCGCGCAGCTGCTCGGCGAACTCGACAATCAGGATCGAGTTCTTCGCCGCGAGGCCGACCAGCAGCACCAGCCCCACTTGGCAGAAGATGTCGTTGTTGAAGCCGCGCAGCAGCTGCGCCGTTAACGCTCCGAACACCGCAAGCGGCACGCCGAGCAGGATGATCAGCGGCAGCACGAACGATTCATACTGCGCCGACAGCACCAGATACACGAGCAGCAGGCTGAGGCCGAAGATCAAACCAGCCTGGCTGCCGGCCTTGCGCTCTTCGAGCGACTGCCCCGCCCACGCGAAGTCGAACCCGGGCGGAAGATTCTGGCGCGCCAGCGCTTCCATCGCATCGAGCGTCTGTCCCGAACTGCGGCCCGGAGCCGGATTGCCCGTGATCTCCGCGGAGCGGAACAGGTTGAAGTGGCTGATCACCTGGGGCGCGGTGGTCTCGCGCAATCGCACCACCGTATCGAGCGGGATCATGTCCCCGTTCGACGCGCGGGCGTAGAGCTGCTTCAAGCTCGCCGGGCTGGCGCGGAAGCGTTGATCGGCCTGGACGTAAACGCGATACGCGCGGTTGTTGAAGTCGAAGTCGTTGACGTACTGCGACCCGAGAAACACCTGCAGCGCATCGGTCACTTCCCGAAGCGGCAATCCGAGACTGCGCGCCTTGTCGCGATCGATGTCGACGATCATCTGCGGATCGTCGGCGCGGAACTGGCTGAAGGCGCCCATCACCTGGCCGCTCTGATTGGCCGCGCCCATCAGGCCCGACGTCGCCGCCGCCAGGCCGTTGATGTCCGCCGATCCCGTTTGGTCGAGGATTTCGAAGTTGAAGCCGCCGAACGTGCCGAGGCCCTGGATCGACGGCGGCGGGAACGCGGCGACGATGGCGCCGGGGATCATGAACAGCTGCGGCGCTAATCGCCCGAGCACCGCCTGCAGCGACTGATCCGCGTCCGGGCGCTCGTCGTAATCTTTGAGCCGCACGAAGATCATGCCGTTGTTCGGCGCGGCGCCGGCGAAGCTGAAACCCATCACCGCGAACGCCGCGGCGACTTCCGGATCCTTGTAGATAATCGCTTCCGCTTTTTTCGCAATCTCGGTGGTGTACTCGAGCGACGCGCCGGCGGGCGCCTGCACGATGCACATGAAGTAGCCTTCGTCCTCCTGCGGCACGAACGAAGATGGCACCGCCCGGAATACCAGGTAGGTCGCGAACAGGCCGCCCACGAACAGCAGCAGCATCAACACGCGCAGGCGCAGCGCCACGCGCACCAGCCGCACGTAACCATTGGTGCCTCTCTCCACCACTCTGTTGAAGCCGGTGAAGAACCGCCCGTGCGTGTGGCTTTCCTTGTCGAGCAGCAGGGCCGCCAGCGCCGGCGTCAGCGTGACGGCGTTGAACACCGACAGCACCACGGCAAAGGCGATCGTCAGCGAGAACTGCTGATACAGCCGTCCGGTTACGCCCGGGAAGAACGCCACCGGCACGAACACCGCGACCAGCACGATGCCGATCACCACCACGGCGCTGAACACTTCGCGCATCGCGTCGACGGACGCCTGCCGCGCCGTCTTCTTGAACTCGCGCATGTGGCGCTCGATGTTCTCGATCACGACGATCGCATCGTCGACGACGATGCCGGTGGCGAGGACGATGCCGAAGAGCGTCAGCACGTTGATCGAGAAGTCGAACAGCTTGATGAAGGCGAACGTGCCGATCAGCGACACCGGGATCGTGATCGCGGGAATGATCGTGCTCCGCCAGTTCTGGAGGAACAGGAACATCACGAGAATGACGAGGCCGATCGCTTCGGCCAGCGTCCACAACACCTCGACGATCGATTCACGCACGACGACAACGTTGTCGAAGGCGACCTGCCATTCCAGGCCCGGCGGGAAACTCTGCTCGAGGCGTTCCATCTCCGATACGACGCCGCGAAACACTTCGATCGCGTTCGCCGACGGCAGCAGCGAGATGCCCATGCCCTGCGCTTCGAGACCGAGGAAGCGAAGATTCGAGGAGTAGGTTTCGGCGCCGAGCTCGACGCGGCCCACGTCTTTGACGCGGACCAGCGCGCCGTCGGGGCCGGCCTTGACCACGACGTCCTCGAACTCAGGCGCCTCCGACAGGCGCCCCATCGCGCGCACGCTGATGGTGTATTCCTGTCCCACCGGCGCTGGCGCATCGCCGAGCGCGCCGGCGGCGACCTGCACGTTCTGCTCGCGCAGCGCGCCGAGCACGTCCGCCGCGGTGATGTTGCGGCCCGCCAGCTTGGTCGGATCGAGCCACAACCGCATCGCGAACTTGCGCTCGCCGAACACGATCACATCGCCGACGCCCGGGACGCGCTTGACCGCATCGCGGATGTAAAGGTCGATGTAGTTGCTGATGAACTGGCTGGTATAGCGGTTGTCCTTCGAGAAGAACCCGATGCCGCCGATGAACCCGCTCGCAACCTTGACGACCGAAATGCCGTTCTGGCGCACTTCGGCGGGCATGCGCCCAAGCGCCTGGTTGACGCGGTTCTGCACGTCGACGGCCGCAAGATCCTGATCGCGATCCACGTCAAAGGTCACGGTGATCGTGGCAAAACCGCTGTTGGTGCTCGACGAGGTGATGTAGCTCATGCCCTCGACGCCGTTGATGGCCTGCTCGAGCGGCGTGGTCACCGCGCTCTCGACCGCCTGCGCGTTGGCGCCGGTGTAGAACGCGGTCACGGTCACGGCCGGCGGCGCAAGCTGCGGGAAGCGCGCGATCGGCAGCGTCGGGATCGCGACCAGGCCCGCCAGAATGATCAGGAGCGAGCAGACCGTGGACAGGACCGGTCTGCGGATAAACACATCGGCCATCATGGCTAACTCTTCTTCTCGGCGGCGGGTGCGGCAGGCGGCGCGGCCATTACCGGCGCGCCGTCACGAATTTTCTGGAGGCCCGACACGATCAGCTGTTCACCGGGCTGCAGCCCGCTCTGCACCACGTATTCGTTGCCGACGATCTCGCCCAGCTGCACGGGCTTCTGCCTGGCCACCATGCCCTGCTGATCTTTTTCCGCGACGAAGGCAAAGAACTGCGCGTTGATACGCGCCACCGATGTCACCGGGATGGTGAGTCCCGGGGCCGACGCCCACACGATTCGC
>DASUSZ010000115.1:0-2679 GCA_036374815.1 Vicinamibacterales bacterium | reverse complement strand
TTGCCGAGCGCGTAGGGCGTGATGCGGAAGTTGCGCAGCGCCGGCGTCTGCACGCCGCTCAGCGACCCGGCCAGCGACAGGCGATACAGATTGAACTGCCGCGGAATCGGAGACCAGTAGGCGCGCTCGTTGCGGCGGCGGATGTTGCGCTGAAAGTTGATGCCCCAGGTCTGGTTCGTGCCCGCCGGATACCGCAGCGTGCGGAACGGAATCGCGAACTCCGCGGACCAGCCGTGCTCGCCGATCTTCGAACGCACCGTCCACGCCGCGTCCCAGTTGATGTTGAAGCCGGCGCCGGAGCCGCCCGATTGCATCTGTCCGAACCCGAGGCCGCCGCCGCCCTGCCCCTCGTTGGTGACCTGGCCGTCGTACTCAATGCCCGCGGGGTTGGTGCCGAACACGAACCCGTTCTGCCGGTCGCGGTAGGTGTCGACGATCATCTGGAAGCTGTCGGTGTCGTCGAGCGGCGCATCGCGCCGCGCATCCGACACGATGATGCCGGACGGATCCGAATCGTAGAGCACCGCGCCGATGTAAAGCGTGTCGGCGGTGAAGATGACGCGGACTTCAGTCCGCTCCGACGCCGGCTGGCCTTCGTTCGGCTGCTCCTGCCAGAACGTGGTAATCGGCGTGGCGTGGGCCCACGCCGGATCGCCAAGCACGTCGCCATCGATCGCCGGCGCTTCAGTGGCGCGCACCGCGGTGGCGACGTTGGCAGCGGCAGGCCGCGCGGGCGCAGTCGCGGCCGGCTGCGCCGCCGCGGACGAGACGATCAACAACTGAATCGAGACGGTGGCGATCAGGCGATAGAGATACATAAAGTGACAAATCCGCGGGACTACGTAGCGGATCAGCGTACTACAATCGCCGGCGCTTCAGATGTTGAGGACTTCCGACCCGGCATACACGAGCACCTCGACGACATCGTCGAACGAGTTGGCCTTGGCGACCATCTCGTGCAGTTCATCGGCCTCGTGGAATTGCGTCAGCACGTCATCGTCCGCGTCGATGGCGCGATCGATCGCCTGCTTGAGCTCCTCGAGCTGGTAGAAGCCGGTCGACCGATATTCGTAGAGCACGTTGTAGGTGGGGTTGTAGAGCGTCGCGGCAAGCACCTTCGACAGCGGCGGCAGTTCGTTCTCCGGCTTGGCGGCCTCGACTTCGTAGACGTAGCCGTTGCGGTGAAAGATCCGGACGCCCTTCCACCATGGCTGGTGAAAGCCGTGCGCCGAGGTCATCCGCGTCTCGGGCAGATCCGCGGCCATGTCCGTCCAGCCGTTGTCGCCGACGAAGATCACCGACGTCTCTGCCATCGTGTGATCAAAAGGTAGGATGAGACGGGTGCGAAAGCAATACTACTTTCGGGACTCTGCACAGGGCCTGCTCGCGTGGGACGTCGAGCGGCTGATCGAATTGTCAAAGGACTTCCCACGCAGGCACATCCGCATTACGGATCTCGGCGAGCTCGATCGGAAATGGTCGGGCGACGAAGAGGGACAGACCTGGCGCGCGATGATCGATCACATTCGTCTGATCGACGAGGCAGATTTGTCATTCCCGATTATTCTCGCGGCCAACGGCGAGGTGATGGACGGCCGGCACCGCATCGCGAAGGCCGCGCTCGCCAATCGCGAGACGATCGAGTGCGTGCAGTTCGAGACGGATCCGCTGCCCGATCACATCGGCCGTCGACCCGAGGATCTGCCGTATTAGCCGCCGCTGAAAAGGGGCGGCTTCTTTTCTCTAGACGCTGTCGCGCTGATCGAGGTCGAGGACGGTGCGCAGGAGCACGTTGGCGCCGTTGGCGCAGTCTTCCCACGTCGTCAGTTCTTTCGGCGTATGGCTCATGCCGCCGACGCTCGGGACGAAGATCATCCCCATCGGGCACAGCTTCGCGATCTGCTGCGCGTCGTGGCCGGCGCCGCTCGGCAGCTTCATCGTGTTCAGCTTCAGCGACGCGGCGGCGCGGCCGATCGCGTCCTGGATGCCGCTCGTCGCCATCGCGGGCACGTTGGTGCTCGCCAGCGTGAAAGTGATCGTCGTGCCGGTGTCCTTCGCGATGCCGGCGCCGCGCGCGCGCACTGCATCACCCAGCTCGCGCAGCACCTGCTCCGACAGATCGCGGAACTCGACGCTCAGCATCGCCCGCCCGGGAATGACGTTCGGCGAGTTCGGCTCGATCTCGATGCGCCCGACGGTACCGACCTGGCGTCCCTGCCGGCGCGAGGCGATCTCGCGCACCGCCAGCGTCAGCTGCGCCGCGGCGACCATCGCGTCGTGCCGCTCGTTCATCGGCGTGGTGCCGGCGTGATTGACCTGGCCTTCGATCACCACGTCGTAACGATGAATCGCGACGATGCCTTCGACGATGCCGATCGGCACCCTGGCCTTGTCGAGCGTGCCGCCCTGTTCGATGTGCAGCTCGACGTAGGAGTGCCACGTGCCCTTGGCGCGGACCGCGGACTCGATCTGATCGGGATTGCCGGCGATCCTGCGAATCGCATCCGAGCGCTTCATGCCGTTCCAGACGCGATCCATGTCGCCGGGCTTGATGTCGCCGGCGACGATGCGGCTCGCGGCGGTGCCGACGCCGAACGCCGTGCTCTCCTCGTGCGCCCACACCACCATCTCGAGCGGGCGCCGCGTCTGGATCTTGGCGGCCTGCACCGCCTGGATCAC
>DASUSZ010000114.1:0-4295 GCA_036374815.1 Vicinamibacterales bacterium | reverse complement strand
ATCGGCCATAACGAGCGTTTGATCGCGCGCGCGCTCGCGTCGTGGTCCGGCGATCGGTCCAGCATCACGGTCGCCACCAAGGGCGGCATGACGCGGCCGGAGGGCCGGTGGGAGCTCGACGGACGCGCCAGGCATCTGCGCGAGGCGTGCGAGCGCAGCCGCGAGGCGCTCGGCGTCGAGCGCATCGCAATCTATCAACTACATGCTCCCGATCCGCGAACCTCTTTCGCAACCAGCGTGCGCGCGCTCGCGTCGCTGCAACGCGATGGGTTGATCGATCGGATCGGGCTCTGCAACGTCACGGTCGGACAGATCGAAGACGCGCGGCGCATCGCGGACATCACCACCATTCAAGTCGAATTGAGCGTCTGGAACGATGCGGCGCTGTTGAGCGGCGTGGCCGCGTACTGCGCCCAGCATGGCTTGCGTCTGCTTGCGCATCGGCCGCTCGGCGGACGGAAATCGGCCGCCCGCACGGCGAAGCATCCCGCGCTTCAGGGCGTTGCCGCGGGTCACGGCGTTTCGCCGTTCGATGTCGCGCTGGCGTGGCTCACCGATCTGAGCGAGACCATCGTGCCGTTGCCGGGTGCGACGCGCGTCGAAACGGCGCAGGCATCGGCAGGCGCGCAACGAATCCTGTTGACCCGCACCGATCGCGAGCGGCTGGATGAGGCATTTCCGTCCGGCAAATTGATGCGAACGGATCGCCCTGGCCCTGCGCAAGCCAGAACGGATGCGGCGATCGTGATGGTGATGGGCATTCCCGCCGCCGGGAAGACGACGCTGGCGCAGCGATTCGTCGAGGCCGGCTACCAGCGCCTGAGCCGCGACGAGACCGGCGGCACGCTGCGCGCACTCGCGGGCGATCTCGATCGCGCTCTGGATTCCGGAAAGTCACGCATCGTCGTCGACAACACCTATGCTTCGCGCAAATCGAGGGCAGAAGTGTTGCAGGCGGCCGCCGCTCACCGGGTGCCGGTGAAGTGCATCTGGGTAACAACGTCGCTGGAAGATGCGCAAGTGAACGCGGCGTGGCGATTGATTCAGCGATACGGGCGGCTGCCGGGCGATGACGAACTGGCATCGCTCAACAAGACGGACGTCGCGGCGTTCCTGCCCGCGGCGCAATTCCGCTATCAACGCGAGCTCGAGGCGCCCGATTCCGCGGAAGGCTTCGCCTCGATCGAGAAGGTGGCGTTCGCAAGGCAATGGCCTGCTGATTACACCAACCGTGCAGCCATCGTGTGGTGCGACGACATCGATGAGCGCCTTGTCGAGACGATGCGCACCCATCACGACGAAGGCAGGCTGGTGCTCGGCATGTCGTGGCAGCCTGGCATTGCCGGCGGCACGCGGACGCCGGCGGAGGTCGCAGCAGAATTTGAGCAGTTGAATGCGCGGCTCGGGTTCCCGATCGACGTCGTCTACTGCCCGCACGCGCCGGGGCCGCCCCGCTGCTGGTGCCGCAAGCCGCTGCCTGGCCTGGGCGTGGTGCTGATTCATCGCTTCCGCCTCGATCCCGGCAGATGCATCTACATCGGCAATAGCGCCGTCGATCCCGGCTTCGCGCGAAAGCTCGGATTCGAATACCGCGCCCGCGACCCGCGGAATTAGGCGCACGAGGACGTCATGTGCGGCATTGCCGGATTCGTGAATCTCGATGGTGCGCCGGCCGACGAGCGCGTGCTGTCGGCGATGACGGACGCGCTGAAGCATCGCGGACCCGACGACTGCGCCACGCTGTGCACGGCGCTGCGCAGCGGAACGCCAGGTGTCGGGCTCGGCTTCCAGCGTTTGAGCATTCTGGATTTGTCGGTGCACGGCCGGCAGCCGATGACCGGCGAATCGGTTCACGTGCTCTTCAACGGCGAGATCTATAACGCGCTCGATCTCCAGCCAGAGCTCGAACGCGGCGGCTACCGGTTTCGCGGCCGCTCCGATGCGGAAGTAGTCCTCGCGCTTTACCAACGCCACGGCATCGACGGACTGGTCGCGCGTCTCGACGGCATGTTCGCGATCGTGATCGCGGACGCCCGTGACGGCGTCGTGCATCTCGTCCGCGATCATTTCGGCATCAAGCCGCTGTATTGGACGCAGTGCGGCGAAAGCGTGCTGTTCGCCTCGGAAGCCAAGGCATTTCTCGCGCATCCGAAATTCCACGCCGAGATCGATGAGTCGCTCGTCGACGAGCTGCTGGCGTTCCGCTACATCGCCGGTGAGTCCGCGTTGTTGAAAGGCGTGCGCCACGTCGCTCCGGGCCATCGCGTCACGATCACGCCGGCGGGCGTCGAGACGACGCGCTACTGGAGCATCCCGGACGAGCCGACGTTGCCGCTGACGCACGAAGAGGCAGTTGCGCAACTCGGCGACCTGCTCCATGCGAGCGTCCGCTCGCAACTGCGAAGCGACGTCGAGGTTGGCTGCCAATTGTCCGGGGGCGTCGATTCGTCCCTGGTCGCGGTGCTGGCCGGCGGCGTCGACGCGTTCTCGATCGTGTTCGACGAGGCGAAGTTTTCCGAGGAGCGATGGATCGTCGAAGCCGCCGCGGTCGCCGGGGCGGCCAGCCATCGCTTCCGGTTCGACGCCGGCGCGTTCATCGGCGCGCTCGACGCCGCCAGCTGGCACATGGATCAACCGATTGGCCATCCGAACTCGCTCGCGCTGTGGCTGCTGGCGCAGCGGTCGCGCGAACACGTCACCGTGCTGCTGAGCGGCGAAGGTGCCGACGAACTGTTTGCCGGCTACGCGCGCTTCACCGCTGCGGCGGTGACCGGCGGCGACGCGTTCATCCGCGCGACGCAGTTCCACTCCGAGGCGCGACTGGCGAAGCTTCGGCCCGGCGCGGATCTTCGTCCGGCCATCGACAAACGGCGCGCGCTGTTTCTGGAAGGGCAGGGGGACCATCTCTCGAACTGCGTGAAGTACGAGATGCGAACGCATCTCGTCGATCTGCTCGCACGGCAGGATCGCATGATGATGGCGCACGGCATCGAGAATCGCGTCCCGTTTCTCGACCTGCGTCTCGTCCGCTTCGCGCGTGCGCTCCCTTCGGAGCAGCTGGCGGGGAAGGCGATCGTGAAACGCCTGGCGCGCCGGCACTTCGATTCGGCGTTCGTCGATCGGCGCAAGTGGGGGTTCAACCTGCCGATCGGGCAGTACTTTCGCGCGCCGCGATTTGTCGAGTTGATGGAAGAGCGTCTCCTGCCAGGGATGGCGTCGCGCGGCCTTGTCGACGTCAGCGTCGTGCGGCGCTGGTGGCGCCGCGCCTTGTCAGCACCATCCACGACCGAAGGATTCTGGATCCCGGTGGCTCTTGAACTGTGGGCGCAGCGGTTCATCGACCGCCGCTAGCCACCCCGGCCGTGGCGCCATGCAAATCATGCAGAAGCGTAGGGCGGCAGTCGTATTACGATCGCCACGGCACCCCTGCCGGAACTTTCAATGCCCCACTCGTTAGACTTCCTCGCCGGTGGCGGGCGCGTCGGCGCGATGATGCGCGAACACGACTGGTCCGCATCGCCGCTCGGCACGCCGGCGAGCTGGCCGCACTCGCTCAAGGCGGTCGTCGGCGTGCTGCTCGAATCGCGCTTCCCGATGTTCGTCGCGTGGGGCCCCGAGCTGGGCTTTCTCTATAACGATCCGTACGCGGAAATTCTCGGCGCCAAGCATCCGCGCGCGCTCGGGCGGAAGTTTTACGACATCTGGCCGGAGATCTGGCCCGACATCAGCCCGCTGATCGACGCGGCGCTCGCCGGCCAGGCGACCTACCACGAAGATCTGCCGCTGCTGATGAACCGCAAAGGCTACGACGAGCAGACGTGGTTCACCTTCTCGTATTCGCCCGTGCGCGACGACGCCGGAAAGATCAACGGCATGTTCTGCGCGTGCTTTGAAACCACGCAGCGCATTCTGAGCGAGCGCGCGCTCCGCGACAGCGAGGGCCGGCTGCGCGAGCTGAACGAAACGCTGGAACGGCGCGTCAACGACGCGCTCGCCGAGCGCAAGCTGCTCGCGGACATCGTCGAAGGCACCAACGCGTTCGTGCTCGTCTCGGACCTCGACTATCGTCTGATGGCGGTCAACCGCGCCGCGGCCGATGAGTTCGAGCGCGTCTACGGCGTGCGGCCGCGCGCCGGCGATCGGCTCATCGACCTGCTCGCGAACCAGCCGGAGCAGCAGGCCGAAGTCAAGGCGATGTGGAGCCGCGCGCTGGCGGGCGAGGAATTTACGGCAATTGCCGAGTTCGGCAACCCGGCGCGCGTCCGCAGCACCTACGAGATTCGCTTCAACCAGCT
>DASUSZ010000113.1:0-2595 GCA_036374815.1 Vicinamibacterales bacterium | reverse complement strand
CAAGATGCGGCAGCAGCGCTTCGTAGTCGCCGACGACCAGCAGGAATACCGGCTTGTTCCGCGCGCGCGCAAGCCGGAACGCGAAGATCGCGGCCGGCGACGGGACGCGGAGGTGAACCACGTCGCATTGATCGACCCAGGAGCGCAGCCGCGGCAGGATCGACGGCAGCCTGGGATAGAACTGCCGCGGCCCGGGGAAATACGGCAGCGGCGCGAGCGAGACGTTCTTCGCGTGCACGCGCGATCCGGCAGCAGGCGGCGTATCGAAAACCGGCACCGACAAAACGACGCGATCGAAGTACGGCGCCAGCGAATCGACGTAGCGCGCGAACGATCCCTCCGCTTCCCACAACGTGCCGTCGGCGGTCTGCCAGAACGGCATGTGGTAGAGGATGCCCAGGGTCAATTTTTATCCACCGTAGCTTCAGCGAAGGTGGAGAGACCTTTCGCTGCGATCAGGCGATCGTAGAGGGCGGTAATCGAGGCGACGTAGCCGTCGACACCGAAGCGCGGTAGAACGAACTCTCGAGCCGCCGCGCCAAGCCGCGATCGCAGCTTAGGGTCCTGCACGAGCGCGGCCAGGGCTCGCGCCAGCTGCGTGGTGTCGCCCGCATCGACCAGCAAGCCACTGACGTGATCGCGCACCACTTCGGGAATGCCCGCGACCCTCGACGCCACCACCGGCAGCCCTGCGCCCATCGCGAGCACCATCGACAGCGGCAGACCCTCCCAGAACGAGGGCATCGCGAAGATGTCGCTGGCGGCGAGAATGTTTCCAAGATCGCGCCGGGCGCCGAGGAAGTGGACGCGGCCGGCAATGCCCAGCGACGCCGCGCGCGATCGCAGATCGTCGCGCAGCTCGCCGTCGCCGACGACGATCAGGTGCAGCGCGGCCAGCCGCGGATCCGTCATCGACTCGAACAGCACGCGGTGCGCCTTCTGCTCGGTCAGGCGCGCAATGATCGCGGCCGCGGGAGCGTCCGCGGGGACCCCGGCCGACGCGCGAAATTCCTGCCGCGACATCGTCGCCTGCAGCTGCGCCCAGTCGACGGCGTTGTAGATCACTTCCACGGCCGCGGGATCAGCGCCGACCTGCGCGACGTAGTAATCCTTGACCGATCCGGCCGACGCCACGACGGCATCGGTCCGGTTCATGAGCCAGCGTTCCATCCGTGCGTGGAGCGGCTTCTTGTTCTCGTAGATGTTCACTTCGGTGCCGATCACGATCGGCACGCCGCTCATCATCGCGGCGAAGCGGCCGTAGAGGCTGCCGGTCAGCAGGAACGTATGCACGATGGTTGGCGACATGCGGTGCAGCGCGTCGCGGAGCCGCAGCACGTCGAGCGGCCTCGCAACGCCGGGCGTCAGACCGAGCACTTCGAACGGCACACCGGTCCGGCGAATCTCCTCGCCGATCGGGCCGGCCTCGTGAATGCAGGCGACCATCGGCTCGAAACGCGGCGGCAGGTGGCGCACCAGGTTCAGCACCATTTCCTCGGCGCCGCCCACCATGAAGGCGTGCGACAGATACAGCACGCGATGCCGGCGCCCGGTCACGGCACCGCGGCGGTGCGGTAGAACGACACCGTCTTCTCGAGTCCGGCGCGCAGCGGAATCCGCGGCTGCCAGCCAAGCTCGCTGTGAATCCGCGACAGGTCGGCGACGAAATCGCCGGTTTCGATCTGCTTCGCCAGCTCGGGCCACTCGACGTGCTCGATGCGGCCGGCGCCGGCGATCGCGATGATCGTCTTTGCCAGATCGATCAGGCTGATGCCCGTGCCGCTGGCAACGTTGTAGGCGCGTCCGTCCGCCTTCGGAGAAGCTGCCAGCAGCATCAGCGCGTCCACGACATCGTCCACGTGGACGTAATCGCGCTGCTGCGCCCCGTCGCCGTAGATCGTCAGCGGGCGGTCGGCGATCGCCTGGTGGATCATCCGATTGATCACGCCGTAGGCGGTGCGGCTGCGCGGCTGGCCCGGACCGTACGGATTGGTGATGCGCGCGATCGAGTAGCGAATGCCGAACAAGCGCGAATAGAGCTCCAGATACTGCTCCACTGCCTGCTTGTGAATCGCGTGCAGGCAGAGCGGATGCTTCTCCGCTTCTTCCTTCACGGGCAGCTGATCGGGATGGCCGTATTGCAGCCGCGAGCCGGCAAACACGACCTTGGCGCCGCGATTGTGCTCACGCAGCGCTTCTAGCAACACCAGATTGCCGCGCAGGTTGACGTCGAGATCCGTCCACGGGTCTTCCATCGATCGGACCGCGCCCGACTGGCCCGACAGGTTGAAGATGCATTCCTTCGCGGCGACGAGCTGGGCGAGCAACGCTTGGTCGCGGAGATCGCCTTCGACGACTTCAACGCCCTTCCGCTCGAGCACCGACGCATCCTCGGCGTGCTTCGCGCGGCTGGGCGTCAGCACGGTCACGCGCGCGCCTGAGTCGACGAGCTTCGACGTGAGGTTGATACCGATGAAGCCAAGCCCGCCGATGACGAGCACCCGGGACGCGCGCATTTGCTGGCCTGATGGCCCGATGGCCTGATGGCCCGTCATGGTTTCACCGCCACGCAGCGGCCGTGCAGGTGCACGTCGG
>DASUSZ010000112.1:0-4648 GCA_036374815.1 Vicinamibacterales bacterium | reverse complement strand
ACCGGCAACAACGGCCCGGTGCGCCGCGTCGATCAGACGCGCGAAGACGAAGGCGTGCCGGTCACCGAGTTCCGCATCGTCATGGACAACTACTTCGAGACGATGGGCATGCGGATGGTGGCGGGACGCCCGCTCGACGATCGCGATCGCGCCGGCAACCAGCTGGTCGCGGTGGTCAACGAGACGCTCGCGAAGCGGCTCTTTCCGACCCTCGATCCCCCTGCCGTCGTCGGCCAGCCGATCAAGATCTTCGGCAATACCTCGCCGCCGAACATCATTGTCGGCGTCGCCGCCAACATTCGTTCGCGCCGCGTCGACCTGCAGCCCGATCCGGAAGTCTACGTGCCGTTCGATCAGAATCCATCGCCGAGCATGACGATGGTGGTGAGGGCGGCCGGCGATCCCGCCGGGTTGTCGAATCAGATCCGGCAGACGATGGCGCAGATCACGCCGTACGTGGCGCTGTCGACAATGCGGACCTTCGAAGAAGTGGTGGCGAACTCGACGCGGCAATCGGGATTGCTGTCGTGGTTGAGCGTGATCTTCGGCGGGCTCGCGGCGGCACTGGCGATCCTCGGCATCTACAGCGTGATGTCGTATACGGTGGCGCAGCGCGAGCGCGAGCTCGCGATCCGTGCCGCCGTCGGCGCGACGCGATCGACGCTGCTGTCGATGGTGGTGAAGGAAGGGCTGATGCTGAGCGCGTTCGGCATTGCCGCCGGCGCGGTGATCGCGTTTGCATCTTCGCGCCTGCTCGGCACGCTGCTCTACGAAGTCAGCGCCACGGATCCGATCGTGTTCATCGGTTCCGCGCTCGCGCTGGCAGCAGTGGCGATCGCCGGCTACCTGATACCGGCGACCCGCGCCGCTCGAGTGGAGCCCGTGACCGCGCTAAGAAGCGAATGATTCGACGCTTCTCATCGTCATTTTCGATGAAACTACCAGAGGAGGACCGCCGTCTCTAGCTGACAGGAGGCTCACGCACAATGTCAGCAGCAATCACCGTCACGACCACCCCGAACATCGAAGGCAAGAAGATCACCAGCTACCGGGGGGTGGTCACCGGCGAAGCGATCATGGGCGCCAACATCTTCAAGGATGTGTTTGCCGGCATCCGCGACATCGTCGGCGGGCGTTCCGCCACCTACGAGCGCGAGCTCAGGCGGGCGCGGGAGCTCGCGATGGAGGAGATCAAGACCGCGGCGGCTGAGATGGGGGCCAATGCCGTGGTGGCGATCGACATCGATTACGAGACCGTCGGCAGCAACGGCAGCATGCTGATGGTCACGATCAGCGGCACCGCGGTGACGCTGCAGTAGCAGTATCCTCGATGGATGCAGATCGGCATGATCGGCCTCGGCCGGATGGGCGCCAACATGGTCAAGCGCCTCATCCGCGCCGGGCACTCCGCGGTCGTCCACGACCGCTCTCCTGAAGCGCGCGCCGCGCTCGAACGTGACGGCGCCGTCAACGCCGCCTCGCTGGAGGATTTCGTCAAGCAGCTGCAGACGCCGCGCGCGATCTGGCTGATGGTGCCGGCGGCGGTGGTCGACGACGTGATTGCGTCGCTGACGCCGCTGGTGTCGCGCGGCGACATCATCATCGACGGCGGCAATTCGCATTACCACGACGCGATCGCGCGATCGAAGGCGCTGGCCGCCGGCGGCATTCATTACCTCGACGTCGGCACGTCGGGCGGCGTGTGGGGACTCGAGCGCGGCTACTGCCTGATGATCGGCGGCGATACTCGGGCGGTGCGGCAGCTCGAGCCGCTGTTCCAGGCGCTCGCGCCGGGCCGCGGGTCGCTGCCGCCAACGCCAGGCCGCGAGTCCAGGACGTCGACCGCGGATCAGGGTTATCTTCACTGCGGGCCGTCCGGCGCCGGCCACTTCGTCAAGATGATCCACAACGGCATCGAATACGGGTTGATGGCCGCGTATGCCGAGGGCCTCAACATCCTGAGCCGGGCGAACATCGGCAAGGTGCAAGCCCGCGAGGATGCGGAAACCACGCCGCTTCGACATCCAGATCATTACCAATACGATTTCGATCTCGCGGACATCACCGAGCTGTGGCGTCGCGGCAGCGTGATCCAGTCGTGGCTGCTCGACCTGACGGCGGCGGCGTTTGCCGGCGATCCAAAGCTGGACAAGTTCGCGGGTACAGTCGCGGATTCAGGCGAGGGCCGCTGGACGCTGCAGGCCGCCAACGACGAGGGTGTGCCGGCGCACGTGCTGAGCGCGGCGCTGTTCGAGCGCTTTGCCTCGCGCGATCACGATCTGTTTCAGAACAAGGTGTTGTCGGCGATGCGCTTCGGCTTCGGCGGCCACAAGGAACAGAAGTGAGCGGCGGCGCCCGCAGCGACGCGCTGGTCTTCTTCGGCATTACCGGCGATCTCGCCTACAAGAAAATCTTCCCCGCGCTGCATGCGATGGCGAAGCGCGGCACGCTCGACGTGCCGGTGATCGGCTTCGCGCGATCGAGCTGGACGCGCGAACAGGTGATCGAGCGTGCGCGCGACAGCATCACCGCGCACGGCGAGCTCGACGACGAGGCGTTCGCCAAGCTGGCATCGCTGCTCCGTTACGTCGACGCCGACTACAACGATCCACGGTCGTTCGCGCGGCTCAAAGCCGAGCTCGGAGCGGCGACGCGCCCGCTGCACTATCTCGCCATCCCGCCAAGCATGTTCCCGGTCGTCGTCCAGCACCTCGCCGCTGCGAACTGCATCGCCGGCGCGCGCATCGTGGTGGAAAAGCCGTTCGGGCGCGATCTGAAATCGGCGCGGGAGCTGAATGCCACCCTGCACCAGCACCTCGACGAGCCGCAGATCTTCCGCATCGATCATTACCTTGGCAAGGAGGCGGTGCAGAACATCCTGTTCTTCCGCTTCGCCAACGCGCTGCTCGAGCCGCTATGGAACCGCCATTACGTCGAGAACGTGCAGATCACCATGGCCGAAGCGTTCGGCGTCGACGGCCGCGGCAGATTTTACGAAGAGACCGGCGTGATCCGCGACGTGATTCAGAATCATCTGTTCCAGGTGTTGAGTCTCCTCGCGATGGAGCCGCCGTCGAGCACCGGCGCCGAGGCGATTCGCGACGAACAAGCCAAGGTGTTGCGCACCGTCCGGAGGATGGATGCGCGCGACCTGGTGCTCGGACAGTTTCTCGGCTATCGATCCGAAGCCGGCGTCGCCGCGGATTCGCGGGTGCCGACCTATGCGGCGCTGCGGCTGCAGGTGGACTCATGGCGTTGGCAGGGCGTGCCGTTCTTCGTGCGCGCGGGAAAATCGCTCGCGCGCACGGTGACGGAAGTCAGCGTGGAGCTCAAGCCGGCGCCGTCGGTGGTGTTTTCAGGGAAACCGCATCGACATGGCAACTACGTCCGCTTCCGGCTCGGCCCGCAAGTGGCGATCGCGGTCGGCGCGCTGATCAAGACGCCGGGTGAGCGCATGGAAGGCAAGCCGATCGAGCTGTCGGTGGTCCGCCAGGACACCAGCGACGACATGGATGCGTACGAACGCCTGCTGGGTGACGCGATGCAGGGCGACGCGACGTTGTTCGCCCGCCAGGACGTCGTCGAAAACGCGTGGGCGATCGTCGACCCGTTGATCAACGCGACCTCAGCGCCGCTGCACGAGTACACGCGGGGGAGTTGGGGACCGCAGGAAGCGAATCGGCTGGTCGCCGATGTCGGCGGATGGAATACGCCGGCGGCTTGATTGCAGGCGAGGCTGAAGCCTCTCTACATAAAGCGCGGGCTCCGCTTCAAGAACGAACCGGAACCAGCTTTGCCTGTAAATTTCCCGCCTTCGATGATCACCTTGCCGCGCGACAACACGGTTTCCGTGACGCCCGTCACCTGCCGGCCTTCGTACGGGTTGTAATCCACCTTCATGTGATGCGTCTTGGCCGAGAGCGTCGTCTTCTTCTCGGGATCGAAGATGACGATGTCGGCATCCGAGCCCGGAGCGATGGTGCCTTTCTTCGGGAACATGCCGAAGATCTTCGCGGGTGAGGTCGACGTCAACTCGACGAATCGATTCATCGAAATCTTCCCCGCGCGCACGCCGCCGTCGTAAACCAGGCTCATGCGCGTCTCGACGCCGGGAGCGCCGTTTGGGATCTTCGAGAAGTCGCCGTCGCCCAGGTGCTTTTCCTTCATGCAGAACGGGCAGTGGTCGGTGGCAATCGCTTGCAGATCGTTGAACGCCAGCCCGCGCCAGAGGCGATCCTGCGTCGACTTCTGCCGCAGCGGCGGGCTCATCACGTATTTCGATCCTTCGAAGCCGGGCTCTTCGTAGTTGTCGTACGACAGGAACAAGTACTGCGGACAGGTTTCCGCGAAGGCCGGCAGGCCGCGGTCGCGCGCTTCGGTCACCATCTCCAGCGCTTCGGCGGCGGACAAGTGGACGATGTAGACCGGGACATCGGCGATCTCGGCAAGCGCGATCGCGCGATGCGTGGCCTCGCCCTCGGCGCGCGCCGGCCGCGTCAGCGCGTGATACTTCGGCGCCGCCTGGCCGCTGGCGAGCGCTTCCTTCACCAGCACGTCGATCACGCCGCCGTTCTCGGCATGCATGCAGATCGTGCCGCCGTTCTTGCCGGTCCGCCGCATCGCGCGAAAGATGCTCGCATCGTCGAGC
>DASUSZ010000111.1:0-5532 GCA_036374815.1 Vicinamibacterales bacterium | reverse complement strand
CGCGCCGAGGGCGTCTTCGAGGCGGTGCACCTGCGCGCTGATCGTCGGCTGCGACAGCCGCAGCTTGGCCGCCGCCCTGGCGATGCCGCCCTCGCGCACCACCGTCCAGAAGTAGAGCAGATGATGGTAGTTGAGCCAGGTCGAGGGCGCCTGTTCCATATAGATCTGGTCTAAGTGTTAATCAGAAACTTTCTATTTGTCTATCTATCCCCGGCCTCGCTACATTGCCCTCGTGGCCGGCGCCGTCCGGCCGGGAGGCAGGGATGGTCTACTTCGGCGAATCATCGTCGCGCAGGCAACAGGTGATGACCGTGTTCCGCAAGCTGCCGGCGCTGCGGCTGTCGCTGCTGCAGGCGGCACGGTGGTTTGGCCTGCCGCAACACGACTGCGAGGCGGTGCTGCTGCGGCTGGTCGCGGCCGGAGAGCTGCGACTGGCGCCGGATGGCCGCTACGAACTGGCGCGCACGGCGGCCTGACCGCTCGCGCCCATCACTGGGGTGAGAGATCGCCGACATGGACGTGCTGTTTTCATTCGCTGATTACTGGTGGTTCTACGCCGCCTTCACCGGACTGGTGCTGGCGATGCTTGCCGTCGATCTCGGCGTGTTCCACCGCGACGCCCATGTGGTGTCGTTCCGTGAGTCGCTGGCGTGGTCTGCCATCTGGGTCTCGGTCGCGGCGCTGTTCAACTACGGGTTCTACCTCTATGCGGCGTCCCTGTTCGGCGGCGACGAGGGCCGCCGGCTCGGCCTCGAGTTCCTGACCGGCTACATCGTCGAGAAGTCGCTGGCCGTCGACAACATCTTCGTCTTCGTCCTGGTGTTCAGCTACTTCAACATACCGGCGACCTATCAGCACCGCGTGCTGTTTTACGGGATCATTGGCGCGCTCGTGTTCCGCGCCGTGTTCATCGCGCTCGGCTCGGTGCTGATGCAATATGCCGCGGTCGTGATGCTGTTTGGCCTGTTCCTGCTGGTGACCGGCGTCAAGATGCTGTTCGTGCCGTCTCAGCAGGTCGATCCCGGGCGCAACCCGGTGATCCGGCTGTTCCGGCGGCTGATGCCGATCACGCCGCAGTTCCACGGCCAGCGATTCCTGGTCCGGATCGGCGGCCGCTGGCACGCGACGCCACTGATGGTCGCGCTGCTGTTCCTGGAAATGAGCGACGTCATCTTCGCGGTCGATTCCGTGCCGGCGATCTTCGCCATCTCGGCTGAGCCCTTGATCGTCTTCACTTCGAACGTCTTCGCGATCCTGGGGTTGCGTTCGATGTACTTCCTGCTGGCCGGCGCCGTCGAACGGTTCGCGCTGCTGAAGTACGCGCTGGCCGGCATCTTGATTTTCGTCGGCCTGAAAATGGTGTGGCTGAACGACGCCTTTGGCGGCAAGTTCCCGATCACCTGGTCGCTGGGAATCATCGCCGGCCTGCTGGCAGCCGCAATTATCGGCTCGCTGCGGCGGCCGCGGCGTCGCGCCGGCGTCACCGCGTCATCGACCGTTCAGCCGACCCCGAGTAGTTGATGAACACCGTTTTGATTTCGGTGAAGAAGTTCAGCCCCTCTTCGGCCATTTCGCGCTCGCCAACACCGGTCGCTTTGGTGCCGCCGAACGGCAGCTGCGCTTCGCCGCCGACCGTCGGCTCGTTGACGTGCACCATGCCGGTCTCGACGTCCTCGACGAACTTCATCACCGACGTGATATCCGACGTAAAGATCGACGTCGTCAAACCGTACTCGACGCTGTTCGCAAACTTCAGAGCTTCTTCGAGGGAATTCGCGGTCGCGACCGACAGTACCGGTCCGAAGATTTCTTCCTTGAAGATGCGCATCGATGGCGAGACGCCGTCGAAGATCGTTGGCTGGACGAAGAACCCTTTGCTCAGCGCTTCGGGCCGCGTGCCGCCGGTGAGCAGCTTCGCGCCTTCGCTCTTGCCGACGCCGATGTAATCCATGACCGTCTTCCACTGCTTCTCGTCGACTGATGGCCCCATATCCGATGCGGTATCCAGGCCGGGACCAAGCTTGATCTTTTCAGCAGCGGCAACCAGTCGATCGACGAGGGCCTTCTTCACGTCGGGATGCGCGATCACGCGCGAGGTCGCGGTGCAGCGTTGCCCGGTCGATCCAAAGGCGCCGCCGTGGATCGCGATCGCCGCCTTGTCGAGATCGGCATCCGGCATGACGATGACGGCGTTCTTGCCGCCCATTTCGCACGTGACCTTGGCGCCGCGCTGCGCGGCTTTCACGTAGAGCGCGTTGCCGATCTTGTTGGACCCGGTGAAGGAAATCGCGCGCAGCTCGGGCGCATGCACCATTGCTTCGCCAACCTCCGAGCCGGAGCCAACGAGCATGTTGAAGACGCCGGGCGGCAGCCCTGCCTCTTCGTAAATCTCGGCAAGCAGGATCGACGTCGCCGGCGTCAGCTCCGCCGGCTTGAATACCACGCAGTTGCCGGCGACGATCGCCGGCGCGCTCTTCCAGACCGGGATCGCCCACGGAAAGTTCCACGGCGCGATCAGGCCGACGACACCGAGCGGCTGGCGAATCGTGTAGGTAAACGTGTCGCGCGATTCCGACGGCAGCGTCTTGCCGTGCATGCGGAAGCCTTCGCCGGCGTAGTACTCGAGCAGCGAGATGCCCTTGAGCACTTCGCCTTTCGCTTCCTTGAGGATCTTCCCTTCTTCGCGGGTGAGCGTCTGCGCGATCTCGTCGACCCGCCGCCGCGCGATGTCGGCCGCGCGCCACAGCACGCGCCCGCGCTCCGGCCCCGGCGTTTTCTTCCACGCCGGCCACGCCTTCATCGCCGCATCGATCGCGGTCCGCACGTCCGCCGCCGTCGCGAGCGGATACTCGGCGATGACGTCGCTCGTATCAGCGGGATTGATGTTCCTGGAGATCTTGCCGGAGGGTTTGTGCCACTTGCCGTTGATGTAAGAGCCCGTCTGCATTGAGGCATATTACCTTCGGTGCGGCTGCCTGACACGGACGTCGGGCATTCGCTATTTGCCCCGGTGCATCGAAGCAAGGTAGATCGCCGCACTGAGCGCGAAGGTGACGAACCAGGCGTAGGTATATAGGTGGTCGAATAGCGTCGGATTCGGGACGACACCGCCAGGCGTCAGGGCAGCCCGCACGAATCCCGGCACGACCGGGAGGATCGCCAGCACCAGCGCAATCATTGCCTTTGCGTTCACGCCGTTGGTGTAGGTGTAGGCGCCGTTCATCTTGAACAGATCGGGCAGCGACAGTTCGCGCCTTCGCACGATCCAGTAATCGGCGATCAGCACGCCGCCGATCGCGCCCATCAGGCTGGAGTAGCCGATCAGCCACGTGAAGATGTACGCGGATGCGTCGGCGTAGAGCTTCCACGGCATCATCAGGACACCGAACGCGGCCGTGATCAGACCGCCGGCTATGTAGCTGATCTTCTTCGGCGCCAGGCTGGAAAAATCGTTCGCCGGCGAGACAACGTTGGCGGCCATGTTAGTGGTGATCTGCGCGGCGAGAATCACCAGCGCGCCGAAGATCACCACGAACGGGCTGCCGATCCTCGCAATCAGCGCCACCGGGTCCCACACCGCCTCGCCGTAAATGACGATCGTCGCGCTCGTGACGGCGACGCCGAGAAACGCAAATGCCGTCATGGTCGCCGGCAGGCCCAGCGCCTGGCCGACCGCCTGCGATCGCTGCGACTTCGCGTAGCGTGTGAAGTCGGGAATGTTGAGGCTGAGCGTCGCCCAGTAGCCGACGTTCGCGGTCAGCGCGGCGGGGAACAGCGTCCAGAACGGCGTGCTGCCCTGCTGCAGTCTCGGCGCCTCCGACAGGATGCGCGTCAGCCCGCCGCCGTTGCCGATCGCCCACCACAACAGGAGCGCGCCGCCGCCGAGCAGCAGCGGCGCCGACCACGCTTCGAGCCACTTGATGCCTTCGAGGCCGCGCACGATGATGGCAACCTGCGCCGCCCAGAAGATCGCGAACGAGATCCAGATCGAGCCGGGAACGTTCGCCCAGCCCGGCCAGGCCGCGGTCAGCAGCGCCTCGAGCGCGAGCGCGCCGATCCACGTCTGAATGCCGAACCATCCGCACGCGACGATCGCCCGCAGAATCGCCGGGACGTTGGCGCCCTTCACGCCGAACGCCGCGCGGCACAACACCGGGAACGACACCCCGTACTTGGTGCCGGCGTGCGCGTTCAGGATCATCGGGACGAGCACGATCGCGTTGCCGAGCAGGATCTTGACGAGCCCCTGCCACAACGTCATGCCCTGCTGCATCAGGCCCGACGCCAGCGTGTAGGTGGTGATGACCACGCTCATGCCGATCCACAGCGCGGCGATGTGATACGTCGACCAGGTCCTGCTCGCGATCGTCGTCGGCGCGAGATCCGGGTTCCAGAGTGGGCTCGAGGAAACGTCTTCGCTTAACTCAACGAAGTCCCTGCTCAACTCGCGTACCCTTCGGCGTCGTGGCCGCCGTGGTACTCCTTTCCTTCCGGCCGGCGAATCTGCGAGTGCACGACGACGTTGCCGCGGCGCATGCCGCGGAAGTCCTCGAGCGACTGATAGCCGCGCTTCTCCATGAACTGCTGCATGCCGTCGATCAGGTTCTTGATCACCGTCGGGCCGATGGCGCGATCGAGCATCGCCGCCGTGCAGACCTGCACCGTGCCGCAGCCGAGCAGCATGTAGTTGAGCGCGTGCGCAAAGGTGCTGATGCCGCCGATGCCGGAGAACTCCTTGTCCGGAAACGCCCTGGTCAGCTGCGACATCTTGGCGAGCGACTGCGGCAGGATCGCCGGTCCGCCCAGTCCGCCGCTCGACACCAAGCCGTCGACGTTCATCTCGAAGTCGAGCGTTTCCGGATCGATCAGCGGCAGCGACGGGAAGGTGTTCGACGATACGATCGCGTCCGCGCCGCCGCGAAACGCCGCGCCGGCTTCTTCGGCGATCTCGGTGGTCGATGGCGTCAGCTTCGACCACACCGGCACCTTCGCGACTTCCTTCACGACCTGCGTGACGATCGACACCTGCTGCTGATCCTTGCCGAGGTTGGATCCCATGTCCTTGCGATCCATGTGCGGGCACGACAGGTTCAGCTCGAACGCGTCGGCGCCGGCGTCCTGGCACGCCTTCGCGAGGTCCTGCCAGTGCGCGAGCTCGCGGTCGCTGCCCGAGCCCGCCATGATCGACGCGATCAGCATCCGATCCGGATGCGCCTTCTTGATGCCTTCGATCTTCGGAATCCACCAGTCGAGCGGCTTGTCCGAGATGAGCTCCCAGTTCCACGACGAGTGCAGCGCCGTGTCCGGGCGCTTCTGCATGGATAGATGGCCATCAAGCGTGGAGCGCAGGAATTTCGTTTTCGGTCCCGCGACGTTCGTCACCGGGTGCAAGCCGATGGTCTTCGTCACCACGCCGCCCCAGCCGGCTTCGAACGCCCGCATGATGTTGCTGTCGGACTCCGTCGGCGGCGCCGACGACAGCAGGAACGGGTTCGTGAACTTGAGGCCCGTGAACGTGACCGAGATGTCCGG
>DASUSZ010000110.1:0-6196 GCA_036374815.1 Vicinamibacterales bacterium | reverse complement strand
GGTTGCGTGTCTTTGCGCCCATCCTGCACGCTCCACCACACCTGTCTGGCGTTGAGTGCGCGCGCGAGGTGCGAGGCCGTGCTATCGAGAACCGCCTCGATCGTCTCCTGTGCCTGCAGCTCCTGCGCGATCGCCGCCCGCAGGGCCGCGTAATCGACGCGGCCGAGCAGCGATTGATCGACGAAACGCACCATGCGCCGGTGCAGCCATGGCGAGAGCAGCGCCGTCGCGACCCACAGCGACATCAGCACGGCCGCGGCCAACGGGCCCGCCGCCAGGCTGGCGGCCACGCTGTAGCCTGCGAACGAGATGGCGACGATGGCGATCAGCGTCAGTGCCCGCTTGAGAAACAGATCGGCGAGTGCGAAGCGGTAATCCTGGTAGAGGATCGCAAACGCCAGCGGTATGGCGGCATGATGGCCAATCAGTTCAACCGCCCAGCCGTTGCTGCCGCCGTGAAATCGCCCAAGATGCGATGCGGACACGGCAAACAGCGCCAGCGCCGATACCCAGACGACACGCCGGCCATTGGCCTGCTCCCGCGTCATGACGCCGAGCACGACGATGATGATCCCGTAGCACATCGTCAGGAGCAGGAACGCCAACGACGACGGTTCCGGATTGCCGGTGACGACGGTAGTGAACTGCAGCATCGAAGCGGCGGCGCTGCAGCCGTACGCGACGGCGGTCAGCCAGCGGCCTCCGCGGAGCTCGCGGGCCACCGATTGCACCACGACAGCGGCCAGTAATCCCAGCGCCGGGAATGAAATCGCCCAGAGCGCGAATGATTCCTCGAGCACGCCGAGGCGCGGCAGTGCATAGGCGGCCAGCTCGCCGACATTCCAGGTAAGACCGAGCACCGCGGTGGCCAGCGGCAGGCGCGAATGGCTGCCGCCCGGCTGGCCGCGCAGCACGAGCGCCAGCAGCATTGCGTAGAGCGCGGTTCCGGTGACGAACCCGACCAGGTTGAGCAGCTCGGCCGCGTTCGGCGCGATCACGACTCGATTCTAGTCTCTAACGCACCACAACCATTCATGCATGTGTATCGACCATTCAACTGGCTGTGACGGCGTATCACCGTCTATGTGTTCACCGACGTCCGCCCTCACGCTAAGCTTGATTGTTATGACCAGAGCAATGGTGGCAATCCTCGCAATCGTGCTCGCGACCGTCGCGGCGGCCGACGCCCAGACGGGTACCTCGTTGAGCGGCACGATCACGCAGGCTGGAAACAACCAGCCGCTGTCGGGCGCGCTGGTCGTGATCGACGAGTTGCGGCTCGAGACGCGCGCCGGTGAAGACGGCAGCTATCGATTCGAGAATGTTCCTCCCGGCGCATACCACGTCGGTGTCCGCGCGGAAGGCTACAGCACGCGCCGCACGGAAGTGACCATCGGCGCGACACCCGCGACCCTCAACATCGTCATCGATTTCGATCTGCACTTCGCCGAGGTGCTGTCGGTGAGCCCGACGGCGCGTCCCCAGTTCGAGTCCTATCAGCCGACGACGGTGCTCGACGGGCAGGAGCTGACCAAGAATCTCGAAAGCACGATTGGCGCAACGCTGTCTGAAGCGCCGGGCATCGCGCTGCGCGAGTTCGGCCCGGCCGCCGCGCGCCCGATCATCCGCGGCCTCGACGGCGATCGCATTTCGGTGCTCGAGGACGGCCAGCGAATGGGCGACTTGTCGAGCCAGTCGGGCGATCACTCGGTGCCGACCAATCCCGCGGCGGCGCGCAGGATCGAGGTCGTGCGCGGACCGGCCACGTTGCTCTACGGCGCGAATGCAATCGGCGGCCTGGTCAACGTGATCACCGATTCCATCCCGTCGGAACGAACCGAAACAGCGTCGGGCAATTTCACGTTCAACTTCGGCAGCAATGCCGGCGTTGCGGGAGCGGCCGGCGACATCCACGTCGGCAACGGCAAATACGCGCTGCATTTCGGCGGCGCCGGCAACCGCGCCGGCAACTACGACACGCCTGAAGGCGAAGTCGGCAATTCGCAGATGCGAACGGCAATGGGGCAGATCGGTCTGTCGCGCACCGGCGAGAAGCAGTACGTCGGCGTCAGCTACGGCTACGACGATTCGCGATACGGCATCCCCGTCGTCGAAGAGGGCGTGATCGAGCTGACACCGAAGCGTCACGCCATCAGCGCGCGCGCCGGCGGACAGAATCTCGACGGCTGGCTGCAGTCGTATCGCGCGACGCTCGGCGTCCGCAAGTACGAGCATTCGGAAGTCGAAGCCGGCGAAATCGGCACGACGTTCAACAACGACACGGTCGAAGGTGAAGTGCTGCTGTCGCATAAGCGCACCGGGCGCCTGGTCGGCAGCTTCGGCGGCTGGTTCCTGAATCGCGCATTCGCGGCGACGGGCGAAGAAGCGCTGTCGCCGCCGGTCGATCAGCGGGCGGCCGCGTTGTTCCTGTATGAAGAAGTCGAGTCGCCGCATGCCACGGTGCAGTTCGGCGGCCGTCTCGATCATTCGAAGTTCACGCCGGAGCAGAACCGCCGCGAACGCACCTTCAACGAATGGTCGGCGTCCGTCGGGTTGCTGCTGAAGCCGCAGGCCGCCAACGACGACTTCGTGATCGCGGTCAACCTGGCGCGCGCATCGCGGCATCCGTCGCTCGAGGAGCTGTATTACTTCGGCCCGCACCCCGGCAACCTGTCGTTCGAGATCGGCAACGACGAGCTTGCCGCGGAGCACGCGCTCGGATTCGATCTCGCGCTGCGCGCGCGCGGCGCCCGATTCGAAGGCGAGGTGTCGTTCTTCCGCAACGACATTTCGAACTACATCTTCCGGCAGCCGACCGGCGATATCGAAGACGACTTCCCGGTGGTGCGCAACATCGAGGCCGACAGCGTCCTCACCGGCGTCGAGGCGCACGGCGATGTCAAGCTGACGAGCGAGCTGACCTTCGAGCTGACCTACGACTGGGTCCGCGGTGAACTGAAGAGCGGCGATCCGCTGCCGCGCATTCCACCGTATCGCGTGCTGGCCGGCCTGACCTATCAGCGGAACGCGTTCCAGATCGGCGGCAGCGCGCAGATCGTGTCGGATCAAAATCGCGTGTTCGGCGAGGAGCTGCCGACGGAAGGCTATACGACGGCGAAGTTCTTCGCGACGTATTCATTCACGGCGGGCGGCGTGCTGAACACGATCACCGCGCGCCTCGACAACGCCACCGACAAGCTGTATCGGAATCACCTGAACTACCTGAAGGACCTGCTGCCCGAGGTAGGCCGCAGCTTCAAGCTGGTGTACTCGGTCGGGTTCTAGACGACGGCCACCACCTCGATCTCGATCAGGAAGTCGGCATTGGCCAGCCGCGGCACTTCGACGAGCGTGCTTGCCGGGAGCTCGCCGGTGAAATATTTCGAGCGAATCTCCCGCACCACGGCGACCTGGCTCGCATCGCGCATGTAGTAATTCGTCTTGACGACGTTCGCGAACGTTGCGCCCGCGGCCTTCAGAGCGATGGCCAGGTTCTCGAAGACCTGCTTCGTCTGCGCGGCGAGGTCGCCCTTGCCGACGAGTTGTCCGTTCGCGTCGAACGCGACCTGGCCCGCGATGTAGATCGTTTTGCCGCCGCGCGTCGAGACCACGTGTGAATAACCCGTCGGGGTCGACAGCCCCTGCGGGTTGACGCGCTCGATCGCCGCGGCGCCTTGTTCGTTCACCAAGCCGTGTCCTCCAATCGGTTCGCTTTGCACGCTGTCGCCGAAGCTGGCGATGAGCGGCCGCCCCTTCGCGATCGCCTCGCGCACTCGCGGCAGCGACAGCGATGCCTTGTGGCTGTCCGCGGAATCCCACACTTCGGTGATCCACAGCGCGTTGATGTCGCGCGGATCTTTCGCCACGATGTAGCTCAGGCAACCGGGCATCGTGCCGGCGCCATTCATGATGATCGCGGCGAGCGCGTCGCGATTGCCCGGCGTCGCGACCATCTTTCCAATCAGTCCGTACATGTCGATGTCCTCACGAATGCTGCCGCACGAACGAGACCAGCCGTTCGGCAACTCTGGCTGACTGCTCCTGTTGCACCCAGTGACCGGCGCCGTCGACGAGCTCGACGCCCTCGAACTTCGTGCACGCGCGTTTCATCGCGTCGAGGCTGCCGGCGCGTTGATACACTCCCCAGTCGCTCTTGCCGGAGAGAAAAAGCGATGGCACGTCGATGGTGCGACCCGCAAACAGCTGCGTTTCGGCGGCGAGCCGCGGCACGCGGCCGATGCGATAGGACTGCAGGCCGCCCTGGAATCCGTTGCGGCCGTACTCGGAGCTGTAAACCTTCAGCTCCTCGTCGGTGAGCCACTTGCACGCCGCGATCTCGGCCGCGGTCGGCATCTCGCTCGCGACCTGCTCGGCCATGCCTTTGTCGAGATCCATGACGTAGTAACGCGGCAGCTTCGCCTGCTCGGACGCGGCGTTCGATGCAAGCGCAAAAGGCTTGTTCTCTTTCCAGTCGGCGCTTTTCATGTGGTAGTAGGCGCGCAGAAAATCGTGCACGCCCTGTTTTGCGCGCCACATGTTGTCGTTCGCGTCGCGCGTCGTGTAATAGGTTTGATAATGCTTACGTGGCGGCGATAGTTTCGCGAGCTCTGCATCGCCGCCCGCTGCCGGCGCCTGCGGTTTCGGCGGCTCGTTCGCAGTGTTGAAGGGCAGCGGCGCCGGTCCGCCGAACGGCGCGCTCATCATCACCACCGAGCGGAACACATCCGGACGCGTCAGCGCGCACCATCCGGCAACCGGCGATCCGAAATCGTGGCCGACGACCATCGCGACGTTGCGGTGGCCGAGCGCGTTGATCAACGCCATCATGTCGCGCACGCGATTCAGCGTCGAGAACGGCGCGAGGTCGTCGTCAAACTTCACGTCGGTGCCGCCCGTTCTGCCGTAGCCGCGCAGGTCGGGCGCGATCACGTGATAGCCCGCCTTCGCGAGCGGCAGCATCACGTGGCGCCAGCTGTAGGCGAGCTCGGGGAAGCCGTGCACGAGCAGCACGCCGGGCCGGCCGCTGGTTTCGAATCCGGCTTCGAGCGCATGCATGGTGATCCCGTTGACGCCGGCGACCATCCGCGATCGAATGCCGATCGGGATCGTCGTATTCCCGTAAGCGACATCGTTGTTGATCGCGGCCTGTTCGAACGCGCGCATCATCAGCGGCGCCGCGGCCATCGATTGCAGCCATTGACGACGGGTCAGGGTTCGCATCGTGTGTAGAGCCTACAGCAGCGCTTTCCGTTCCGGCTACCTTCTTGCACTGCGCCCGCGTCATGGCCAAAGCAAAGAAGCGTGCTCCACAGAAATCTCAGAAGAAACCCTCATCGCGAAGAGCCGAAGCGAAGCCGACCGTGAGCGGACCGGCTCGGCCGTCCGTCGATCTCGATGCGGTGTCGCGGCTCGAATCGAAGATGGCAGCGACCGATGATCTGACGCGGCAAATGCCGTTCAACCCATTGAAGGCCGCGGAGTTCGACGCGGACGCGCTGGCGCCGCCGGAAGGCGAGCCGTTCGAGCCCGGCGATCCGATGGCGACGGCGAGCACCATCACCGAGACGATGGCCTCCGACAAGGTGGGCAGCGGCGCGCCACCTGTGGGCAGGAACATGACCATCACGCCGCTCGATCGGCATCGCGCGGACGCCGCGGGACGCCCGCTCACCACCAACCAGGGCGTGCCGATCGCCGACAACCAGAACTCGTTGAAGGCCGGTCTGCGCGGGCCGGCGCTGTGGGAAGATTTCATCCTCCGCGAAAAAATCACGCACTTCGATCACGAGCGCATCCCCGAGCGCATCGTCCACGCGCGAGGCTCGGCGGCACACGGGTTCTTCGAGTGCTACGAGCCGCTTGGAAAGATCACCCGGGCGTCGATCTTCGCGGAGAAGGGCAAGCGCACGCCGGTGTTCGTCAGGTTCTCGACCGTGGTCGGCGAGCGCGGCTCGACGGATACCGCGCGCGACGTCCGCGGCTTCGCGGTGAAGTTCTACACCGACGAAGGCAACTGGGATCTCGTCGGCAACAACATTCCGGTGTTCTTCATCCAGGACGCGATGAAGTTTCCCGATCTGGTGCACGCGGCCAAGCCCGAGCCGCACTTCGGGATGCCGCAGGCGGCAACCGCGCACGACACCTTCTGGGACTTTGCATCGCTGATGCCCGAGATCACCCACATGTTGATGTGGGC
>DASUSZ010000109.1:0-6465 GCA_036374815.1 Vicinamibacterales bacterium | reverse complement strand
CCGTCCTGGACATAGGTGGAGGTCTGATAGATCGGCGTGATGATCGCGCCCGTTGCCGGATCGGGTTCCTGTCCGGCGTGAATGCAAATCGTGGAGAAGCGCGCGTCGTCTTTGAGTTTCATAGGTGCCGTTGAAAAGGATACTCTGGTAGGCGCCCGATGAGCGACCGAGATCGTCCCGTTGCGCTGCTGCCCGGCGACATGCCGTCGCGGTGGGGCGTCTGGCGATCGTGGTTGCTGCGCACGTTTCCCGGACGCGCGCTGGTACTGGGCGCGGTCATCAAGGCGATCACCTGGCCGCTCGGCAGGCTCATCACGCTGCCGTCCGCGCTCGAAGCCATCGACATGGTCGGCAGCCTGGCGCTGCTGTTCGCGGCCGCCTATGGATTGACGCGCTTCGCGGTGTGGAGCAAGCGCCGCTTGTTGTGGCGCGTCCGCCGGAAGCTGATTCTTTCGTACGTGTTCGTCGGCGTCGTGCCGGCGCTGCTCGTCATCACGTTCTTCCTGCTGGCGGGATTGATTCTCGCGTTCAACGTCAGCTCGTACCTGGTGCAGTCGCGCATCCGCAACCTCACCGACCAGGCGCGCTTCCTCGCGCAAACCGTGCAGCTCGAAGAGCAGCGCGCCAGCACGCCGGAAGCGATCGCGGAAATTCTCGAGCGCCGACAGGCGACGGCCGAGACCCGCTATCCCTTCATCTCGCTCGCCGTCGTCCCCGTGTCCAATCTCACGTGTCAGGTCGAACCGCCGCAGGCCGCGCGAGTGGCGAGGATGCCGACCGCGGGTCTGCCGATCACGGCGGGACCATGGGGTCACCTCGATGCGCCGTCGGCGCTGCCGAAGTGGGTGGGCTGCGAAGGCTTCGGCGGCCTGATTTCCTACGAAGCTCCTGCCGGCTCCGGCGACGGTCCGGAAACGCAGACGCGGCTGGTGATTCGCGCGGTGGCGCTGCCCGAGGTCGCGAACCCGACGTGGGCGGTCATTCTCGACATGCCGATCACGAAAACGATCGAGCAGCGGATCCAGGACGAGACCGGGATTCGCATGGACGAGGTCAGCGCGATGCTTGGCCGTGGCGTCCAGCCGATCATCGGCCGGGCACTTGAAAATCGGCCGCCGGCGGATGACGCCGGCCCGCTGCTGTCGATCCGCGAAGCGCGCTGGGTGGTGTTTCTCGACAACGTCGATTGGGTCACCGGGCAGCCGGAAAGCGCGTCGGTGCGAATCCTGATCAACGCGTTCGAGATCTTCGATCACATCTCGGTGGTTTCGCCGGTCGGCCTGGGCGAGATGAATTTCGGACAGGCGCTGCTGCTGGTGCTGGCGATCGTCGGCGTGTTGTTCCTGACGATTCAGTTCGTCGCGCTGGTGATCGGCTTCATCCTGGCGCGTCAGATCACCGGCGCCGTCCACGATCTGTTCACCGGCACACAGCACGTCCGCGCCGGCGATTTCGCGCACCAGATTCCGGTCCGTGCGCGCGATCAGCTAGGCGAGCTCGCCGAATCCTTCAACCTGATGACCGGCGAAGTGACCACGCTGCTCGGGGAGATGGCGGAGAAGGGCCGTCTCGAACAGGAGATGTTCGCGGCGCGCGAGATCCAGCAGAAGCTGCTGCCGACCGGGCCACTGCGCGTGACCGGCCTGACCGTCTCCGCGTTTTGCGAACCTGCGCGCGAGGTGGCCGGAGACTATTACGACTTCCTGCCGATCACCGACTCGATGCTCGGCATGCTGATCGCCGACGTCGCGGGCAAGGGCCTCGCCGCCGGCCTCTACATGGCGCAGCTCAAAGTGATCGTGCAGTCCCTGTCGCGGCTGCATCACGAGCCGAAGGCATTCCTGTCGGCGGTGAACAAGGTCGTCTCCGCCAACCTCGACGGCAAGAGCTTCATCACGATGACCTACGGCGTCATCGACGTCGAGCGCCGCGAGATGACGTTCGCGCGCGCCGGGCATTGCCCGCTGATTCACGTGCCGGCCAACCAGCCGGCCGGCATGCGCAAGGCGCGATTGCTGGTCCCCGATGGTCTGGTGGTCGGATTGCAGATCGATGACGGCTCGATGTTCGATAACATCCTGCAGGAGCAGACCATCAAGCTCGAGCCCGGCGACCTCGTGGTGTGGTTCACCGACGGCATTTCCGAGACCATGAACGAGGCGTTCGACTGTTTCGGCGAGGAGCGGCTGGCGCAGGTGGTCGAACAGTACGCGCACCTGCCGTTCGAGCAGCTGCGCTCCTACATCCTCGCCGAGCTGCGCGCGTTTGCCGGGGGCGCCGATCAGCACGACGATATGACAATGATCCTGATGAAGATCGATCCGACGATGCCGCGCCGGGCGGACGTCGCGGCCGTCTCGATCAAGGCGGGGGCCGGCGCGTGACGGAGTCCGGGCTGACGGTCATCTTCCGAACCCACTCCGACATCGAGGCCAACGTCGTCGAGGCGCTGCTCGACAGCCACGGCCTGCAGACGCTGCGGACGGCCGGGCCGACCCCTGGCCTGTTTCAGTTCAAGCTCAACCCGCTCGGCGAAACGTGCATCGCGGTGCGCGACGAAGATGCCGAGGACGCGGTCCGGATCATCGACAGCCATCGCGAGCAGGTCGGCGGCGGCATCGTGGTGCCGCTGCCGCAGGAGTTCGACGCGCTCGAAGCGCGCATCGGCTACCGCTTCAAGGACCGCGGCCTGCTCGAGCACGCGCTGACGCACAAGTCGAAGGCGCACGAGGATCCGAGCGGCGGCGTGGCCGACAACGAGTCGCTGGAGTTTCTCGGCGACGCGGTGCTGGGGCTGGTGGTCGCCGAGACGCTGTTTCGATCGTTCCCGAACTACAACGAAGGACAGAAGTCGAAGATCAAGGCGAACCTGGTGTCGACGGCGTCGCTCGCGGAAATGGCGGAGCAGCTCGGCCTCGGCGAGCACATGATCCTCGGACGCGGCGAGGAGAAGACCGGCGGCCGCCGCAAGCAGGCGCTGCTCGCCGACACGTGCGAGGCGCTGATCGCCGCAATCTATCTCGACGGCGGCCTCGATCCGGCGCGGTCGTTCCTGATGCGCGAGTTCACGTCGGGCATCGAGGAAGCGAAGCAGCCCGAGTACTTCGGGCGCGATCACAAGTCGCGGCTGCAGGAGCGGCTGCAGGCGCAGGGCCGGCCGCTGCCGTCGTATCGCATCACCGGCGAAGTCGGTCCCGATCACCGCAAGTTGTTTCACGTGCAGGTGCTGGTCGGCGACGAGCTGATCGCGCAGGGCGTGGGCCGCACCAAGAAGGAAGCCGAGCAGGAAGGCGCGAAGCTGGCGCTGGCCGCTCTAGGTGGGAGCGATGTGTAGGAACATTCGACCGTTGTTCAATTTCGATCCGCCCGCGACCGACGAAGAAGTGCGCGCGGCATCGGTGCAGTTCGTCCGCAAGATCAGCGGCTTCACCGCGCCGTCGAAGGCCAACCAGGACGCGTTCAATCGCGCCATCGACGAGATCGCCGCGATCGCGCGGCGGCTGGTCGATGAACTGGAAACGAACGCGCCGAAGAAGAATCGCGACGAGGAAGCCGCGAAAGCAAAAGCGCGCGCTGCGGAACGATACGCTGGCGCCTCACGGCCTTAGTCGATTTCTATTAAGCCCGATTCTTTTCTCGCGCTGCCGGCGGCCGCGCCCGCCCCGGCCATTTCGAGCGCCGGCTCGGGGTGCGGCAGTCTCGCCATCGCGTAGCCCTGCACTTCACGCGCGACTTCGTCGACCGATGGCGGCACCGGGCGGCAGTGCAGCCGCACCCACAAGCGCGTCAGCGGATCGGCGAAGCTGTATCGCTTCTGGCGCGACACGATCAGATCGACATCCTCGAGCCACGACAGATAGTCCTTCGTCGATCCCGGCGTGCGATGCAGGCGCTGCGCCACTTCCGTCAGCGTCAGCGGTTCTTCCTCGGCGAGGATCTCGAGGATCGCCTTGAGCGCGCCGTAGCCGCGCGCCTTGTGCAGGCGCAGCTCGTAGCGATGCGCGCACCAGCTGGCCAGCGCGCCTTCGCCGGTCAGCAGCGCGGTCAACGCACTGATCGGATCGCCGCCGCGGCCGCTGATCGATCCGGTGGCATCGCCGAGCGCGCGCACGTAGGCGGCGCGTCCGTCGGCGAGCGCCTGGATGGTGCGGCCGAGGAACTCGCGCTCCTCCGGCGAGGTGTCGCCGATCGGCGGCAGCATCGCGGTCACTTCGGCGGCGTTCAGCTGCGGCAGGTGGATCACCTCGAAGCGCGCGTGGCCGTCGCGCAGCAGGCGCAGCGCGCGCGACACGTAGCGCGTGGTGAGCACGAAGCGGTTGCCGCTCTCGGCCATCGCATGCAGCAGCTCGCGCAGCACGTGGCGCAGGCCCGGGAAACTCTGGAACGTCTGCAGCTCGAGCACTTCATCGAGCAGGAACGTGGCCGGCGCATCGTTGGCGGCACGCGCGCGGCTGATCAACGCGAGCGTGCGATCGAACGCGGCGCGCGCCGAGGCGGCCGGCTCCTGCGCCGCGGCGTGCTGGCCGTTCAGCGTGAACGGCGACGCCGCCGCCACCGCGTGGTGGAAGCGCTCGGGCGTGCTGGCCGCGCGCTCGACATCGATGTACTGGCACTGACCGCGTCCCATGCGATCCGCCAGTGCGTGCAGCAGCGTGGTGCGGCCGCTGCCGCACCCGCCGATCACGACGGGGATGCGCGCCGGCGACGCATCGAGCGCGGCCAGCACGCGGCGTTCGAGGCCGGCGTGGGGAGCCATCATCGGCTCGTCTCCTGCATGGGGATCCGTACTCCGTGGTGACGTGCGGTGCTGAGCGCTTCGGGATAGCCCGCGTCGGCGTGCCGCACCACGCCGGTGCCGGGATCGCACGTCAGCACGCGCGCCAGCCGCTCATCGGCCTCGCTCGTGCCGTCCGCCACGATCACCATGCCCGCATGAATCGAATAGCCAATGCCGACGCCGCCGCCGTGGTGCACCGAGACCCACGTCGCGCCGGCCGACGCGTTCAGCAGCGCGTTGAGGATCGGCCAGTCGGCGATCGCATCGCTGCCGTCGCGCATGCCCTCGGTCTCGCGATTCGGCGACGCCACCGAGCCGGTGTCGAGATGATCGCGGCCGATCACGATCGGCGCCTTGACGGCGCCGTCGCGCACCAGCTGATTGAGCCGCAGTCCGAACTTCGCGCGATCGCCGTAGCCCAGCCAGCAGATGCGCGCGGGCAGCCCCTGGAACTGGACGCGCTCGCCGGCGAGCTTGATCCAGCGGCACAACGACGCGTCGCCCGGAAACATCTCGAGCGCCGCGCGATCGGTGACGCGAATGTCTTCGGGATCGCCCGACAGCGCGACCCAGCGGAACGGCCCCTTGCCTTCGCAGAACAGCGGCCGGATGTACTCGGGCACGAAGCCGGGAATCTCGAAGGCGTCGGTGACGCCGGCCTTCACGGCCTGCGCGCGGATGTTGTTGCCGTAGTCGAACGCAATCGCGCCGCGCTTCTGCAGCTCGCGCATCGCGGCGACGTGGCGTCCCATTGCCGCGATCGAGCGGCGCTGATACGCGTCGGGGTCCGACGCGCGCAGCCGATCGGCCTCGCCGAGCGACAACCCGTCGGGCACGTAGCCGACGAGCGGATCGTGCGCCGAGGTCTGATCGGTGATGACGTCCGGCGTGAAACCGCGCGCGACCAGCGCCGGCATCACCTCGGCGGCGTTGCCGAGCACGCCGATCGAGCGGGCGACGCCGTCGATCGCGTAGCGGCGGGCGGTTTCGATCGCCTCGTCCACGTCCGCGGTGCTCTCGTCGAGGTACTTAGTAGAGAGACGCTTCTCGATGCGCGCCGGATCGACCTCGATCACCAGCGCCACGCCGCCGTTCATGGTCACGGCGAGCGGCTGCGCGCCGCCCATCCCTCCAAGACCGGCGGTGGCGACGATCTTCCCGCTCAACGTGCCGCCGAAATGGCGCCGCGCCACCTCGGCGAGGGTTTCGTAAGTGCCCTGCAGGATGCCTTGCGACCCGATATAGATCCAGCTGCCCGCCGTCATCTGGCCGTACATCGTCAAGCCGCGATCTTCGAGCTCGCGGAAGGTGTCCCACGTGGCCCATTTGGGGACCAGGTTGGCGTTGGCGATCAGCACGCGCGGCGCGCCGGGATGCGTCTTGAAAATTCCGACCGGTTTGCCCGACTGCACCAGCAGTGTTTCATCGTGCGACAGTGACTTGAGCGATCGCACGATCGCATCGAACGCGTCCCAGGATCGCGCCGCCTTTCCAGTACCGCCGTAGACGATCAATTCGTCGGGACGTTCGGCAACTTCGGGATCGAGGTTGTTCATCAACATCCGCAGCGCGGCTTCCTGTGGCCATCCTTGACACGTCAGCGACGTGCCGCGAGGCGCGCGGAGTGAGCGAACAATCATGGTCATCTGCGGTACGACTGATCCGAGGGGGCGGATGCGAAGATAAGA
>DASUSZ010000108.1:0-14542 GCA_036374815.1 Vicinamibacterales bacterium | reverse complement strand
GCACGGCTTCAACAGCGTGCACGGCCGCATGCCGGCGGTGGCCACGGGCGCGAATGCGGCCAACGGCGATCTGATCATGATCGGCGTGTCGGGCGACGGCGATTCGCTGTCGATCGGGCTGGGGCAGCTGTGCCACGCGATCCGCCGCAACGTCAACATGCTCTACGTGCTCGAGAACAACGGCGTGTATGGGCTGACCAAGGGCCAGTTTTCGGCGTCGGCCGATCCGGGCTCGACCGCCAAGAAGGGCGAGGCCAACATGATGGAGCCGATTGACGGCGTGCTGATGGCGCTGACGCTCGGCGCCACCTTCGTGGCGCGCAGCTTTTCGGGCGACAAGGATCAGCTCGTGCCGATCATCAAGGCGGGCCTCGCGCACAAGGGCTTTGCGTTCGTCGACGTGATCTCGCCGTGCGTCACCTTCAACGATCACGAGGGCTCGACCAAGAGCTACGCCTACACGCGCGAGCACGCCGTGGAAGTGGTGCACGCCGACTTCGTGCCGCTGCGCGATCCGATCGAGACCGACTACGCGGCCGGGCACGTGCAGGCCGTCACGCTGCACGACGGCAGCGTGGTCAGGCTGCGCAAGGTGGCCGAGGACTACGACGCCACCAATCGCGACGCCGCCTATGCTGCGATCCGCGAGCACCAGCGCAAGGGCGAGGTGATGACGGGCTTGCTCTACCTGTCACCGGACTCGAAGGACGTGCACGATCAGAACGAGACCGTGAAAGCGCCGCTCTACAACCTGCCGCACGAGCAGCTGTGCCCGGGCAACGATGCGTTGCAGAAGCTGATGGGGCAGTTCCGATAGGGGCTACGGCCGGCAGGTGGCGGCCGGCGCGCGCGGCGTCGCCAACCGGACGTCGAGGTACTGCACCTTCGGCGGTATCGTCGGCGCCAGTGTGATCGACACGTTCAAGTCGCCGCGATCGCACTTCATCGTCCATTGTCCGCGCAGCCAGTTCTCGACCGTGTCGAACGCGGCCGGTGGCGCGCAGGCGCCGACCTTGCTGCGCAACTCGGCGATCTGACGCTGCCGGCGATCCTTCGACACGTCCCTGAACAGGTTCATCGCCGCGATGTCGTCCGCCTGCTGGTCGTCCCACTTCATGATCAGCCGCGACACGGCGTCTCGCGACGCGACCAGCGTTGGCGACGGTTGCGGCACGCGGGGCTGCAGCGCGCCGGTCTTGGCCATCAGCTCGAATGCTTGCGTGACGACGCCGCCCCAGCCGGTGTAGGTGACGTTGCCGAATGCAATCACGCCGACGCCGTAGCTTGGCAGCCAGCGCATCATCGAGCCGTAGCCGGGCAGCCCGCCGCTGTGAGCGACGATGTGATCGAAGTCGCACGACTGGGTGATGCCGAGACCGAAGCCATAGCCGCCCGAGTTGAGGTTTGGCGCGCCGGCCGCGGTGCTCGTGACGACTGCGGGCCGCGCCCGCCAGACCTGCTGCATCTCGCGTAGCGACGAGCGGCGAATGGGTCCGCCTTCGGCGGCGTCTCGCGGCGGGTACGCCGCCAGCAGCGCGCCGACGTACTTCGTCAGATCCGAGATCGACGTCAGCATGCCGCCCATCACACCGAACGCGCCGTCAGCGAGCGCCGGCTCGAGCTTCCACTGCTCGTCTTCCCAGCGATAGCCGAGCGCCAGGCGATCGGCCCTGACCTCGCGCGGCTCGAGCGTCGTCGACGTCATGCCGAGCGGCTGCAGGATGGTCTCGTTCAGGAACTGTCGGTACGGCTTGCCCGAAACGTTGGTGACGATGCGCCCGAGGATGGCGAAGCCGTAGTTGGAGTACTCGTAGGCGACGCCCGGTGGATTCGAGAACGGGATGCCCTGCCGCATCATCGCCGAGAACGCCTCTTCGGTGGCGTCGAGCTGCTGATCGCCCCACGGGTTGTCCTCGGGAAAGCCGGCCGCGTGCGACAACAGATCGCGCACGCGGATGCGCGGGGAATCGCTGGTGGGGTAGCGGAGGTTCTTGAGCTCGGGGACGTGCGTCTCGGCCAGGTCATCGAGCGACAGCCTGCCCTGGTCGCGCAACGCGAGGATCGACATGGCGGCAAAGCTCTTCGACATCGACGCGATGCGGAACACGGTGTCGCGGGTCACCGGCGCCCTGGTTGCCAGGTCGCGATAGCCGGCGACCCCGATGTGCGCCAGCTCGCCGTCGACGACGATGCCCCACGCGGCGCCCGGCACGTGCGCGCGCGCCATGAACTCCGCGACCACCTTGTCGATCTCCGGGAACGCCGTCGCCAGCCGGGCGCGCCGATTGGCATCAGTGAATGCCGCCGGCGGATTGGTTACCGCGGTCGCCACCTGCGCCGGCAAGGGGACTGCGCCTTGCAGCACCGCGATAGCGACGAGAAGGGCAAGCGTCCAGCGAGAGCGTGTGCGCATGAGACTACCTGTCTGCCCGATGGCTCGACGGCCCGATGGCCCGATGGCCTGTTACCTGGTCTCGTCCATGATCACCTGGGCGTAGGCGGTCGCGCGAGCCGCGTTCGGCGTCCCGTAACCCGTGTACTTCTCGGGGTTCTTCCATTCCGCCACCGCCTGCGCCGCGGTCTTGCCGGCCTTCTTCGCGGCCTGCACGTGCGCCACGAAGTCGCTGACGAAGTCCGCGAACTCGCGCATGTCGGCGGGCGTCGTCTGTGCCGCCGTGTGGCCGTTGATGATCCACTCGACGTTCTTGATGCCGTCGACGGCCTTGCGAACGGTGGCCGCGTAGCCGACGCCGGTGCCGCCGTTGGTCTTGTCCATGATCGGCAGGCCCTTGTTGGCGAACACGTCGCCCGAATGCATGACGCGATGCGCCGGGAACTCGACGAACGCGTCGCCGCCGGTGTGCGCGGGACCGAAGTAATAGAGATTGATCTGATCGGCGCCCGAGCCGATCGTCAGCTTGTCCTTGAAGCCGCGCTTGGCGAGGCCCTTGCCGCCGCTGGCCTTGAACACGTTCTCGGTGTCGCCAATGCCGCCGACCGTGGTCGTGTTCGGCATCATCTTGACGGTGTTCTCCTGCGCGATGATCTCGACGCTGGCGGGCATCGCCACGTTGCCGCTGACGTGGTCGTAGTGCGTATGCGTGTTGATGACGCGGGTCACCGGCTTGTCGGTCAGCGTCTTGACCTTGTCGAGCAGCGGCTGCCCCCAGCCCGGATTCTTGGTGTCGACGAGCGTCACGCCGCTCGACGTCACGAACACGGCAGTGTTGCCGCCGCCGCCGCGAATCACGAACAGGTTGTCTTTGACCTTCTCGACGGTGAGGTTGTCGACCGACGGCTGCGGCGGCTGTTGCTGCGCGGTGACCGCGATCGAGACGGTGCCCGCGAGCACCACGGCTGCCAGGACTGAAATACGTTTCACGGATTGATCCTTTCGCGCGGCGCCTTGTCGGCCGCGGACACAAAGAATGCTAGAAAACGGGCCATGCGTTCAAGCCCGGGCGCGGAGATTACGTCGAGCACCTCGCCGGTCGTGTGATACAGCGGCGGCGCCTGCATCACGCTGACTTTCGCCACGTTCAATCCGGCCCAGCCGCCGGTCTCGCCGCTTTGGAAGGTCGATCGCTCCGAGATGAAATTGACGCCGAAGCGCGCCGGACCAGCGTCGATCAATTCCTGCAGGAACGGCGAATTGTTCGTCACGCCGACGGCGATCGGCGCTTCCCCTGAATCGGCGACGGCTTCGCGGTAACCGTCCGCCGACGTCGTGCGCGCGGGCGAGAAGTTGCGCTGCGCCACGTGCTCGATGTTGACGAACATCACCGCGTGCTTCGCGAGCTGCGGGTTGGCGGCAACGAAGCTGCGCGGCCCGTTGATGCCTGGCGTATGGTGACCGGCGCTCGCCACGAACACGATCGTGCGCTGCGGCTGGTTGGCCGGCTTCGCGAAGTGGCGCGCCAGCGCGATCAGGACCGCGAGCCCGTCGCCGTTGTCGCCGGCGCCGTCGAACCAGCCGTCGACGTGCGCGTTCAGGACGATCGCCTCGTTCGATGCGCCGCCAATCGTGGCTACGCCGTTGATCGCCTTCAGGCCGCGATAGGTGTGCGTCTCGAGCTCGAGACGCGCGCGCACCTGCGCGCCCGCCTGCGCGGCGCGATCGAGCACCGACTCCAGGAACAGGCCGTCGCGGCCGCCGATGTTGAAACAGGGATTGCCGCAGTCGCTGAAGTCGCGCGACAGCTCGTTGCCGGGCAGGCGGACCAGATTGAACACGCCGACGGCGCCGCGCTTCATCAGCGCTTCGGATCGTGAATCGACGGCGCCGCGCTCGAACAGCATGTGTCCTTGCGGCACGATCAGCTGGACGGCGATCTTGCCCTTGACGTCGATGTGCTGCAGCACCGCCGGACTGGCGGCGCCCACATAGACGAGCGGCGCCGTCATGGTGCCGCCCGGAATGTTCGACGGGCCAATCGGCAGCGCCGATTCGAGCACGATATCGTTCGAGCCGTCGCCAAATGCCGCATCGCCGAGCAGCGTGACCTTCCACGACAGCGGCAGCCACAACGACGACTTCGCGTCCTGCGTGATGGCCTGCGTCTTCACGTCGGTGATGCCGGCCTTCCTGAATTGCTCGACCGCCCACTCGACGGTGCGATCGCTCGAGGGAAATCCGGCGATGCGGCCCCACATCTGGCCGCTGCCAATCTCCTTTTTCGCACCGGCCTCGCGCGCGAAGTTGACGATGGTTTCGACGTCGGCCTTGATGGTGTCGGCCCTGAATTCCGCGGGGTCCCCGTTCATTGCCGCGGGTCGCGCCGGACGCGCGCCAACTGTGACGGCGGGCGCCGCGCCCGCTCTGGGCGGCAGCATCACGCCAAACCACGGTCCTTCTCTTTTGGCCGCCGGCCGCCGCGCGATTTCATCCTGGCCGGATGCGATCGACGGAGCCATCAACAGCATGGCGGCGGCAACCAGGGTTCGCATCCGCGGATTCTATCCGGAAGTCGAACCATTGACGCGAGACCCAAGACTGCAGACCGCCAATCGTGGTACACAACCTGTTTGCATTCGTTGAACATCTATCCATGGGAGGCACGAATGGGCGTGAAGGCAATTCCTGACGGCTATTACTCGTTGACGCCGTACCTGGTGATCTCGGGTGCAGCCGACGCGATTGAGTTCTACAAGAAGGCGTTCGGCGCGATCGAGACGGTCCGCATGCCGGGCGAGGGCGGACGCATCATGCACGCCGAGGTCCAGATCGGCAATTCGATGTTGATGCTGTCGGACGAGAATCCCGAACGGGGGTTCATGTCGCCGAAGTCACGCGGCGGCGCCACATCTTCGGTGATGCTCTACACCGACGATGTGGATGCGGTGTTCAAGCGCGCCGTGGCCGCCGGCGCGAGGGCGGACATGCCGCCGACGGATATGTTCTGGGGCGATCGGATGGGCAATCTCACCGATCCCTTCGGGCACACCTGGGCGATCGCGACCCACAAGGAAGACGTGTCGCCTGCCGAAATGGAGAAGCGGATGCAGGCGCAAGGTGCGGGTGCCTGAGTGCCTGGGTGCCTGGGTGCCTAGGTGCTCAAAAACTGCGTAGCGACGCTGATGAACGGCGCGGCCTGATCGCCAAAGATCGGGCCGTGCCCGCCGTTTGGTATCACCCATAACGACGCGTTCGGAATCCCTCGCAATAACTCGACCGCCTGCTCGACGGGATAGAGCGGGTCGCGATCGCCGTGCACGATCAGCGTGCGCGCGGTGATCGTTGCCAGCAGCGCCGGCGTGAAGTTCATGTCGTCACGATCCTCGGCAAAGGCGTGCGCATGGCGCGCCAGCGCGCGCGTGCGCTCGTCGCCTTCTTCTTTCACCGCCCGCATGATCACGCGCGCCTGATCGGGAAAGCGCGGCGTGCCGCTGACGTGAATCATCGAGCTGATGCGGGACGGCTGCTGCGTGGCCATGTGCAGCAGGGTGTTGGCGCCGGCGCTCATGCCGATCGCCTTCACCGTTTCGATGTGCAGGCGATCGAGCAGCGCGAACACGTCGCGCGCCACGTCGGCGAACTTGAAGTCGCTGCGCGGATTCGCCGAGCGCCCGTGGCCGGGCAGATCGGGCGCGATGGTGCGAAAGCCGTCGAGCGGCGCCGCGAAGACGTGCTGCCAATCGTCGCCCGATCCGGTGAAGCCGTGGAGCAGCAGCAGCGGCTCACCGCTGCCGGTGTCGCGATGAAACAACATGCGCCGATTCTCGCGTTCAACGGTCGCAAGAAACAGACTGTTTTCCTCGCGTGATATAATCGAATTGTCAGTTTGAGAGACCGGCCGGGACCACCTCCCGGCCGTTTTTGCGTACTCCGCTGCCTCGCACCCGCCGACCGAAGAAAAAGGGGCCGGGGATAATTTCGACTTAAGTCACGCAGATAAAGCAGTTCGGTGTATTGCCCCAACGCGCTTCGCGCTGTTGAAATGCATCGTTCTCCCAAAAAGACCAAGCTGCAATAACCTTTTCCCTCGAATAAAAAAAGATCCCCGGCCCCCTTTCCTACTCGGCGCGCAGTCCCTCGACGGGGTCGACGCGCATGGCGCGCAGCGCCGGGGGCACGCAGGCGATGATCGCGGCGGCGAGGAGCAGCGCGCTCGCCGTCACGAGCGCCGTGGCGTCGGTGGTGCTGACGCCGTAGATCACGCGCGTCAGGGCGCTCTCCGCGAGCCGCACGATCACCAGGCCCACCGCGAGTCCGGTCACGACCAGCACCGCGCTCTGGCCGATGACGAGCGCGCCGACCGAAGACGGCTTGGCGCCGAGCGTCAGCCTGATCGCCAGCTCGCGCGTGCGCAGCGCCACCGACCACGAGAACAGTCCGTAGACGCCGAGCGCGGCCAGCAGCGCCGCCAGACCACCGAAGAACAGCAGGATCGTCATCAGCAACCTCGCCTCCGCCGTCTTCGCGGCAAACCGCTCGCCCCACGTCTGCGTGGCGCTCATCGGCACGTTCGGCACCACTTTCCGGAGCGCATTTCTGATCGCCGTCTGCGCGATCGACGGATCGGCGGCCCTGACCGCGATGAACACTTCGGAGAACGGGAACTGCCGCGTCGAGAAATAGATCGCCGGTTCAACCGTTTGTCCGAGCGGCACGTTGTTGATGTCCTTGACGACGCCGACGATCTCGGCAGGAAGCCCCTCGGGTATCGGGCGATAGTTCGGCGGCGACTTCAGGTTGGCGCCGAGCGGGCCGATGTTGGTCGACCAGGTCCTGATGATCTGCCCAACGGGATCGACGCCGGCGAGGTAGCGCTGTGCGAACGACTCGTTGACGATCACCGCGGCGACCGAGTCCTTGTGATCGAATTCCGAAAAGTCGCGGCCGCGCGCCAGAGTGGCTCCCATCGCGGCGAAGTAGCCTTCGCTGGCGCTGTGCATTTGCGCCTGGGGCAGGTCCTCCTGGCGGGCCGGCCGCGGCTGCCCGTCGATCAGGAATGGATTGCGCCAGCCGACCGAGAACGGCAGGAAGTTCGACTCGCCCGCCGCGATGATGCCCGCCTGCGCACGGATTTCATCGAGGATGCGGCTGTGGACGTTCGCAACGGGGACCCACACCGTTTCAATCGTGCCGCCTCGCGCCGGCGCGCCAACCGCGGACGGCGACAACTGCACCGTGGAGATCGTCACATCGTCTGCGTCGACGCCGGTGGGCGTGTTCATCATCGAGCCGACGGTGCGCACGAGCAGCGCGGAGCTGACGAGCAGCGCGCAGGCCATCGCCACTTCGGCGGCGACCAGTACCGAATACGTCCGGCGCGCGCCTTTCGAACTGCCGCGCTCGCCGGCCTTCAGATCGGTCGTGAACTGCGAGCGCAACAGCAGCAGCGCCGGCACCAGTCCAAAGATCACCGTCGTCACGCCGACGACCGACAGACACAACCCCAGCGCGCGCATGTCGACGGCGGCTTCCGACAGGCGCGGAATGTCCACCGGTGTGAAGGCGACGATCAGCGGCAGCGCGGCCAGCGTGGCGGCAATGCCGACAGCGGCGCCGGTGACCGAGAGTACCAGGCTTTCCGCCATCAACTGCGTGATCAGCTGCCGCGGCGCCGCGCCAAGCGCGACGCGGACCGCGATTTCCTTCTCACGCGACAGCGCCCGCGTCAGCAGCAGCGTCGCCACGTTCAGCACGCCGATGATCAACAGCAGCGCGACGGCGCCGAACAACACCATCAGCGCGGGCCGGTAATATCCAAGCTCTTCGTCGAGGAGCGGGATCAGCCGCGCGTTGTAGCCCTTGTTGGTACGCGGATTTTCCTCGGCGAGCCGCGTGCCCAGGGCCTCCACCGCGCTCTGTGCCTGCTCGAGTGTCGTTCCCGGCGAGAGCCGCGCGACCGCCTCCATGAAGTGCGCGGCGCGGCTGTGCTGCGTGAGGTCCCATCGCACGCGCTGCCACACGTCCACATCATCCGGAAAGTGAAACTTCGGCGCCATCACGCCGACGACCAGATACGGCGTGTCGTTGAGCGAGATCGTTTTGCCGATGATCGACGGGTCGGCGCTGAATCGCGACCGCCACAACCGATCGCTGATCACGCAGATCAATTCGTTGGTGACGAACATCGGCCCGCCCGCCGGGAACCCCGCGCCGATCTGCGGCTTGACCCCGAGCACCTCGAACACGTTGCCGCCAACTTCGATCGTATTGACGCGCATCGGATCCCTGCCGGTCTCGGTCAGGTTGATGCCGGGACGCCACCACGCGGCCGCATCGCTGAACACCGGCAGCGCCCGGTAGTCCATGAAGTTCACCGGCGAGATCGGATCGTGGGTGAGTCCCTTCTCGGCGTTCGTATCCCAGAGCGTGACGAGGCGATCCGGTTCGGCATAGGGCAGCGGACGCAGCACCACGGAGTCGACGACGGTGAACACGGTGGTCGCCGCGCCGGTGCCCAGGCCAAGCACCAGCACGGTGACGATGGCGAAAGTCGGATGCTGGCGAAACTGACGCACCGCCAATCGAATTGCACTCATCACGTTCAGGCTCCTTCGGCCGGAGGTGGCCGCCATCAAGTCCGCGCGCGCCGCGCGTTGCCGGTCCGGATGCGTGACGGCGTGGCGTTGCAGCGAAGTGAATGCGGATTCCTCGAGCGCCTTCAGCGCGCGGCGGCGCGCTTCACCTGGGCTCGCGCCTTCTTCAATGGCGTTGGCGTGAAGATCCTCGAGATACGCCACGAGCTCGTCGATCGTCGCATCCGGCAGCTCGATGCCGCTGTTGGCGATGTGGCGGCGGACTTCGTCGCGGGGATTGAACGCGGACGCCATGATTTATGCGGGTTTGACGCCGGCGATCTCGGTCAGCGCGGCGATGAAGCGGCCCCAGTCCTGACGCTGCGTCGCGAGCATCGCGCGGCCGCTCTCGGTGATGCGGTAGTAGCGCCGCCGCCGCTGGCCGGCCTTCTCGACCCATCTTCCCTTGATGAGCGCGCGTTCCTCGAGGCGATAGAGCGTGGCGTACAGCGATGCCATCGTGAAGGTGATTGCGCCGCCGGAGCGCCGCTCGATCTGCCGCCCGATTTCGTAGCCGTGGTGATCCTGTTCATCGACCAGCGCCAGGATGAAGAGGTCGGCGCTCCCTTTCTTCGCGGCATCTATCGCGGACCGGTCCGCTTCCGCGCCTTTGGCGCTACGGCGGGACAAGTCGAGCAGCAGTTTTGTCATATATAGGAAAACTGAATATCACATCAGACGGGCGCCCGCGGCAAAAGGTTGGCACCGTTCGCCAGCGAACACTTCGTTTGCGCCGCAGGACGAGTTCGTCACCGCCGACTGCGGATCAGGCCTGAAATCGCAGGTACGCGGCTTGCTCTGACGGCGCGCATGCTGAGCGATCTTCGTTTTGCGTGGCGCGCCCTGTGGAAGTCGCCAACGACAACGGTCGGCGCGATGCTCGCGCTGGCCCTCGGCATCGGCGCCACGACCACGATGTTCGGGCTGCTGAACGCGGTGGCGCTGAGGCCGCTGCCGTACCCCGAATCGGAGCGCCTGGTCGAGTTGTGGGGCAACGTCGAGCGGCAGACAGTCGAGCGCCGCGGCACCTCGATTCCCGACTACCTCGATTGGAAAGCCAGGGCCACCTCGTTCGATTTGTTCTCCGCGTGGAGCGGCAACGGCTTCATCGTCTACGGCAATGGGGAGCCCGAGCGCATTTCGGGTGAAACCGTCGCGGGCGAATATTTCGCCGTGCTCGGCGTCGAGCCGATCCTCGGCCGCGCGCTGACATCAGCGGATGATGCGCCGGAGGCGCCGCTGACGGCGGTGATCGGCGAGGAATTATGGAATCGATCGTACGGGCGCGTGCCCGATGTGATCGGCAAGTCGATCCGCCTCGGCACTCAGGTGTTCACCATCGTCGGCGTCGCGCCGGCGAAGTTCAAGGGCCGATCGGATGCGAGCGAAGTGTGGGTCTCGATGATCACGTCGGTGCCGCCGCAGGCGCGCGAGCAGCGCGCGAGCCGCGGCTTCCCGGCGCTGGCGCGTCTTGCGCCGGGCGTCTCGCTCGTGCAGGCGCAGGCCGATGTCACCAATGTCGCGCGGCAGCTCGAGCAGGCGTATCCGCAGACGAACGAAAAACGCGGCGTCGAAGTCTCGCCGCTCGCCAACGAGGTGTTCGGTGCGGTCCGTCCCGCAATCTCGTTGCTGTTTGGCGCGGTCGCATTCGTGCTGGTGATCGCCTGCGCGAGCGTGGCCAGCCTCCTGCTTGCGCGGACCGAATCGCGACGCCGTGAATTCTCGCTGCGTCGTGCAATCGGCGCCGACGAAAGCCGGCTGGTGCGATTGATGCTGTCGGAGAGCGCGTGGGTCGTGGCGCTGGGCGGCACCGCCGGCGTGTTGCTGTCGATGTGGGCGGGAGATGCGCTGCTCGCGCTCAGCCCCGTTCAACTGCCAAGCTTCGCGGCGCCGGGTCTCGACTGGCGCACGCTCGGATTCGTGGCGGGTGTCGGCGTGCTGATCACGGTGGTGATCGGCCTGTCGCCGCTGCGAGCGATGAACCGGCATTCGCTCGCGCAGGACCTGCGCGAAGGCGCGGTCGAAGCGCGCGGCGGCGCCAGCGGCCGCACGCTGCAGGCGATCGTCGCGGTCCAGATTGCGGTCACCGTCACGCTGCTGGTCGGCGCGGCGCTGTTCGGGCGCAGCTTCGCGGCGCTCGCGAAGTTCGATCCCGGATTCGATCCCTCCGGTGTCCTCAGCATGCGCGTTCAGCTGCCAGTGGTAGCGGGCGCGCAGGCTGCGGCGCCGGCGCAGGGACAGGGTGTTGATGCGGGCGCGCCGTCGCTGGCGCTGCTGGAAGATCTGCGCGGACTTCCGGGCGTCGCGCACGTCGCGCTCGCATCGGCAATTCCACTCGGCGGCCAGGGCGCCATTTTCTACTCGGCGGAAGGGATGGGCGCGGTCGACGCGACCAACCGCCCGCGTGCGTTCCTGCATCGCGTGTCGCCCGGCTATGCCGAGACGATCGGTTTGCGATTGATCGAAGGCAAGACGTTCGACGCCGGCGACCTCGGCGCCAACGCCACCAACGTGATGGTGACCAAGGCGCTGGCCGATCGCTTCTGGCCGGGTCAAAGCGCGATCGGGCGACGCATCAAGAACGGAGATCTGACGCCCGAGAACAAGAACCCATGGTGGACGATCGTCGGCGTCCTGCAGAACGCGAACCTGCGCGGCATTCCCGTCAATCCGACGGCGGACCCCGACATCTTCCTGCCGTTCAACGAGCGTTCGCGCGCCTTTGCGGTGCTGATCAAGGCCAACGGTGATCCATCGCTGCTGATCAAGCCCGCCGCCGATCTGATGCGCCGCCGCGATGCCGGCACCGCGGTGTTCACGCCGCAGCCGTTGAGCGATCTCGTTGATCAGCAGCTCGCCGCCAGCCGGTTCCTCACGTGGTTGACGAGCGTGTTCGCCGGCACCGCCTTGACGCTGGCGATCATCGCCATCTATGGACTGCTCGCGTACTGGGTCGGGCAGCGCACGCGCGAGATCGGCGTCCGGGCGGCGCTCGGCGCGAACCGTTCGCAGCTGATGGGCCTGGTCGTCGGCCAGGGCTTGATGCTGGCGCTGATTGGCGTGGCCGCCGGTGGCATCGCCGCCGCCGTGCTGGGACGGTTCGTCAAGACGCAGCTCTATTCGGTTCAGCCGCTCGATATTGCGTCGTACGCACTGACCGCCGGCATCATGATCGCGACGGCGTTCATCGCGAGCGTGGTTCCGGCGTTGCGCACGTTGCGGATCGATCCGATCAACGCCCTTCGTGGTGAATGACTCGGTCCGCCTGAAGGCCGACCCTCACAAGATGCGACGGGGAACTGTGAGGGTCCGGCTTTAGCCGGACCGCTCGGCTTCAGCCGCACCGCGTCATCGCCGTAGGAACGCCTCGAAGTCCGAGCGGCGACGCTCCGCGTCGGACTCGCCAAGTTCAAGCAGCCGCTTGACGTAATCCGGCTGGAACATCACCAGCGAGAGCATGTCGTTCGATCTCGTCTCGCGGGTGCCGAGGCCGCGCGTCAGGAACCGAAAGCCTTTCGGCAGCTCCGCTTCATAGGCATTGGCCAGTCGTCCAAGATCCTCCGATGGGCGAATCACCAGCAGGTCGATCGGACGCAGCCCCTGGCGCTTCTCCTCGGGCAGCTGCTCGATCAATTCGTTCACGGTCCGCAGCTGCAGTGCATCGCCGTCGAGCTGATCGAGGAAGATCGCATTGAAGAGCACGCCTGCCACCTGCGCCGGCGGCGGGTAGTCGGTGATCATCGGCCGATCGGCTTCTTCGCGCGTGCGCGCGTATCGCGTGGTGACGGCGAGGATCTTTTTCGCGCCGAGGTGAATCGCCGGCGACAGCGGCGCGGTCAGGCGGATGCCGCCGTCGCCGTACCACGCGCCGTCGACTTCGATCGCCGGGAAGAAGAACGGCAGCGCCGCCGATGCCATGACGTGGTCGACGCGAATCGGGCAGCAGTGGCTTTTTCGCGCCGGGCGCTCCCACGACGGCATCACATCGTCTTCGCGCGTCTGCACCCAGGTGATCGACTGGCCGGTGGTGTAGCTCGAGCCAGTAATGGCGAACGCGCGCAGCCAGCCATGCCACAAACTGGTCTGGATGCCCTGGATCGGGCCCCTGCCGGCGCGCAGCTCGCGCTCGAGCACTTCGCGCAGCGGCGTGGTGTCGACCATGCTTTTCGCGTGGGGCAGCGGTGACTTGCCGCCGGACCCCAGACGGCCCAGCCAACGCACGCTGCGCCATGCCAGGTCGCCGAGGCTGACGTCGAACACCTGGTCGATGTGGAGCTCCCGCCACATGTCCGCCAGCTCTTCGATCTTCGCGGAGTAGGGCTCCTGCCGCGCGGCGAGGAACGCCGCATTGATGCCGCCCGCGGACACACCGGTCAGGATGTCGGGGACGTCGTCCGGAAATTCGCGCGCGAGGTAGCGCAGCACGCCGACCTGATAGGCAGCGCGGGCGCCGCCGCCACTGAGCACGAGCGCAAGACCCCGGGAATCCGGCATCGACTCTCAAATGCTAACCGTTCGACTCGCAACGTGCACGTCCGGGCGCGGGCCGCGTTCATGGAGCCGCCAACGGTTGATGTGCACATTACGTCAAACCGGCCATGATGGATTTCCTCCGCGACATTCGATCGGGCTTCCGGCTCCTGCTGCGCGCGCCGGGCTTCGCGATGACCGCCATCCTGACACTCGCGTTGGGCATTGGCGCCACGACCGCGCTGTTCACCGTGGTGAACGCCGTGCTGCTCGAGCCGCTGCCGTTCCCCGACTCGAACAGATTGATCCAGGTGTGGCGCAGCGAGTTGCCCGCGCTGACGTACGGATCCGCGTCGTACGGCCGTTACCTGGACTGGCGTCAGCATCAGCGTGTCTTCACCGATCTCGGCGCGTGGTCGCCGCGCGGCGTGACGATGGCGGGGCCGCAGGGGCCCGAGCGGCTGCCGGGCGCCACCGCGTCGGCATCGTTCTTCAAGGTGATCGAGGCCCCCGCCGTGATCGGCCGCTATTTTTCAGATGAAGAAGATCGCATCGGCGCCGAGCGCGTCGCCGTGATCAGCGAAGGGTTGTGGAAGCGCCGCTTCGAGCAGTCGCCGGAAGTGATCGGATCGTCCGTCAACATCGATGGCGAGCCGTATACGGTGATCGGCGTTGCGCCGTCGGGATTCGCGGAGGTGTGGCGCCTCGATGTCTGGCTCGCGGTTGGCCGGCAGGCCGATCCGACCAATCGCGGCAGCAACTTCCTGCTGTCGTTCGGCCGCCTGCGCGACGGCGTGACGCTCGACGAAGCGCGGCGCGGTCTTGCCGATCTCGCGGCGCAGATGTCCCGTGAGCACCCGCAAGACAAATACACGTTCACCGCACGCCCGGTGCACGAAGTCATTACCGAAAACGCCAAGCGTGGACTGTGGATGCTGCTCGGCGCCACAGGCCTGTTGCTGCTGATTGCCTGCACCAATGTCGCGAACCTGCTGCTCGCTCGCGCGGTGGTGCGCGAGCGCGACCTCGCGGTGCGCGCGTCGCT
>DASUSZ010000107.1:0-3802 GCA_036374815.1 Vicinamibacterales bacterium | reverse complement strand
GATCGCGCAAGGTCTGCAGCTGACCGGCGCGGCCCATTGAAGAGCCGATGAGAATCCTGGTCGTCGAGGACGAACCCGCCGCGGCCAACGTGCTGGCGAAGGGGCTTCGCGAGCATGCTTACGCCGTGGACATTGCCGCCGACGGCAGCGCTGCGCTCGCGCAGCTCGCCGACACCGATTACGACCTGGTCATCCTCGACATCCTGCTGCCCCGCATCAACGGCCTCGACTTGTGCCGGCAATTGCGCGAGGACGACGCCGCGGTGCCGGTGCTGATGCTGACCGCGCGCGGCGGCCTCGACGATCGCGTCGAAGGGCTGGACGCCGGCGCCGACGACTACCTCTCGAAGCCGTATCACTTTCCCGAGTTGCTGGCGCGCGTCCGCGCGCTGTTGCGGCGCGGTCCGGCGCTGGCGCCGGCCGCGCTGTCGATCGACGATCTGGTCGTTGACACGCGGGCACGCAGCGTGTCGCGTGGCGGCGCCGCGATTCCATTGACCACCAAGGAATACGCCCTGCTCGAGTACTTGATTCGGCGCAAATCACAAGTCGTGACCCGCAGCGACATCGCCGAGCACGTATGGGATTACAGCTTCGATCCGATGTCGAACCTGATCGAAGTCTACATCCAGCGGCTGCGCCGGAAGATTGACGATGGCCACGCGATCAAGCTGATTCACACGCGCCGCGGCGCCGGCTACACCCTCGGCGCGAATGTCGAGCGCGATGCTTGAGACGGTCCGCGCGAGGCTGACGCTGTGGTACGTCAGCATCCTCGCCGCGATCCTGGTTGGCGTGCTGGCCCTGACCTACCTGCTGCTGGCGCGGGCGATGTACGCGCGCATCGACGACAGCCTGCGCGTCTTCATTCAGATCGTCGGCACGTCGCTCGGCAATGATCTGGCCGAAGGCCAGTCCGTCGATGATGCGGCGCGCAGCACGGCGGGCGAGCTCGCCTCGCGCTCCTACCTGGTGGCGATCTACGACGGCGGCGGACGCCTGCTCGGCGAGGCCGGCCGCGAAGACGACATCGTCATTCCGCTGCCGCCGCCCGACACCATACCTGCCCTCGGCGAACCCGCGCTCAGCACGATCGTCGAAGCCGACGATCTCGATGATCGACACCGCCTGGCGTTTCAGCGGGTGATGGTGCCGCCCGCCGTCGAGTACGTGATTGTCGTCGGCAGCTCGCTGGAGCCGACCGATGAGGAGCTCGAATCATTACGCGGCATCCTCGCCTACGTCGTGCCGCTGTCGCTGGTGGTCGCCGGCCTCGGCGGGTGGTTTCTCGCGAGGCGCAGCCTGTCGCCGGTCGTGGCGATGGCCGATCGCGCGCGCCAGATCGGAGTCGGCAGCCTGAGCGCGCGCTTGCCGGTGGCCAACCCGCGCGACGAGCTCGGCAAGCTGGCGGCAACGTTCAACGAGCTGCTGTCGCGGCTCGAGATGTCGGTCGAGCAGCAGCGCCAGTTCATGGCCGACGCGTCGCACGAGCTGCGCACACCGGTAACCATCGCGAGAACTGCGGCCAGCGTGGCGCTGCAACAGTCGACCCGCAGCGAGAGCGAGTACCGCGAAACGCTCGACATCATCGAACAGGAAACGATCCGGCTGTCGCGCATCGTTGACGACCTGTTCACACTGACCCGCGCGGACGCCGGCACCTACCGCATCAGCAAGACGCCGATGTACCTCGACGAGCTGATCGACGACGTCGCGCGCGCCACCCGCGTGGTCGCGGCCACAAAAGACGTGTCGATCGTCGCGGAGTGCGTGCACCCCGCCGCCTATACGGGCGACGAGGACCTGATCCGGCGGCTGATCGTCAACGTGCTCGACAACGCCATTCGCTATTCGCCGCCGGGCGGCGCGGTCAGAGTCGCCCTCGATCGCTCCAGCGACAGTTACGCGATTTCGGTCAGCGACCAGGGGCCCGGCATCCCTCCCGCCGCGCAAAGTCGAATCTTCGAGCGCTTCTATCGAGTGGATGCGGCTCGCAAGCGCGACGGCGGCGCCGGCCTCGGGCTCGCGCTCGCGCGATGGATCGCACAAGCGCACGATGGCGACATCGCACTGGCAGCCTCGTCGAGCATTGGCTCGACCTTTGTAATTACGCTGCCCTGCCCGGAGTAGCAACGACCGCCGCGTTTATTTCACATTCATCTGCGTTTCGTAAGCTCCACTCAGGAGTAGAAACGTATGACGATTCCGAAAATTGCAGCAGCGGGCCTCGTGGCGACGGCGGCGTTCGCCGTCGCAATGGTGATCAACATCAGCGGCAACCAGGTCGCGAACGTCAGCGGCGATTTCCGCAACGCGGCGACCGCCGAAATCAGGGACGCGCAAGGCAGAGTATTGCTGCGTGGCACGCTGCCACCAGTGACCGGCGACCAGGACGACGTCGAGCGCCAGGTGACGTTGACTGCAACGCCCGAAGGCGGTCAGGCCGCCGGCACTGCGGAAATCGAGTTCAGCAAAGCCGAGCCCACCACGCAGGAGATCGAATTCGAGGCCACCGGGTTGCCGGCGCGTGCCATCGTCACGCTGGTGCTCGACGGCAAGGACGTGATCAGTGCCGCCGCGGACGACAAGGGCCGGGCGGACGCCGAGTTCGACGTACCGATCGCGCCGAGGCGTTAGGACGGGCGTAGCTTACTGTCCGGGCTTGTACTCGCGTTCGATGTGGCCCTGCAAGTCCTCGCGATAGAAGTACACGTCGCGGAGTTTGCCGGTCGCATAGCGCTCGGCCTGATCGTTGAAATGCTTCGACCCCGGAACGCTGTTGAGCCCGCCGGCGGTCACCGCCTTCGCCTTCACGCGATCGCCGAACTCGACCACCGCCACGAAGCTGTTGCCGCTCGTGCCGTACCACTTCTTCGTGCCGGGATACGCGCGCGCGCCGAACGACGCGAGCGACCCGTATCGCGCCGACGGGAACATCACCGGCGTGCTCGGCTTGCTGTCGTCGAACTTCTGCACGATGGCGCCGTCGTTGCGCTGGAACCGGTTGATCTCGCCCCACGGCGTTTGCCACTTGCCGAAGTCCGCGGTGAGCTTGTCCATCGCGGCGGCGAGCGATTCGAGACGCTGCTGCGCCGTGGCGCGGGTGCGCATGTATTCGTAGTTCGACAGGTTGGCCTTGCGCGCTTCGGGCTGAATCCGCGTCCACAAGTCATCGCCGTAGAACACGGCCACTGATTGGGGCACCGACGAGACCGACCAGCGGTAATCCCAATCCTTCAACACCGCAATCGCTTCGGCGGTCTTCGCCTTCAGCGGATTCGAGGCCGGCGCGGCGGCGTGGGCCTTCAGCAGCAGCGGAATCTGGATCTCGAATTCCGGCTGGTAGCTGTCGTAGGCAATGTCGGTGATCAGCGAATCGAGGGTGATGCCCTTCTTGCCGGTCAGCACCTTGATCGCATGCACGCCGCGCGGGTTCTCGCTGCCGGAATCGACGTACTTCGGGAATGCGCTCTGCCGCGGGCTGTTGCCCGGGCCTGCCGCCGAGAACGGATAGTTATTGGTGTTGTAGACCCAGCCGTTCTTCGGATTGACGACGTTCGGTGATTCGTCGAAGGACAGGACGCCGTTCCACTCGGTGGCGGGGTTGCTGCCGTCAACCGGTTTGGTCCAGTCGAACTTGTCGTCACGCTTCGGGATGAAGTTCGAGTGCAGATACGCGATGTTGCCGTCCGCGTCCGCATACAGCGTGTTGTTCGAGGAATTGGTGTGCGCCTCCATCACCTTTTTGTACTCGGCGAGGTTGCGCGCCTTGGTGCGCGCGAACGACTGAATCAGCGCCTTC
>DASUSZ010000106.1:0-12508 GCA_036374815.1 Vicinamibacterales bacterium | reverse complement strand
GACATGCGGCGCCGCCATCGAGGTGCCCTGGAAATATTCGTAGGCGAACACGTCGGCTCGCGGCGGCCCGAACTGGGAAACCGGCCGCGTGTAGGTTTCGAGCAGTCCGAGATCAAGCGTCTGTTGCAGGATGCCGCCGGTGGTCCCACCCTGTCGTTGATCACCGCCCGGCGCCGACAGTTCGACGTAGGGTCCGGTCGTCGAATAGAACGCAATGTCCAGCGTCCGTCCAACGGCGCCGACCGCCACGAAGCCCGCGATATCCGGCGCCGCTTGCGCGAGCCTGTTGGCGGGATTGCCATCGGCGCGCGTGTTGCCCGATGCGGCGACGACGAATACGCCGCGGCCGACCGCGTAACGCACGGCATCAGTCACCGCCGTCGCGGGACCGCCGTCCTCGCGGCCGATGCTCAGGTTGATCACCTTCGCGCCGTTGTCCGCCGCGTAACGAATGCCGCGCGCCACCACGTCGTCGGTCCCGGCGAACGGGCTGCCGAAGATCTCGTCCCACAGGCCCTGGATCACCTTCACGGGCATCAACCTCACGTTGTAAGCCATGCCGGCGGTGCCGTTGCCGTTGTTGGTCAGTTGTCCGACGGTGCCGGCGACATGCGTGCCGTGCCCATCGAGATCGACGGGCAGGGTGTCGTTCCAGACGAAATCAAACGGCGCGACGAAGCGCGGCGATCCGCTCGCGCCAAGCTCCGGCGCCGCGGCAAACGGAATCAACACCTCACCGAGAGCGGGGTAGAGCGGCCCATTCGGGGTGAGCCTGAACGGGAAGCGCGACGTGTAGCGCAGGTTGCCGGAGCGAAACGCCATGCCGGTATCGAGCACGGCCACCGTGATGTTTTCCGACGCGCCCGGTTGGATGTCCCACGCGCGCTCCATGTCGATCGCCGGGAAGTTCCACTGGTTTGCGTAGAGCGTGTCGTTGGGACGCGCCATCGCGTGGTTGCGATAGCGAGGCTGCGCGTATTCGACATCCGGACGCGCGCGCATCGCGGCGGCAGCCGCTTCCGGATCGAGCTGCGATGGAATGGCGACGATGTCGAAGTCCGCCCACGAGGTGCGGTCGCCGATCGTGCCGGCGACTTGCGCCGTCGCGGCCGCGATTGATCCGTGCGTCGCATCGTCCTTGAACTTGACGATGATCGATCCGCGCACGTACGGGGCGGTGTTGCCCTGGCTGGCGCGGATGACGTCGGCTTGCACGGCGGTGCGCGCCGCGCGCGGCGGATCCTGATCGCGCAACCCGCGATCGATCGCCGGCAGCGCTGCTTCCTGCACCATCACCTTTGCCACCGGTGCGGTCTGGAACTGGCTGTGGCCGGTTGCCGTAGACACGCCGAGAAGCGCAACGACAGCTGCGCCGGTAAACCGGCGCGAGCGGTAAAAACAAACCATAGGCCATGTTAGGCCGGAACCGCGCCGGCGCGGGACAGCTTTTGATTTTTAGAGATACGTCAGCGGATCGATCCCCTGCTCCGCGGGATCGAGCGGCGCCTTGACCGATTTTGGTCCCTGCGTTTCTTCCGGCACTTCCCACAGATTCACTTCGTACGGCGTCTCGAGCATCTCGCCCTTCGGCGTCTTGATCACCTTGACGCGCGGCTTGAACGGCTCCGGCGCATGCACCGCGACCACCACCGCCAGCGCGCCGTCGTCGAGACGAACGAGGTTGCCCGGCGGATAGATGCCCAGCAACTGCGTGAAGCGGCGCACCAGGTGTTGATCGAACTGGTGGCCGTCGTTGCGCTTCATGACTTCGAGGATGCGATCGGACGGGAACGCCTGTTGATAGGCGCGCTGCGATCGCATCGCGTCATAGACGTCCGCGATGCTGCAGAGCATCGTGCCGATGTTGAGGCCATTGCGTTTCACGCCGAACGGGTAGCCGGTGCCGTCGAGCCGCAGGTGATGCTCGAAGGCGATCACCGGAGCCACCGCCGGCATTTCCGGCGTGCGCCGCAGGATCTCCGCGCCGTCGACGACGTGCATTCGCATCACCGTGAATTCGCTGTCGGTGAGTTTTTCCGGCTTGTTGAGGATCTCGGTCGGCGTCCGCACCTTGCCGATGTCGTGCATCAGCGCGGCCAGGCCCAGCTCGCGCAGCGTCGAGCCGTCGATGCCGAGCGCGCGCGCCTGCGACATCGTCAGGATCGACACGTTGACCATGTGCGTGAAGGTGTAGTTGTCGTAGTTCTTGAGCGCGGTCAGCGCGATCAGCGCGGTGCGGTTCGACGACACCGCCTGCGCGAGGGAATCGACCAGCGCGCGCGCCGCTTTCGGATCGGGCACCCCTTCGTTCTTCGCGCTCTCCCACACGGTGCTCGCGACGTTCGACGCATCCGAGTAGAGCCGCCGGATCGTCGCGATGTCGGCTGCCGACTGTTCCTTCTTTTCTTCGGTCTGAATGCGGCCAACGCGGATGTGCGGCAGGCTGTTGAGCACGCCGAGCGGGTCGGCCGGCTCGACTCCAGGCGCCGACTCGCCGGGCCGCCGCTCCGGGTGCGCGATGGTGAGCGCGAGCTTCTGGACTTCTTCAGGCGTGACGCCGCGATCGAACGCGATGCGTTCGATGCCGAGCTGCTTCAGGCGGCGGATCATTTCGCCCATCGACTCGGCGGCTTTCGGCAGCGGCACGTCGCCGACGATGATCTCGTTGCCGATGATGCCGACGGCGATCGTCTGCTGATCGATCAGCAGCTGGTTGAGCGCTTCGTTCAGCGTGTCGAACGCCCGCTGCACGAGCGGGTGCGACGGCGCGTACAGCTGCCCGGCGCGCAGCGCGGCGGCGAGCTTGCGGACGAAATCGTCCGCGGCGCGCAGGCGCGCGACGTGATCCATTACTTGGTTTCCTCCGTCGCGGCGGGGTCCGAGGGTGCGCGATCCGCGGGAGCGGACTCAGAGCCGGCGCTCTCCAGGATCGCGGCGAGTTCCGAGATCGCAGCCGGGTCCGCCACCGGTTCCGCGGCCTCGACCGGTTCCGCGGCCTCGACCGGTGCCGCGGCCTCGACTGGTGCCGCGGCCTCGACTGATTCCGCGATCGGCGCTGATTCGGGCACGAGTGTCGCCGGTTCCGAGATCGCGGCTTCCGAAACGACCGCATGCTCTTTCCTGCGCCGTGGCGGCGCGGGCTCGGCGAGCACGGCGGCCGCGATCTTTTTGACGCCGCCCGGCCCCGACGTGACGGCTTCCTCGAGCACGCGATCCGCGCCCGGCGTGCCCATGCTGCGCAGCGCGCGCGCGGCGGCGGTGCGTATGCGTGCGGTGCGCGCGCGTGCCCACCACTCGCCGCGATACAGGATGTCCTTCAACGCCGCCGCGGACCGTTCGTCGACCGCGAGCTTGCCAAGCGATTCAATGAGCTGCGTATAGACGCCCTCGTTCGCGCCTCTGTAGTCGGTGTTGGCGAGGATGTGCAGGAACAGGGGTGCGGCCTTCTCGTCGCGGAACGCGCCGAGCGATTGCATGATCAGCTCGCGGGTTTTTTCGGCGCCGCTCTTCAACACCTGCTCGAGCAGCTGGTACGCGTCGCGGCTGCCGATCTGCACGATCGCGCGCAGCGCCTCGCGCTGCACCTGCGCGTCGCCGTCGTCGAGCATCTGGCGCAGCTCGGGCAATGCCGCATCGCCGGCGAGGCCGCGGAGCAGATCGATCGCCGCGCGGCGCACCGCGGGGTTGCGCGAGCTTTTCAGCTCGTTTGCGTACTCGCGAGCCGCCGGACCGAACGACACCAGGATGTCGCGCAGCCGCCGCACGATGCGCGGGTTGTCTTCGCCCATCAGCGCGTCGGACATCGGCTTGACGATCGACGAGCCGATCGACGTGCTCATCTTCTTCGCGATCGCGAACTCGGCGTCGGTCGCCTTCTGCAGGAAGATCGTCATGTGCCGGACCATCGGGCCGGCCACCAGCCTGGTGATGCCCGACGCGGCGGCGTCCTTGAACGGCGAGCTGTCGTCCTTCGAGATCGCGACGATCGATTCGAGCAGCTGCGACGCCAGCGTCAGATCGCCGACCAGCACCAGCTGATCGATCAGGTTGACGGCGGTGTCGAGCACGCCGGCCCACGCATCGGGACGCGTCTCGATGCGCAGCAGATCGAGGATCAGATGCTGATCGAGCGCGCGCACTTCGGTGTCGCTGACGGTGGCGAGCCAGGCGCGAATGCGCACCGGCGGGTCGTCGCCGATCTTGTCGACGTCGACGGCCTGGGTCTGCGCCGTGGTCAACTCCCGCGCGTAGCCCTCGGACACGAACTTCGCGTCCGAATACGACATCAGCATTTCCGACGAGCTGGTCCAGACGCTTTCGAACTGCGGGTCGTCCTTGAACATCTCGGCCGCCTGCGCGGTCGCCGCGGCGAGGATGTCCTGCTGCTTGCTCGGATCCGGGATCAAGGTCTGGAACGCGGTGGCGAGGCGGCTGGTCGCGCCGCGATCCTTGACGATGTTGTCGACGAGAAATTTCGTCAGCATCTCGTCGGTGAGGCGGGCCTGGATCTCGCCGGCGAGGTCCATCTTCTGTCCGCTGCCGCCCGGCAGCGGCGGCGGGTCGGTGATCAGGGTCAGCAGCATGTCGGGCGACAGCTGCGCGGCCGCGCCCGCCATTTTGTCCAGCACGTTGTCGAGTTGTTCGGGCTGGCGCTCGGCGGCGTAATTGGCGAGGCCGTGCATCAGCTCGAGCAGCGACTTGCGCTGCTGGATCGAGTCGTCGCCGCGTGCCTTGCCGAGCTCCTGCACGCGCTGCGCGAAATCGGCGAGCTTCTCGGAATCGCCGGCGAGCTCCATCATCGTGTCCATCGCGGACAGCTCGCCGCCCTCGCCGTCTTTCTCTTTCTCTTCTTCCTTGAGCGCCGTCAGGATGCGATCCCACGACGCGCTGTCCCCGGTGCCGCCGCGTTCGCGCAGCACCTCGGCGTAGTCGATCTCGGTGAGCTTGATCGCCTTGTTGCCGGTGGCTTCCCACGCCTTGGCGACGCCGCCCATCGCGCGCGCGTCCTCGGGCGACTTGGCGAGGAGCGACAGGAACGTGTGCCACCCTTCGTTGTCGAGCCGATCGAACAGCGTGAGCTCGCCGATCAGTTGTTGATGGAGGAGCACCGCCAGCTCGGTGGCCGACGATTCGGGCTTCGGCAGCCCGCGCCCGTTCACCAGCAGCGCGTCGGGCAGCACCGTGATCGAAAACGGCCCGTTCGCCGTTGCCTGCCTGGTCGCGTCGCCAATCTTGGTGAGCGCCGCCTGAATCGCCGGGTGTGTCGATGGGTACATCGACACGATTCGCGTCGCGGCCTTGCAGGCCTTGGCGAATTCAGCGAGGCGGCCGGCGTATTCCGGCGAAAGTGGCTCGGGAGGGGCTTGCGGCGCAGCCATTGATGAGCTTAACCAACGATTATAGATAGGCCAGGGGGTCTATGCCTACCTTCGCGCTATCTACCGCCTCGACGACCGCACGGGGAAACTCGCCGCGGGAATCGCGATCCCACGTGTTGGTCAGCAACGGCGTCTCCAGTTTCTCACCTTTACGGTCGGTTATCAGCTTCACTTGAGGCCTGAACGGATCCTCGGGGTGGGTTTGCGTCACTACCGCGAGCTCGTCAGTGTTGAGCTGCACCAGGGTCCCGATGGGAAACAGCCCCATCAAGTTGACGAAGCGGCGCAGCAACGTGCGGTTGAAGGCCGTGCCGTCCTGCTGCGCCATGATGTGCTTGATGCGATCGGTGGCAAGGCCGGCTCGATAGGCGCGGTTACTGCGCAACGCGTCGAACACGTCGACCACGCTCACCACCATCGTGCACAGGTTCAACTTGCGCGCGCCGACGTTCTCCGGATAACCGCTCAGATCCTGCTTGAGGTGATGCTCGAACGCGACGACCGGCGCAAGCGCCGGTGTTTCGGGCGTGCGGCGCAGGACGTGCGCGCCGTCCACGACGTGCTGCTTCATGATCTTGAACTCTTCGTCGTTCAGCTTGTCGGGCTTGTTCAGGATCTCGAGCGGCGTGTGCACCTTGCCGATGTCGTGCATCAGCGCGGCGAACCCGAATTCGCGCAGCATCGGTCCTTCGAGGTCGAGCGAGCGCGCCATGGCCATCGACAGCGCCGCCACGTTCACCATGTGCGTGAACGTGTAGTTGTCGTGCCGCTTCAGCGCCGTCAACGCGAGCAGCGAAGTGCGGTCCTGATACACGAGCCGCGACAGGCTGTCGATGATGCCGCGCGCGTCGGCAGGATTGGGTTGCTCGCCCGCCTTGGCCGCGGCCCAGATCGTTTCCGCGCTCGCCACCGCCTGCGAGTACATCTGCTTGGCGGCGACGAGGCCGACGTCCTGATCGTCGGTGTCTTCCGCTGCGACCTTCGAGACAACGATGCGGCGTACGCCGCGCGCCGTGAGTCGATCACCGACCGCGGTGCGCGCCAGGCGATCGGCGAGCTCGTCCATCAACGCGCGGATGTCGGACACCTCCACGCCGCGTCCGAACGTGATCTTCTCGACTTTGCGATCGCGCATGTCGCGGAGCAGGCCCGCCATGTTCGCGGAGCCGCGCGTGAGCCGGAAATCGTTGACGACCACATCGTCCTCGAGAAAACCGACGATGACGGTTGGCGAGCCGTCGAGCAGCGGCATCAACGCGCCGAGCAGGCCGTTGGCGGTCCGCTGCACCAGCGGGTGCGTGGGCGCATACAATTCCGCCGCGCGCACCGTCGCGCCGAGCCGCCGGATCAGATCTTCGAATTGCGCTGCCATTACCGCGCCGCCCGCGCGGCCGTCCGCTTCAGGAAGAAGTCACCGGTTTTGGCCAGGTCGCCGATGGTCTGCTTCGCCTTGGCGGTGCCGATCTTGCCCAGCGCATCGAGGCACGCCTTGCGCATTTGGGTCGTCTTCGCCCATGACAGCCAGCGCCTTTTCCTGGCGAGCAGCGCAATCTGGGACACAGCACGGTCGTCGCGGATCGTCGACAAGGCCGCGAGGATCTCGATCAGGAGCGCGTGATCCGCGCCGAACGGATCGCTGTCCTGCAACACGCGCGCAAGCATCGGGACGACGCGCGGCTCCTTGAGCGCGACGAGGGCGTTGATGACGGCAGCGCGCGCCTCGCCGCGCGTCGCTTTCAACACCGTGTGGAGCGCGCGCTCCGCGGCGGAATCCTGGATCGCCGACAGCGCAGTGACGGCGGCGTGCAGCACGCGCGGGTCGGCGCGGCGCAGCAGCGATTGCAGCGGCGGCACGGCGGCGCTCGTGCCGATCTTGCCGAGGGCTCTTGCGAGCTCGCGCTGCGCGAACCAGGGCAGACTTTCGATCGCAGCGGCGATGGCCGGAATCGCGGCGGCGCCGAGCTTGCTGTGAAGCGCGGTGAGCCGCTCGTTCGCGGCGCCGGATTCGGAGTATCCCGCAGACAGCATCGGCACCGTTGCGGGCCCGATCACGCGGATCAATTTCTCGAACTGCGCGAACTCGTCGGCGGTCTGCTCCGCGATGGTGGACGCCGCTTCCTTCAACGCGCTCGACGTGGCGACGGATTCGATCGATTGGCGGCACGCCTCGGGCGCGATCGGGGGTTTTCGAGCGGCGGCGGCGGCGAGCTCTTCGATCACGGGCACACACTCGGAGTACGCGCCCGCCAGGAGCAGCTCCTCGACGAACGCCGCCATGTCTTTCGCGGTCTCGGCCATGCGGCCAGGGACCGTCTCGTTGCGCAGCAGATCGATCAGCAGCTGGCCGGACAGGCGGCGGACGCTGTCGCCGCCAAGCGTCTCGAGCCATTCGTCGATTTCCGGGGGCAGCCCGCGGGCGGCCAGGTCCGCGGCACGCGACGCGGCCTGGTCCATCGACTCGCGATAGTCTTTCGATACGTAGCTGGTCTCGTCGTACTGCAACAGCAGTTCGTCGAGCGATTTCCGGATGTCGTCGACCGGCCGCTTGCTGCCGAAGTCGCGCTCGCTGATGAGCTTCCTGGCGAGCGCCAGCACGCGCTTCTTGCGCTGCTCGTCGGGCGCGAGCGTGTCGAGCACTTTGGCGAGCCGGCCGGTCGTCTGTCCCGGCGACGACAGCGCGCGTGCCAGCAGCAGCGCGACCTGTTGATCGTCGAACGACTGCTTGATCGCCTGGACGATCGGGATGCCTTGATCGGCGTGCTCGTCCTGCAGCAACAGCTCGAGCGCGGTGGCCGGCTCGAGGTTGCCGGCCGCGAGCGTCAGCGAGTCGATGACTTCCTTGACGCGCTCCGGCTCGAGGGCGGTGACGGTCTTGGCAATGTGGCGATAGACGGCGAGCACCGTTGCCGCCTGCGTGGTGAGCATCGGCGAGCCGTCCGGCATGCAGAACGGCTCCTTCGCGTCCTTGCAGAGCTCGCCGATCGCGCCGACGTCCTTCGAGATTTCCAGCAGCCGCTGCTGTTCCGCCGCGGTAAACGTCGCCTGGCCCATGATGATCGAGCGCACGATCGACTGCCACGTCGCGTCGCGGCGCGCCGGCCCTTCGTCGATCTCGCGCTCGAGGATTTCCTGGTAATCGATCTGCTCGATCAGGATGGCGGCCTGATCTTCCGCGCCCCAAATCGCGGCGGGTCCGCCGCGCGCCCGGCGGGTGACGCGGTCGAGCGTCAACACGCCCAGCAGCGCGCGCACCACCGCATCGGACGGCGGCGCCACGAACGTGATTTGCAGGATGTCGCGATCGTGCAGCAGCTCGGCGCACTCGACGGCGGCGAGATCGCTCGCTTCGATCGGCAATCCGTCGAGCAGCAGCGCGTGCGGCGTGACGGCGAGCTGCATCATGCCGCCGGTCGTCGCTTCGGTGGCCGCGGCGATGCAGCGTTCCACCGCCATCGCCACCGCGGGATGTTCGGGCGGATAGAAGCTCCAGCTGCGCATGCCGACCGTGATCGCGCGCGCGAGCCCGATCGCCAGTCGAATCGCGTCTGCGGCCGATGCCGCCCGCTGGGTCATGTGACGCCTAAGATATACTGCCGACCGCCCATGCGAGCGGTGGACATCATTCGCGCCAAGCGCGACGGCGAAGCCCTGTCGCGCGAGGCCATCGAATCCTTCGTTCGCGGCGTCACCGACGGTTCCTGGGAAGACTACCAGGCGTCGGCGCTGCTGATGGCGATCGTGCTGAAGGGCATGACGGCCGAGGAGACCGGCTGGCTGACCAACGCCATGGCGGGTTCCGGCGATCGCGTCACCCTCGATCACATTCCCGGCACGAAGGTCGGCAAGCACAGCACCGGCGGCGTCGGCGACAAAGTGTCGATCGTGCTGGCGCCGCTCGCCGCGTCATGCGGCGTCGTCGTGCCGAAGATGTCCGGCCGCGGCCTTGGCCATACCGGCGGCACGCTCGACAAGCTGGAGAGTATTCCGGGCTTTCGCATCGCGTTATCGCTGGACGAATACAAGAAAATCCTCGGCGAGGTTGGCTGCTGCCTGATCAGCCAGACCGAGAACATCGCGCCGGCCGACAAGAAGTTGTACGCGCTGCGCGACGTCACCGCGACGATCGAAAGCCTGCCGCTGATTGCCGCGTCGGTGATGAGCAAGAAACTCGCGGAAGGCAGCACGGCGCTGGTGCTCGACGTGAAATGCGGGCGCGGCGCGTTCATGAAGAATCCCGCCGATGCGCGCGCGCTGGCGCGCGCGCTGGTGTCGATCGGCACCGCCGCCGGGCTTCGCACCGAAGCGTTCATCACCCGCATGGATACGCCGCTGGGGCACGCGGTCGGCAACTCCGTCGAGATCGCGGAATGCATCGAGGTGTTGAGCGGCCGCGGGCCGGCCGACCTGACGGCGCTGATCGTGCGGCTCGCCTCGCGCATGGTGGTGCTTGGCGGCAAGGCAGCGAACGATCAGGAAGCGGAAACGAAGGTCCGCGCCTCGCTGGCGTCAGGCGCGGCGCGCGAAAAGCTGCGGCAGATGATCACGTGGCAGGGCGGCGATGCGTCAGTGGTGGACGATGTGAAACGCCTGCCGTCGGCGAGACACTCGCACACGGTGACGGCGACGCGGGCGGGGTATCTCGTCTCGCTCGATGCGCTGCTGGTCGGCCGCACGGCGGTCGCGCTCGGCGCGGGCCGCGACAAGAAAAGCGATCCGGTCGATCTGTCAGCGGGGATCCTGCTGAGGAAGAAGCCAGGCGATGCGGTCGGCGCCGGCGAGCCGATCATGGAGCTGCGCTACAACGATGCGGCGCGGCTGGCTGCCGCGCTGCAACTGGCCACCGAGGCGATCGTGATCGGCGATCGCGCCCCGGCCGAGACTCCGCTGGTGATGGGATGGGTGCACGATGGCGGCGAACGGCTGTTCGTTGATGGCTTCTAGAGCGAGGACGATGTGGACATATTGACGCGGCTTCAACCGCTGATCGGCCTGGCCGGCATTCTCGCCATCGCCTACGCGCTATCGACCAACCGGCGCGCGATCAGCCTGCGCATCGTCGGCTGGGGACTCGGCCTCCAGGTGTTGTTCGCGCTGATCGTGCTGAAGACCGACGCCGGCATCCAGGCGTTCCAGTGGCTCGGGCAGAAAATCCAGGACCTGTTGCACTACTCGGTTGAAGGTTCGCGGTTCGTGTTCGGCCCGCTCGGCGACGCGGCGATCTGGGGCAAGATTACCCAGGGCGCGCTCGGCCCCGAAGGCGCGCAGTACGCGGTGATCTTCGCGTTCCAGATCCTGCCGACCATCATCTTCATCGCCGCGCTGTTCGCGATCCTGTATTTCCTCGGCGTGATGCAGGTGATCGTGCGCGCGTTCGCGGTGGTGATGAACAAGGTGATGGGCGCCAGCGGCGCCGAGTCGCTCAACGTTGCCGCCAGCATCTTCATGGGCCAGACCGAAGCGCCGCTCACCATCCGGCCGTTCCTGGCGCGGATGACGCAGTCCGAGCTGATGACGGTGATGACCTCGGGCATGGCGCACATCTCCGGCGGCATCATGGCCGCGTACATCGCGTTCGGCATCGAGGCGCGGCACCTGCTGACGGCGGTGATCATGACGGCGCCCGGCACGCTGATGATGGCGAAGATGTTCGTCCCCGAAACGGAGACCCCGGAAACGCGCGGCTCGGTGAAGCTGGAAGTCGAGAAGACGGACGTCAACGTCATCGACGCGGCCGGCCGCGGCACCGCCGAAGGCCTGCACCTCGCGATGAACGTCGGCGCGATGCTGATCTCGTTTGTCTCGATCATCTTTCTCATCAACGGCATCCTCGGCACCGTCGGCCTGTCGCTGCAGATGATTTTCGGCTGGGTGTTCGCGCCGGTGGCCTGGAGCCTGGGCGTGCCCTGGAAGGATGCCGCCGTGGTCGGCAACCTGCTGGGCACGCGCATGGTGCTCAACGAGTTCATCGCGTTCGCGCAGCTCGGCGGGCTCAAGGAGACCCTCGATCCGCGGTCGTTCACGATCGCGACGTTCGCGCTGTGCGGCTTTGCCAACTTCGCGTCGATCGGCATGCAGATCGGCGGCATCGGCGCGCTGGCGCCGACCCGGCGCGGCGACCTGGCCCGGCTGGGACTGCGGGCGATGCTGGCCGGCACGCTGGCCAATTTCGTGACGGCGATCATCGTGGGCTTCTTATTGTGAGCGCATTCGAACAGGCTTCTGAAGCAGCCGAGTGGCTGCGGCAACAGCAGTGTGGCGACGCGGAGGTCGCCGTCGTGCTCGGTTCGGGACTCGGCGACTTCGCGGATCACCTCGGCGGCGCCCGCAGCATTCCGTACGGCGACATCCCGCACTGGCCGGCATCGCGCGTCATCGGGCACGCCGGCAAACTGGTGTGCGGCACGATCGCCGGCAAGCGCGTGCTGGCGCTCTCGGGCCGCGTTCACCATTACGAAGGTCACAACATGCAGACGGTCACCTTCGCGATGCGCGCGCTCGGCCGCCTCGGCGTGCCGCGGGTGATCCTGACCAACGCCGCCGGCGGAATTTCGCCCAACTGCGCGCGCGGGGCGCTGATGGTGATCGACGATCACATCAACCTGATGGGCAATAACCCGCTCGTCGGGCCGAACGACGATCGCTTCGGGCTTCGTTTCCCCGACATGACCTACGTCTATTCACAGCGTCTCAGAAAGATCGCAGACGGTGCCGCCGCGGCGTTGCAGTTGACGATTCAGCACGGCGTCTATGTTGCGGTCCTCGGCCCGAGTTACGAAACGCCGGCGGAGATTCGCGCCTTCAGGACGCTCGGTGCCGACGCGGTCGGCATGTCGACCGCGCCGGAAGCGATCGTCGCGCGTCACATGGGCATGGAAGTGCTCGGGATCTCGTGCATCACCAACGCCGCGGCCGGCGTATTTCCGGAGCCGCTGCATCATTCGGAAGTGATGGAGACCGCGCAACAGGTCAAGGGACAGTTCATCGCGCTGCTCGAGGGCATCATTGGCCGGCTCTGACGCGCTCGTCGACGCCGCCCGCCGAGCACGCGCCAATGCCGTGTCGGACTTTTCGGGTTTCAAAGTCGGCGCCGCGGTCGAGACCGATACCGGCGAGATCGTCACCGGCTGCAA
>DASUSZ010000105.1:0-19718 GCA_036374815.1 Vicinamibacterales bacterium | reverse complement strand
GGGGGCATCGAGGGCCGCGCCCGCATCAAGCGGCATTTGTGGCGGTTGTGCTTCGCCATGTGGGTCGCGGCCGCATCGTTCTTCTGGGGCCCGCCAAACCGCGTTCCTGAGATAATCCGCATTCCCGCGCTGCTGCCGATCCCGGTGCTCACGCCGATTGCCGTGATGCTCTATTGGATGTGGCGCATGCGCGGCCGCAAGGCAGTCCAGGGCGTTGTCACGTCGTCCGCGATCGTGTCCACGGATCGAACCGCAGAGGTGATGTCATGACGATTCACGAAACCGTTTCGCCGGCGCGCAAACCGCTGCGGCTCTGGCCGGTAATCGCGATCTGGGTCGCGTTTGCCGTCGCCGCGATCGCGTCGCGGTTCATCGAAGACGAACCCGTCCTGCTGCTGGCGGGGGCGATCGGTTCGCTGCTGATCCTGGTCTGGTGGTTGGCACTGAGCCGCTCTCGATGGCAGGAGCGAATCGGCGCGGTCGTGTTGATCGCCGCAACCGTGGCCCTGGTCCGTGCCACCGCGCATCCGTCCGTCGTCGGCGGCGCGCAGTTCATGTTGAGCTTCATTCTCGGCGTGTTCTTCTCGAGCTTCGCGCTCGCCGCATGGGCGTTGATTGCCGATCGCTTCATTGGCACCAATCGGTGGTTGTCGCTTGTCGCGGCACTGCTGTTGATTGGCTGGCTACCCGTCACGTTGATGCGCTTCGAGGGCGTGCAAGGCGCGGGCGGTTTCGTAATGCATCCGCGATGGACGCCGACGCCGGAGGAATTGCTGCTCGCTCGAGGACCGGAGCCGCTCAAGCCGCTTGCTTCAACAGCGGCGCCGATTGCGGAGCCGGTGAAAGAAGCGGTGCCGGCTACCGAGAGACCCGCACCTGCCGCCGCTCCCCCCGTCGCTCCTGATGCATCCGCCGCACCTGATGCACCTGACGCACCCGTCGCCGAGTGGCCCGGCTTCCGCGGCCGCCACCGCGATAGCGTGGTGAGGAACGTTCGCATCAACACTGACTGGGCCAGCTCGCCGCCGGTGCAGATGTGGCGGCGTCCCGTCGGTCCTGGCTGGTCCTCGTTCTCGGTGCGCGGCGATTTGCTGTACACGCAGGAGCAGCGCGGCAACGAAGAGATCGTCGCGTGTTATCGCGTTTCCACCGGCGAGCCGGTGTGGCGCCATGCCGATCCGGTGCGCTTCTACGAATCGAACGGCGGCGCGGGCCCGCGCAGCACGCCGACCATCGACAAGGATCGCGTCTACTCGATGGGCGCAACCGGCATCCTGAACGCGCTCGACGCGCGCACCGGCAAACGCTACTGGTCGCAGGACACATCGACGGACACGTCGCGCGAAGTGCCGTTCTGGGGCATCTCGAGCTCGCCGCTCGTGGTCAACGACATCGTCATCGTCAGTGTCGGCGGCACGCTCGCCGGTTACGACGCCGCCACCGGCGGGCGCCGCTGGACCGGGCCGATTCATGGCGGCAGCTACAGCTCGCCGCATCTCGTCACCATCGACGGCGTCACGCAGGTCGTGATCCTCAGCTCGCCCGGTGCGGTGAGCGTCAACCCCGCCGACGGGAAACTGCTCTGGGACTACAAGTGGGAAGGCGGCGCGATCATTCAACCGGCCGTTACGGAAGACGGCGACATCCTGATCAACGCGATGTCGGCAATGGGCGGCGTCGGCACCAAGCGCTTGACCATCAAGCACGAGGGCGACAACTGGACGCCGGAAGAACGCTGGGCCACCAACGGCATGAAGCCGTACTTCAACGACTACGTCGTCCACAAAGGACACGTCTACGGTTTCGACAACAACATTCTTGCCTGCATCGACCTCGCCGACGGCAAGCGCAAGTGGAAGGGTGGACGTTACGGCAACGGCCAGATGCTGTTGATTGCCGATCAGGATCTGCTGCTAATCACGTCGGAAGAAGGCGAGCTGGCGCTCGTCAGCGCGACGACGGATGGCTATAAAGAGATCGCGAAGATGCCGCTGTTCGACGCGAAGACGTGGAACCACCCGGTGATCGTCGGCAACGTGCTGCTGGTGCGGAACGGCGAAGAGATGGCGGCGTTTCGTCTCAACGCGGAAGCGGCGCGCACGAGCGAGCGCTAAATGTCCGAGCCCCTGTGAGGGTCCGCCTTTAGGCGGACCTCACGGCTGCAGCTCGCGCACCGGTCTTACCTCGATGCTGCCCTCGCGAGCCGGCGGTATCTGCGCGGCGATCTTCAACGCTTCATCCTGGCTGGCGGCGTCGATGAGATAGAAACCTGCCAGCTGCTCCTTCGTTTCCGCGAACGGCCCGTCGGTGATCGCGGCGCGGCCGTTGCGAACGCGGACCGTCTTCGCCGTATCGCCCTTGAACAACGGCTCGGCCGACAGCAGCAATCCGCGTTTCCGCAAATCATCGCCGCAGTCGAAGCATTCGCGATCCGGAACGGCGTTGAACTTGTCCGGCTCGAGATAGACCAGGCACAGATACTTCATCGCTCCAGCTTATATCGGCGTCGCGCCTACTCGAGCACGTAGTCGACGAACAACGGATCGATGGTGACGTGCGCCGCGGCCTCCTGTGCCTTCTTCCAGTCGCTCCATTCCTTTTTCGTCGCCATGCCGACGAACTCTTTCTCGACCGTCTTGTTTGCCGCCTCCGCCGGATCGCGCGCCCAGCCGATGTCCGATCGCACGACGCGGCCGCTGCACTTCTCCAGCAAGCGTCGATACAGCGGGCGCGCCGGCATCTTCCATGAATTCTTTGGATTGCGTTTCAACGCCACGGCGCGATCGACGGGGATGAACGCGGTCAGCTCCTTCGGCATCTGCATCATCTCCAGCCCTTTGCCCTTGGCCGTGGCGTTGTGGCTCGAGTGGTGGCCGACCTTGTAGAACACGGTTCGCGCCAGCAGGTCCGATGTCTTGATCGTGCCTTGCTCGGCGCCGCTCGTCACGTTCCACTTCATCTTGTCGCCGTGCCACGAGAGCCAGCTGCCTTCCTGCGCATCGGCAGGGAAGAGCAGCACCTTGCCGTCGGCGATGCGCTCGATCGCGAGCGCGAGGCTGGTGTTGTTCGTGGCGCTATCGAGCTGCAGCGCCAGATCGGTGGCCACGTTCAGCCAGTCTTCGTTGATCTGCCGCCACTCGTCCTGTTGCAGGTAATCCGCAAACATCTTCTTCGTTTCCGGCGAGCTCGCTTCGCGGCGGAATCGCACGTCGAACGGCACGCTTGCGGCAAACGCATTCTTCTCTTCGCCGTCGGCGGCAAAGCATTCGGCCGGCGGCTTGCCGGACGCGAACAGCATCGCCGCGCTCTTCAACCCATTCGCCAGCGAATACAGCTGCGAGCTGCCGTGCTCGCCGAGCGCGTTCAGCGCCGTTTCGTCCTTCGGCGGCCCAAGCACGAAGAAGCGGAAGCCGGGCAGCCATGATTCCTCGATCGGCCCATCGCCGGGATTCTTGTGCGTGGTTTTCGCGCCCGTGCCTTTGCGAATCCAGTCCATCGCCTGATCGACAGTGGGGCTGAACTTCGACGCTCCCAGCGGCGCGCCGTCGTCGTCAAAGAAACCGAGGATGCTGTCGATGGCGGCGCCGGTTTCCTTCGCCTTCTTCGACGCCGAGGGTGATTGCAGCGCCGTGGCCGCCTGTTTGAGTGCCGCGCCGAGATCGTTCTTGTACTTCACGATCTTCTTCGCCAGCGGATCGATCGGGTCCTCCGTCCACGCCAGCCACACTCGATCGATCTTCATCTTCTGGAAGATCTCATCCTGGCTTCGAAAGCCTGAGACGTGATCGAGATGCTCGTGCGTGGCAACCAGCAGATCGAGGTGGTTGTTGGTGGTGGCCTTGATATGGGCCGCTACCTTGTCGAGCTTGACGCCCGTCGTGGTCGCGCCGAGCGTGCCGCAATCGATCAGCATGTGCTTCTCGCTGCCGCCGGCGTCGAAAGTGATCAGGAAGCAATCGCCAAGGCCCTGGCGATACATCCGCACCCGCACGCTCGGCAGCGTTCCGGCAGCAGGCTTCTTCGGTTTCTTGGCGGGCGCCTTTTTCTTCGCCATTTCAGTGCTCCATTCCGCGATGCAGCGCGGCAAACGTTTCGGCCGGCTCCTCGTCGAAGTAGGTGGATCGCAGCGTGTTCGTGGTCAGGCCGACGAACTCCTGCTGCCGCGCCTGCCTGGTCGTGCTTCTGACGTTCTTGCGAATGCAGTAGCGGATCTTCAGCTTGCGGAGATCGCCAACCAGCGTGCAGCCGCCTTCGAACGGCATCTTCGCGCTGCCAGGCACCTCGGGATCGGATGGAATCGACATTTCCTGCGTGATGCCGATCAGGACCTGCGTATCGATGTCGCCATCAGGCGTGGGCCGCAGCGCGAAGCGCGCGGTGTGAACCTCGAAGCCGCGGTTCGCATCCAGACCGAGGAACGTCGCGTCCTTCAAACCATCGGGGTGCGAATCAAAATGTTCCCCGAGCCACTCGTGCAGATCGCGGCGCATCTCCCGCTGCAGGTGAAACACGCGCTCGCGCGGCTCAACCATGCCGTTGCTCTGAGAGAACAGGAACGCGCTCGCATAGGACTGCAACCGTTGCAGCGCATCCTGCAGCGTTTGTGACGGCCGCACCTCGTCGCTCTCCGGCGTGCGCCATAGCAGGCTGTCGGGACTGAGCGTGCGCAGATCGCGCGGATAGATGCCCCGGCGGCGGAACGCCTCGACGAACGCGATGCGGTAGTGCAGATCGTCATCCGGCACGCAGTCGGTGTCCGCGGTGATCACCGCGCGCAGGAACTCACCGAAGGTGATGTCGACCGGCGGACAGTAATCGAGCGCGCGGATGCACATCGTCAACACGTGCTGCGCGGCCTTCGCTGCTTCGGCCGCGAGCCGGCCGACCAGATCGGGATGTATTGCGCCCGGCTGCAGCACCCCGGAGCCGCCGCTCGCCAGTCGAAGCAGATCGGCGGTCCGGTTGCCGTAAATATTGAGGAACGCTTCGAAGACGGCGGCGACGAGAATCGCGCCGCGATCGTGCGCTTCGAACGTCGTGTCGTATTCGGTGGGATCGGGCTCCTTCTTCTTCCACTTGCCGTCTTCGCCGATCTGGCCGATGCCGTAGCGCAGCGCGCCGCGCATGCCGCTGGCGCGGCCGAACTCCCCGGCCAGCTCGCTCAACAGGCTTTCGTGATTGCGCAGATCGCCGCGCGTCAGGGCGATCTGGTGCCGGAGGATCTCCGGGAACGTGAAGTGCTGCATCATCGCGACGATGTCGGCGAAGGCTTCGTGGAAGGCGCGAACGTCGGGATTGGTCGCCTTCAGGAAGTTGCGATGCATGCCGTCGAGCAGCGCGTGCGTGGTTTCGTGCGCGATGATGTCGTGCGACAGGCAGCTGAACACCATGCCGCCCGGCACGTGTTCTTCCGGCGCGTCGTCCGATGCCCGGAAGTAGCCGAACAACAGTCCGACCTTGAGCGGCGAGTAATAGGCGTTCTGCTCGCGCAGCGCGTGCGGATAGACGCGCAGCCGCTGCACGAACACCGAATCGTTCTTCGGATGAAGACCGGGGACGTTGCGCCGCGGGCTCCACAGGCTGCGCCGCCCGAGCGCGCGCTCGAAGTTCTTGATCGTCAGGCTCGCCACCGCGTAGACCATCTGCTGATGGAACTGCGGCGTGCCTTCGCTCGGCGGCAGCCCGTCCTGGGCGAGGATCGACGGGTGATCGAGATCGACTGGCTCGTAGAAGCAGCCGCTCGCCGGATCGACGTCGATCACCTCGAGGTATTCGCCGACCGGACCGGGCTTCAACGGCTCCCACGGCAGCTTGAAGAGCACCTGGCTGATCGGCGCGGTCTCGAGCTTCGTCGTCAGGCTTGGGTCGATGCTGTAGCCGCGCAGCGTCCTGAACGCCGGCCGCGCCGGAACGAATGGCTGCGGATTCGGCACCGCGGCCGGTAGCACCTTCGCGATCTCGGCGGCGGACATGTCGCGCGCCTTGCCGCGCCTGGCCGGGGGCGTCTCGCGGCGCTGCCGCGGTGATGACGGCGCGAACGCGCCTCTCGCTTGCGTGGCCCGAGCCTTCAGCGCTTTCGACGCCTGCGGATGCTCGATGAGCGCCTCGAGGAATTTCCGCACCTGCTCGCCCGGAACCGCCTCGGCGGGCAGGTCGGGATCGATGACCGCATTCTCGAGCGGGTTCGGCGAGTCGTCGTCGGCCCATCGATGCAGCAGCTGCGTCCCTTCGAGCAGCAGCATCTCATCCTGCGATCGCGCGACGCCCAGTCCCGTCAAGACGCGCAGCAGCGGGAACCAGGCGCTGTCGGCGGCGGTCTTTCGCAGCGTCGCTTCCGCGGGTGGGTTCAGCGCGAGCGCGGCCGACGCCTGCAGAATCCCGTTGCCGAGTTTTTCGATGCTGCCGCCATCAGCGTTCTTGTCCGCCCTCGTGAACAGCGCGTGACGGACCGCTTCGACGGTCATCCAACGCTCGCGATACTTCGAGGGATCGAACAACAGGTGGCCGTGCTTCTGCAGATAAAGCGCGGCGGCCGCGGCGACTTGCGGCGTCGCGGATGAAGTGCCCTGGCCGTCCATGTCAACGATGTTCTGGCAGCCGATCTGGGCCCAGCTGATATTGGGCGTGAAAGCGGAGAGGGCTGTCGCCATCTTGCTTGCCGGTCCCCAGTTGCCCTGCATCGTCTTGAACGGCAACCCGTAGTACGGCCGCCGATCCGCCATCACGCCGCATGCGGCAATCACGCGCTTGAAGCGGGCGGGATAGACAATCGATCGCGCTGGAAACGCGAATGGTCCCGCCGAGAAATTGTTGCCGGCCGCCGCGACGAACACGATGCCGGCTTCGTATGCCATGTTGACGGCGTCGGCCCACGCCGCGGAGGCGATGCCCCCCATGCTCATCGAGATCACGTGGACGCGCGTCTGTTCGCTGCGGCCCAGCTCGACGGCGTAGTTGATACCCTTCGCGATATTGCTGGTCAGCAGCTGGATCACCGACTTGCCGACGCGCACCGGCACCACTTCGGCATTCGGCGCGCCGCCAACCGGCTCGTTGAACTGGTACTCGCCGTTGGAAAAGGCGAACGTGTTGCCGGCGAGGATGCTCAACGTGCTGGCGCCGTGGCCGGGATTGCCGCCGGGCACGTTCGGATCGCGGGCGTCGTTCTCAGGTTGATCGTCGACAAAATTCTTCTGGAGGTTGCGGCGCAGGAGGCGCGGCAGCGTGGAGTGATTCTCGTCGTAGCCGGTGTCGAGGTGCGCGATGCGAATCGCCGACGCCGCGCCCGCTTCGCCGCGGGCCCTCCGCAGCTGCGATCGGTCGTCATCGAGATGCCACGCGAACTTGTCCGCGCGCGGCAGCGACGAGCGTTGATCGTCGAAGGTGCAGGCGCCGCCCGCCGCCAACCCGGTTTCGTCGCGATCGTCGAGCCACGACTGCTCGAAGTCGGGCTCGATCAGCACCGGCGTGCCGGTGATGCCAACCCCGGCGCGCGCGTTGAGCGCGTGCGCGACATCCCACGCGTTGGCCGCGTCGGCCTTCGACACCGGCCGCGCCAGGTGCCATTCAAAGGCGGCCGGATCGGACTTCTTGAGACCCGCGCCCTTCGCGGTGACCGAACCGGTGCGCACTTCGAACAACGGTTCGAGCTCGAACCGCGCGCCAAGCGCCTTAACCCCGGCCTTACCCGCGCGCACACCCACGCCGCCGCCCGCCGGCAGGCGCACGAGGAATCCAGCTGCTTTCGGAGGTTTCATGGTGACGTTATAGACGGCCACCGCCCTCCGATTTCTCAGCGTTTGCGCGCTTTCTTTTTTGCCTTCAGCCTCGTGGATTTCGCCGTCTTCCTAGTAGGTTTTGCCTTCTGCCTGGTGCCTTTTGCCTTTTCCTTGGCAACGGGCTCAAAGTCATAGGCTTCGCGCAGCCAATCGGTCAACGGCGCTTCAACCTCGTCGCGATGCGTAATGCGGACGATGTTCGCGGTCTTGACCTTTGATTTTGGTTCCGCCCGCTTCACGAGCGGCGACTTGACGGCGCGCGGCAGGAATACGGCAAGCTCGAGCCAGTTGCGCTTCGGCCGCACGAAGAAGTAGCACGACGTCCGGGAGAACATGATGCAACTGCCCGACGCGTAGATGCGCTGCTCGCCGAACTCCGACGCCGCTTCGCGCAGTCGGGCGTAAGCGTCCTGCAGGTCTTCTGAAAGGTCTCCGGTCAGCGCCGCTTCCGTCGTCGTCCAGCAGTCGTGATGTTCGCCGGCTTCAACCCACTGCTTGCAGTGATAGCACTCGTGTGCCTTCATTTCGCGGCTGATTCTATGTGATACCCACGGCAGAGTTTGTAGCATCCAGCCTGCCTGATCGCGCGGATCTGTCTCCTGCAGGCTGCAAAATCAGCCACAAAAGGCTGGTGTGCTTCTTGCCTCAGTCAGGAGCGGAGGCAACAAGACAATGCGTACGGCAGCAATGAGTTTGATTCTGCTCGCGGCGATGGCGGCGACGTCGGAGGCGCAGGGCAACGGGCGCAACCGCCGCAACCAGGGCATTCCGCCGGGACAGATGCCGCGCGCCGGTGAGTGCCGCGTGTGGTACGACAACCTACCTCCCGGACGCCAGCCGCGACCGACTGATTGCGATCAGGCCGAGCGGCTTGCATCACGCGATCGGAATGCGCGCGTGATCTACGGCGATGATCGCGGCGGGCGGAACAATGATCAGCGCTATCGCGATCGGGACCGGAACAATCGGAACAACGGCGGCATCTACCGCGATGACCGTTACGGCAACACGTATCCCTCGACCGGCCGCTACGGCAACAACAGCGTGCCGTTCGACAACGGCTATCGCGACGGCCTCGAGAAGGGCCGCGAGGACGCCGGCGATCGCGACTCGTACGATCCGGTGCGCCACGGCTGGTATCGCAGCGGCGACCGCGGCTACAACAGCCGCTATGGCACGCGCGAGACCTACAAGCTGACCTATCGTGACGGTTTCGAAGCCGGATACGAAGAAGGCTACCGGGCGCTGCGAGGCTACGGGACCAGCACCAACCGCGGCGTTCGTTTGCCCTGGTAGTGATGCCGGATTCGAGCTTCGGTGGACGCGCGGATAAGCGCGCCCACCGAGGCAATTATTTTTTGACGGCGACTGCGTCCGCGATTGCGGCGAGCGCCGCTTTCCATCGCGCGCGTGAAGGCTCCACGGCTTCGGGGCCCGGCAGCACCTGCTGCGCGACGATGGACGTCTTGCCGGGGCTCTTCGGATACAGATTGAACTGCACCGTCATCCCGTCCCACTTGTATCGATAGCGCGCCTCGCCGTTCGGCTTCATCACGAACCCCTTCGACTTCGGATCCTTGAGTGCCGACGCAAACGCGCCGGCCAGCGCCCCATCCGCCTTAGCGGTCCAGCGCTTGCGCCGCTTAGCATCGCTCAGCGTCTTTACCAGCGCCGGCACCGTCGCGGCGACCACCTTCGACACCGACACTTCGAACGAGCCGTCGCACTTCTGGTTCATCACGCGCTTGCCGCGCGCGCGCTCGTAGGCGACGACGATGCCCTGGCAGTACCAGCCTGACAGTTGATATTTCTCGTAGAGGTGCCTGGTGAGATCGGTGTGGCTCTTGTTGGCGCCGCCGAACCGGTCCATCACTTCGAACCAGTGCGCGAGATTGTGACCGGTCTTCTCGATCGTCTTCGCGTCGGTGAGCCCGCCCTTTTTTTGCGCGACGGGCGGGATGTTCGTCCGTAGAGGCGGGTCTTCAGACCCGCCTGCGGGTGGTTGATTCAACTCCCGGAGGATGTGCCTCCGCGCGGTCGTATAGCGTTCGCCGGTCTTCGCGGCGCGGGCGCGGATGGTTTGCTTGAGGGCGCGTTCACGAGTCATGACGGATCCTTCTCTGGCCACACGACCCCCAGCCCCCGCCTGCTGGTCGCGCGACCGGAAGAACCCACGTTAAAGGCAGCCCGGGGATGTGAACCCCTTTGCCCCGATGACGAGCCCCGCGGAGGAGGGCCAGGTCGAGGTGAGGCGCCAGGCCAGCGCCGCACGAGATATTACACGAAAGCCGGCCGCGTGGCAGCGAGCGAGGGAATACAACACGAAGGCACGAAGGTACGAAGACGCACGAAGAAATGCAGCGGCAGCGGTTGGTTGTGGGCGCTTCGCGCCCGAGGTGCGCGAGCGGCCGCGAGAAAATGAGTCGTGCGATATCCCCTGTCGACTCATTTTTCGCGGCCGCTCACGCACCGGCGGCCGGCCAAAGGCCGGCCTCAACCAACCGTCGGCCTTCGTGACCTTCGTACCTTCGTATCTTCGTGTTGTCTTTCGCGGCGCCGTTACAGCGTGAGCCGCTCGACGCGGCCGGTCGGGGCCTGCGCGCGGCCGTCGCAATTCAGCGGATTGTAAACATCAACTCGATCGTGACCACGACGGGCACAGGCTTCCCGTTCAGCAAGCCCGGGCGAAACCGCCAGCGGCGCGCCGCCCTCAGCGCTTCTTCGTCGAGGCCGAAACGGCGATCGAGCGATCGGATGATGCGCGCATCGCTGACCGTGCCGTCGACTTGAACGACGCACTCAACGAGCGCGACGCCCTGAATCCGCGCCTGCATCGCGTCGACGGTGTACCTCGGCGCGACTCGCTCGATCAGCGTTGGCGCGGTGACGCCCGGACCGCCGACACCGATCGCGTCGCCAATGCCATTGCCCGGTTTGTTGCCGAGCCGTTGACCGGCGTCTGGGCTCGTGCCGACGCGCGATTCTCCCGGCCCCGCCGAGATCCCCGCACTCTCAATCGCGCCGGGCACGATCTGCATCGCGTCGCCGGTTGGCTTCACTGGTAGAGCCGTCAGTTCTTCGGGCGGCTCGATCGGTGAATCGATTGACGCTGATTGCAACTGCGCAAGCGCACTGCTGGAATCGCGACCCGGCGCCCGCATTTGCCGGGGCGGCGCAGTCGATCGATCGCCGCCGCCGTCTCGGCCTCCACCGATAGCGTCATGCGGAAACCAGATCGGCTGTCGCGGCAGAAATGCCGTCACTGACGGATCTTGCTGAACGTCCGACGAAAGCCTCATCACGATGATCAGCGTAAGAATTGCCGCTGCATGGACCGCTGCAGAAATGGTCGCGCTGACGCTTCTGGTGGCCGTCATGTGTCTTTGGACACCGGACGGCGGCCGTTGGTCTGGCGCGGCGGCGCCGCAAAATGCAACACGAAGGCACGAAGGTACGAAGACGCACGAAGAGATGCAGCGGCAGCGGTTGATTGAGGCCGGCCTTCGGCCGGCCGCCGGTTCACGAATGATCGCGAAAAAATGAGCCGCCTGAATCTCGTTGCGGCTCATTTTCTCGCGATCATTCGCGAACCTCGGGCGCGAAGCGCCCCAATCAACCGCTCGGCCTTCGTGACCTTCGTCCCTTCGTATCTTCGTGTTGTCTTTGCTGCGGTGCGACTACGGCGTCAGCCGCTCGACGCGTCCCGTCAGGTTGACGTCGCCGATCGACACGTAGAGCTCGCGATCGCTAATCGACACGCCGAAGGCCATCCGCCGATCGAGGCGCGCCACCAGTTCGGCGATCAGCGTGCGATCGATCGCATACAGCTCGAGTGCGTCCGCGCGATGGATGTTGGCGGCAGCCAGTCCCTTTAGCCACTGCGAATACTCCTTGTGGCAGTAGACGACGACGCGTGCGGCGGACTTCGACGCCTTGTGCAGCCGCGTCGAATCAGGCGTGCCGATGTCGATCCACGTCGAGATCTTTCCGGTCAGGTCGCGGATCGAAATCATCGGCTCCTCCGGCTCCGACACCCCGCGTGAGAACTCGATGCCCTCGCGAAACTCCAGCAAATACGCCAGCACGCGCGCGACCAGGTATTCAGGTGATTCAGACGGATGCTGCGCCGCCCTGATCGCGACGGTCTCGTACACGCCGCGATCGTTGTCGGACAAGTCGATGTCAAAGTTGTAGATTGTTGCGGTCAGCGCCATGTAGTGATCTAGTCTACGTGCTGCGCTGGTTCTGGCCCTCTCGCCGCTTCGAGCGCCTGCTTGCGCACTTCCCAGCCGAGGTACTCCGCTTCGCCGATGTAATAGCGGCATTTGAACATCAACTCGCTGCTGCACCCGGCCTGCGCCGTGACCCAGTCGAAGTTGTCCTCGTTGCCGCCGGTTGCCATCGGTTTAGAACCTCCGTAAGTAAGATGCCTTGAAGAACAGGCCGCGATTGGTCGCTCGAAATCTCTCTTCGAGGCGGACCGGCGAGCTGGCGTTGTTGGGAAATACCTCGCGCGGGTTGCGTTCGTAGAGCGATCCGTATCCGGCGTGGAACACCGTGCCGGGCACCAGCTCGTACGACGCCAGCAGATCCGTCAACAACCGTCGCGAATCGCTGTCGTACTGCGCGAGGAAACGCACCAGGAAATGCTTGTCGAACTGATACGTCGTCTTCGAGTTCAGCACCGTGACGTCGTAGATCTTCTCCCCACTCGATGCGCGTTCGAGCCGGCTCACGTTGCCTTCCAAACTTTGCGTGATGTGCTGGTTCGGCTGCAGCGTGAAGCCGAAGAAACTGAATAACGTCCGGCCCTGGAACGGATCGACATCGTCGTAATAGATGCCGGGGCCGATGCCGGTGCCTCCGAACAGGTGCAGCCATCGCACCGCCTGCATGCCCGCGAACATAAAAAAGTCGTTACCGACGTTGAACTGCCGGCCGCGCCACGCTTCCTTGCCGCGCGACACCTCGAAGTTGACGTTGCCCTGGCGCGTGAAGTTGAACCGTATGCCGCCGTTGAAGAAGCTGGTGTCGCCGCCCTGGATGCGATCGCGGCCGACCTTCGCAAACCCAAACGGGCTGACGCGCTGGAGCCAGAAATCCTTGCCGCTGCGCGGATAAAAGTTGACTTGCTGGTAGGTCCACGCCGCGGTGAAGCCGGTCTGAAAGAAGAACGCGGTGTCCATCTGGAAGTCGCGTTCGTAATGCTCGACTTGCGCAGTGCTCTCCAGGCGGCGCGTTTCGAACTGATAGGTGACCTGCATCGCGTTTCCGCCGCTGTCCGCCGAACCATCGCTGGTTTGCGTCGACATGAACATGCCGGACAACAACTGCGCGGAGGAGGGCTTCACGACGAAGTCGGCGCCGGCGGCCAGGTTGTTGCGGCCGTGATGGGTGGTCTGCGTGACGATGGCGCCGATGTAGTCGGCGCGGCGTAATGCATACGTCGCGCGGCCGACGGTGAACACCTTGTTCAGATCGGCGAACTCATCGCCGCGATCGCCGATGTCGCCCGGGTGATCGTCGGCGGCATTCAGCACGCCGAAAGTGGTTTTGCCGAGGGTGCCGGTGAGCTTCGCGCCGAAAATTGGATCGACGATGCGGCGCGTGTGCACCGCGGTGCGCATGTTGTTGCCGCGCGCGATGTTGAACAGGCCCATGCCTTCCATGAAGAACGGCCGCTTCTCGGAAAAGAAGATCGGGAAGCGCTGGTTCACTTCGATCTGAAACGCGTCGCTTTCGACCTGGCTGAAATCAGGGTTGATCGTCGCGTCGAGCGTGACGCCCGAGGTGATGCCGAACTTGCCGCTCGCGCCGACGTGCGCATCGCTGTCGGCGGCGCTCCACGACGAGGTCGATCCATCGCGCTCCTGCCGGACGCCGTAGGTGACGCTCGGCAGCAATTCAACGAGACGCCGCGGCTTCAGGTTCGCGAAGGTGATGTGCGCGGGGCGGTCGAACACCCACTGGCCCGGCAGCATCTCCGGCCACGCGTACGAGACGCCGATGCGGCTGACCTTTCGAAAGAACACCAGCCCCATCCGCACTTGGTCGGCGCCCTTGAAGCGGAGCGTCTGCAGCGGCACCTGGAGCTCGACCACGTAGCCGTCGCTCGTCGTCTTCGCCACGCTGTACCAGACAACGTCGGCGTCGAATTGCTCGCCCGATGACGAGGTGTTGATCGCGTCCATCTGGCTGCCGCTTGGATTCGAGAACAGGTGATAGGCGGACTGGCCGGTGCCGGCCGAGTCGAGGCTCAATGCGATCCAGTCGTCGTTGAACGCGCTGTCGCGGCGGCTCACGTTCGTGCGAATCTTGTCGGGCTCGTTGTCGAAGCAGTGGAACGCGAAATAAACGTTGCGATCGTCGTAGGCGACGCGCACCTCGGTCCGAAACGCCTCCGGCATTTGATCGCCGCGATTCGGGTTGTACGACTTCCACTGCTCGATCGTCATCGGCAGCGGCGCGATCTGCCACGCCTCGTCATCCAGGATGCCGTCGATCTTGGGCGGGGTGGTGATTCGCGACGCCGGAATGTCCGCGATCTGCGCCGCCGCGGGCGCGGCGGACGACAGGACGATCGCCGCGATCGCGATTGCTCGCATCACTGCTTCAAGGGCCCGAGCGGGCTCGGAGCGCACTTGCTTTCGAGCGTGTAAACGCCCCCGGCGATCTTCCAGCCGTCCGCTGTCTTGATCAAATCGAACTGATCGATGCCGCAGTGGCTGAACTTGCCGTCGATCCAGAAGTCGTAGGGCGCCCAGACGCTGGCGATCAGGCCGCTGATCTTCACGTCGGGATTCCAGATTCGCTCCTGCATCTTTCGCGTCGATGCCTGCAGGTCGGCGAAATACTCCTCGTTCGAAAACGCGCGCACATCGGGCTTGCCGTCGCGCATGCGCATCGCATGAAAACGGCCCTGCTCCTGCAGCACCTTGCGCGCGCCTTCGACGTCCTTCGCGGTCATGGTGTCGAAGAACGCCTGCACGGTCTTCAACACGGCATCGCGCTCCGCATCGGGCGCCTGCGCGGCGGTGAGGTGGGACGCGAGAAGCACGGCAGTCGCGATCGCAATGGCGCGCACCGGCGGAGCATAGCGCATACTGGACGACAGGTCGTTCGTGCCCGAGTTGCTCCCGCCGCTTCGTGATCGCATCAAGCCCGGAGTCCGCGTGCTGTTTGTCGGCATCAATCCCGGCATCCGCTCCTCCCTGACGGGCCACCATTTCGCGGGCTTCTCGAATCGCTTCTGGAACCTGCTCTATGAATCGCGCCTCGTTCCCGAGCCCGTCACGTATCGAGACGACGACCGGCTGCCCGAGTTCGGCTACGGCATCACGAACATCGTCCCGCGGCCGACGCCGGGCATCGACACCATCGAGCCGCACGAGTATCCCGCAGGCCGGCTGCGGCTGCGGCGGAAAATTCTCCGCTACCGTCCACAGATCGTCGCGATGGTTGGCGTGACGGTGTTTCGCGCGATGTATCCCGAACGCAAGGGCCCGGTGAAGCTCGGGCCGCAGACAGAACGAATTGGCGACACCGAAGTATTCGTGCTGCCGAACCCCAGCGGGCGCAACGCGAATTTCAGCTACGCGGAAATGCTCGCGGCGTTTCGAAAGTTGAAACGCCGCATTCGTTAAGCCGCTATTGCGGCGCGCGCGTGATGACCTTCGAGAGGTCGCAGCCCGGACGCACCATATCGGTCGTGGGCGCGACGTTGCCGATGTAGCAACCGGGGATCAGGTAGATGGTTCTGGCGCTCGCCGGCATCGGTGCCTCAGGTGCCTTAGGTGCCTGGGGTGCGGGCGTTGACGGAGCGGCGGTCGCGACCGGCTCGAGCTGACCGCGATACACGATCGTGCGATCGGGAACGATCTGCGTGTCGAAGACCAGCGTGCGATACCCGGGAGCGCGCAGCTCGATGCGGCGTGCGCCGAGGCGCAGTTCGAACTCGTCGCCCAAATCGGCCGGCGTGCCGATATACAAGCCGTCGACGAAAACCTGCAGCAGCTGGCGCGGCTCGACCTCGAGGCGCAGGAACCCGGTGTCGACGTCAGGCACCGGCGGCGATGCGACGACGTTAGGCGGCGCCGGCGTGATGTACGTAGTCGACTCTACGCCGTAGGAATAGGTGGTGAACGGGTTGAAATACCGGTAGGGCGGCAGCGCGTAGACGACCGTTGGCTGCGCGTGACGCCGCTGCACGCGCGCAGCTTCGCGAGCCTTGCGATTCAGCTCCTGCGCGGCGCGCGACGGATTAACCAGCTGCTGCTCCCACTGCTGCTGCGTGGGGCGCTCCCACGCCGGCACCTGCCGCTGCTCCCACCACGGAGTCTGCTGTTGTTCCCACCACGGCAGCGGCTGCTGCTGCACCCGCGGCAATCCGAGTGGTCCGAGGCCGTTGAAGCGATCGGTCTGACGATCGTTCGCACGATCGTTCCGGCGGTCGTTCCGACGATCGTTCTCACGATCGTTCCGACGATCGTTCTCACGATCGTTCTGACGTTGGTTCGAGTCGGCGTTAGAACCTTCGCTAGAACCCCTGTTGGAACCCCTGTTGGAACCTCCGTTGGAACCTCCGTTGGAACCTCCGTTGGAACCTCTGACGGAACCTCCGTTGGAACCCTCGCGCGTGCGCGGAACGGCCGTCCGCTCTTCCTGGCTGGATGGCGCGGCAGGCGGCGGTCCGCTGTTGCGGCCGGCGCGAATGGCTACTTGCGCGGGAACGCTTTCCGGGAGCGCGAGCAGGATTGCTAGCAAACAGATGTATCGCACAGCACTACCCGTGTCGTCAGGTTGGCATCGCTAAACGACACTTCCATTGTGCCTCACTTTTTGCGATCTGCTACCGTGGGGAATGGCGCGGGCGGGTTCACTTTTCGGCGCGGATTTGCCGGACGGATTCTTCCACCGCGACGAGTTCATCTCTACGGCTGAGGAAGCGGAGCTCGCCGCGCACATCGAGCGCGTCGAGTTTGCGACCTTCGAAATGCGCGGTGTGGTCGCGCGGCGCCGCGTGGCGTTTTTCGGCGCCTCCTACAACCTCGCGGACTCGCCATCGCCGCCGATTCCCGAATTCCTGCACCCGGTGCGCGCACGTCTCGCGGAGTGGGCCCGCGTGCGGCCGCAGGATTTCGCGATGGCGCTAATCAACGAGTACCGCGCGGGCGCGCCGATCGGCTGGCACCGCGACGCGCCGCAGTACGACATCACCGCGGGCGTGTCGTTGCTGTCCGGTTGCGTCATGCGCCTGCGGCCCTACGTCTCACCGTCGCAAGCCGCGAGGCAGAACATCCGCCGGAAGACCACGCACGAGATCGAGTTGCTGCCGCGATCGGCGTACGTGATCACAGGGATCGCGCGCACCGACTACGAACACAGCATCCCGGAAGTTGCCGAGCTGCGATATTCGATCACGTTCCGCACGCTGCGGTAATGTTGAGTCTATTACACTCAACATACTTGACATCTAGCAAGGCATATTTGTATATAGAAATCAGGTCCCTTACTTCAGGGAAGGAGGTAATGCGATGTTCGGTATGCCCCGTTGGACTTCTTTCGATGACGTCTTCAACCTGCACCGCGAAGTTGATCGGCTGTTCAATCAGGCGTGGAGCGATATGCCGCTCCGTTCTGCCGTGAACGCGTCACCTTCGATCCCGTTCACCGTTCGCTCGACGGAGGAGGGCTGGCGCATCGACGTGCCGATGGCCGGCATCGATCCGAAGGACGTGCGCCTCGAAGCGGCCGGCAACAACCTGACGATCCGCGTCGAGAAGCCGCGCGACGAGAAGAACGCGCCGGCGACGCGGTGGGAGCAGACGCTCACGGTGCCGCAGTTTGCCGACCTCGAGAAGCTGAGCGCGACGCATCGCCATGGCATGCTCTCGCTGTCGCTGCCGATCAAGGACAGCGTCAAGCCGCGCCGGATCGAAATCCAGTCGTACGACGAGCAGAAGCAGCTGACCGGCTCGGCCAGCTAGTTCCTCGAGAGCCAGGCATCGATGGCCGCCGCGGTGCGGCGGCCATCATCAATCGCCCAGACGATCAGCGACTGGCCGCGCTGCATGTCGCCGGCCGTGAACACACCAGGCACGCTCGTCATCCACAGGTCGTTACGCCACACCGTGCCCCGCTCGGTCATGCGCACATTCAGCGCGGTCAGCAGCTGACTTTTCACCGGACCCGTAAAGCCCATCGCCAGCAGCACCAGATCCGCCCTCATTTCGAACGGCATGTCGTCCGCGACCTTGCGGCCATGTAATGAGCGGACCCGGCCGTCTTCACCACGCAGCTCGGTGGTCGCGACCGCGTAGACCCGCTCGCCGCCTTCTTCGTGCGCTGAAGACGTTCGGAAGACATGCGGCCATTGCGGCCACGGATTGCTATCGGCTCGCTGCCATGGCGGCATCGGCATCAGCTCGAGTTGCGTGACGCTCGCGGCGCCCTGTCGATGCGCGGTGCCGAGACAGTCGGCGCCGGTGTCGCCGCCGCCGATGATCACCACGTGTTTGCCGGTGGCGTTGATCCACGGCAGCTCATCGCCTTCGCAGTGACGGTTCTGCTGCGACAGGTACTCCATCGCGAAGTGCACGCCCTTGAGGTCGCGGCCGGGAACGTCCAGATCGCGCGGCTGTCCGGCGCCGCCGGCGAGCAGCACCGCGTCGAAGTCGCGCATCAGCTCCGCGGCGGCGAAGTCTTCGCCGACGTTGCAGCGCGTGCGGAACACCACGCCCTCCGCGGCGAGCAGATCGAGCCGGCGATCGAGGACGCGCTTCTCGAGCTTGAACTCCGGAATGCCGTAGCGCAGCAACCCGCCGATGCGATCCGACTTCTCGAAGACGGTGACGCTGTGCCCCGCGCGATTGAGCTGATCGGCGGCAGCGAGGCCGGCCGGTCCCGATCCGATCACGGCGACCCTCCGCCACGTTCGATGGGCCGGCGGCCGCGGCACGATCCAGCCCTCATCGAACGCGCGATCGATGATCGCGAGCTCGATCGATTTGATGGTCACCGGGTCCTTGTTGATGCCAAGCACGCACGAACCTTCGCAGGGCGCGGGGCAGAGCAGGCCCGTGAACTCCGGAAAGTTGTTGGTCTGGTGCAGCCGCTCGATCGCCGCCTTCCAGTTGCCGCGATAGACCAGATCGTTCCAGTCGGGAATCAGGTTGCCGAGCGGGCAGCCCTGATGGCAGAACGGAATGCCGCAGTCCATGCAGCGCGAGGCCTGCCGCGTCAGTTCGTCCGCGGGATACGCGTAATAGACGTGACGGTAGTCGCCGGTCCGCTCGGCAATCGGCCGCGCCGGCGGCTTTACGCGGCGGTGATCGATGAAGCCAGTGGGGCTGCCCATGCTTGTGCCTTCTTGAAATCGCGCGGCATGACCACGACGAAGCGGCCGGATGCGGCGTGCCAGGCATCGAGGACGCGCGCGCCGATGGCGCTGCCGGTCAACGCGACGTGCCGCTCGATCAGCTCGCGAACGGCGCCGGCGTCGCGCGCCGGGTCGAGCCGCTCGAGATCGACCATGCCGATGTTGCAGTTGAGCGCGAACGAGCCGTCGCCATCGAGCACGTAGGCAACGCCGCCGCTCATGCCGGCGGCGAAGTTGCGGCCCGTGCGGCCGAGCACGATGATGCGGCCGCCGGTCATGTATTCGCAGCCGTGATCGCCGACACCTTCGACAACCGCGTCGGCGCCGCTGTTGCGGACGGCGAAGCGCTCGCCGGCCACGCCGCTGACGAACGCGCAGCCGCCGGTCGCGCCGTAGAGCGCGACGTTGCCGATGATGACGTTGTCTTCCGCCGCGAATCCCGCGTCGGCAGGCGGCCGCACGATCAGCTGTCCGCCGGACAGACCCTTGCCGACGAAATCGTTGGCTTCGCCCTCGAGCGTCAGCGTGATGCCGCGCGGAATGAACGCTCCGAAGCTTTGGCC
>DASUSZ010000104.1:0-2771 GCA_036374815.1 Vicinamibacterales bacterium | reverse complement strand
CACGCGATCGAACCGAGCGCCAGCGCCGTCACCGCGAACGTCGCGCTATCATGCGGCTGGACGCCGTAGAGCAAGCCCGCAATCCATCGGGTGGCGGCCCACGCACAAAACAGGCCAACAACCAGCCCCGCCACCACACTCCACATGCCTTGCGCCACCATCATGCGCACGACGTTCGAACGCTCCGCGCCGAGCGCCATGCGAATGCCTATTTCGTGCCTCCGTTCCGAGACTGCATATGCGACGACGCCATATACGCCGAGCGCCGCCAGCACTAGTGCGACGATGGCGAACGTGCCGAGCAGCAGCAGGTTGAATCGACGCGGAGCGATTGAGTCCGACAGCACTTCCTCCAGCGTCTTGATGGTGTAGAACGACTGCGTCGGATCGATCGCGGAGAGCGCATTCCTGATAGCGGGCGCGGCGGCGATCGGATCGCCGTCTACGCGCATCACCAGAGTGATGGAGGAAATCGGCGTGTCGGCGTAGTGAAAGAACAACTCGGGCGCAGCATCGGCATCGATCGCGGCGTACTTGAGATCGCGAGCGACGCCCACGATCGTCGCCAGGCCATCCTGGCCGAGCCACGGCATGCGAATGCGCCGGCCGATCGGATCGGTGTCCTTGAAATCGCGCCGGGCGAGACTTTCATTGATGATCGCCACCCCGGGCGAGTCGAGATCGTTGAACCATCGGCCGCTCACCAGCGACATTCCGAGCAGCGGTCCAAAGCCGGGGGAAATCGAGCTGACCGGCGCGCCGCGCCTTTCGCGCTCGCCCGGCGGCGGGACGCTTTCGCCCTCCTTGACGACAAGCATCATTGATCCGCGCCCCGTTGTAATCGCGGCGTCGCGGACGCCAGGCATCGTCTTCGCTTTCGATACGAGCGCCGCGGCGAAGTCATGGCGTACCTTCTGGTCGCGGTACTGCGGACCGCGAATATCCAGGCGCATCGTCAGGATCTGATCCGGCGCGAAGCCGGCCGGATACCTGGTCATCCGCCACATGCTCTTGAACATCAGGCCCGCCCCAGCCAGCAGTACGATCGTGAGCGCCACCTGCACGACGACCATCGCACGGCCGGTGATCATCACGCGACGTGACGCTGACACGGTGCGGCCCCCTTCCTTCAACACTTCCTGCGCATTCGTCACGACGAGCGCGAGCGCGGGACCGATCCCAAACAGCAGTGCTGTGCCGATGGAGATGGCCACCGCCACTGCCAGCACGCCAAAATCGAGTTGCGTTTCGGTGAGACGTGGCACGGCCGCGCCGATGACCGCAATGACCGCGCTGACGAGCCACACCGAGAGCAATACGCCGCCGATGCCGCCCAGCACCGCGTAAGCTACGCTTTCGGCAAACAAGTGGCGGACGACGCGCAACGGTCCGCTGCCGAGGGACATCCGCAACGCAATCTCCTTGCGTCGCTCGGCGGCGCGCGACAGCAGCAGGTTTGCGACGTTGGCGCAGGTAATCAGCAGCACGACGAACGATGCCGATAGCAGGATGCTGAGCGCGCGCCGCGACGGACCAACAATCTTGTCCTGCAAAGGCATAATGACCACCGAAGTAGTGCCGAACGGCGTTGGCTGGTCGCGTTGTTCACGGGCATGAATAGCGTCGATCTCAGCGCGCGCCTGCTCGATCGTCACGCCCGCCTTCAATTCGCCGATCGCCTGGTAAATGCGGACGCCCGTCGTCGGCGTGATGACCTGCGGCGGCGGATCCACTCGCAGCATTCGATAGGCGGCCGGTTCGGCGGTGTCGAGATCCACGATTACGCCAAACGTCTGCAGCTGTGGGTGAAAGGTTTCGGGGAGGACCGCTGCAATCGACGCAGGCCGTCCATCAACGCTGACCGTCCGACCGATCACGCTCGGATCGCTCTGAAACAGCGCCACGAACGCGCGGTGCGTAATCGCGAGCGCCTGTGGATCGGCATCGGTGGGCAGCGTGCCGAGCACCGGTTGCGCGCCGGTCACGTCCCAGAATCCCTTCGAGGCCGACACGATGCGCAATCGCGACGCTTCACCCCCGACCACCAACGTCGCATCGACGTTGTCGTACGCAATCGTGTGCTCGAGCGACGTGGCCTGCGACTGCCAGACAGCGAAGTCGATTGAGTTCATGATGTCGCGCGACGAATCCTTGGCGCGCGTGCTGAGCCACACCATGCGCTCCGGGTGCACGTAGGCAAGCGGCCGCAACAACACAGCGTTGACGACGCTGTAGATGGCGGTGCTGAGGCCGATGCCGAGCGCCAGCGTCACGACAATGGCGAGCGAGAAGGCGGGATTGCGGCGCACGTATCGCACTGCGTCACGCGCATCCTGCCGCAGCTGATCGAGCCAGCCCGGAATCCACACCGCGCGCACGTCCTCCTTCACTCGCGCGACGTTGCCGAACTTGCGGATCGCGGCCGTGCGCGCCTCCTCTTCGCTCATCCCCCGAGCGACGTTGTCGTGCGTTTCCGCTTCGATGTGATCGCGAATCTCGCGATCCAGATCGTCGAGGTCGGGCCGTCGAGGGATCATCACGTGCCCCCAGCTTGTGAACGCAGGATGCGAGCGATCGCGCCGGCGAGGCGATCCCCCTTGATCGTCTCGACGGTGAGCTGCTTCTTGCCTTTCGGCGTCAGCCGTTAAAACTGTGCGCGGCGATTGTTTTCGGTGGTGCCGTCCTCCGCCACGATCCAGCCGGGCTTGATCAGGCGATCCAGCGCCGGATACAGCGACCCCTGCTCGACCTGCAACACATCCGACGAGGAG
>DASUSZ010000103.1:0-10479 GCA_036374815.1 Vicinamibacterales bacterium | reverse complement strand
GTTTTCGGCAACCAGTAACTAAACACCGTAACTTCTGGCTACTGGCTACTAGCTACTGGCTACTGCTTCACGAACTTCTGAACGCGCTGGCCGTACGTGTCGGCCGCGTAGACGGCACCCTTCGAATCGACGACGATGCCGTGGACCCAGTCGAATTCGCCGGGGCCGAGTCCCTGCTTGCCCCAGGTCGCCACCAGCTTGCCGTCCTTCAACGACAGCTTGTGCACGCGCTCGAGCGCGTGATCGGCGATGAACGCAAAGCCGTCATCGCCTTTCCGTGAAATACCGATGTCCCACGGATACCACCCATCGACTTTGATCTCGCGCAGGTAGTTCAGGTTCTTGTCGTAGACCTGCAGGCGATGGCCTTCGCGATCGATGATGTACATGTTGTCCTGCGCATCGAGCGCAAGCTTGTGCGGCAGCACCCATTCGCCCGGACCGGTGCCCTTGTCGGCCGGCCCGCCGGCGCCTTTCGCCACCTGCTTGATGAACTTTCCGTTCTTGTCGAACATCACGACGCGGTTGTTGCCGTACCCATCGGTCACGACAATGTTGCCGTTCCGCAGCACTGCGATGCCGGACGGCAGGTCAAAGTGCTTGTCGTCGTTCCCCTTCTCCATCGTCGTGCCGAGCTGCAGCAGCACCTTGTCCATCTTCGGATTGAGCTTCACGATGCGATGTGCGTCGCGCTCGATCATGTAGATGTTGCCGTCCCAGTCGACGGCGCCCGAGTGCTGCCAGTTCGGATCGAGCTTCTTGCCGTTCAATTCCTGATCGCCGCCCCACGCCACGAGCTTGCCGTCGGTGTTGAACACCATCACCGGCTTGGCGCCGCGGTTGAAGACGTAGATGCGATCGTGCTGATCGATCGCGAGGCCGGAGATGCCGGGCTGGTTGGTGGGGCCCTGCCCGGCGGGACGCGGCATGTTGCCGCCGGTCGCGCGGCGCGCCGCGGCCTGCGCTTCACGCTCGGCGGGCGGCGGCGGCGGCGTCTTCAATCCGAAAAAATCTCCGGGCGGCAGCGTCGGCCAGTTCGGCACGAGCCGGTAGCCGCCGTCGGTCGGCGCCGACGCCGGAGCGGGAGCCTGCGCGGACAGCGTGGCAATCGCCGCGAGCGCGAGCGCAGTCGAAAAGAGAATCAGTCGTCGCATATACTCTCCGCGCGTGAGGATAGCACCAATGAAGTTGGCGGTTACCAGTTGGCGGTTGCCAGTTCAGTTGCCAGTTCAGTTGGCAGTTCAGTTGGCAGTTTTGGGTTTCATTTTCGTGATGCCGGTCGCCGCTCAGCAAGTGCCGAAGGGCGCCATGCCGTCGCTCGGCCGGCCGACCGACAGCAACGACGTCGTGCCGCTGTTCGACTTCGACACCTATTTCGTCGGCAAGTGGAACTTCGAGTGGTCGATGCCGGAGAGTCCGCTCGGGCCGGCGGGGCCTTACAGCGGGACGACAACGGTCTCGAAGGTCGACGGGCGTTTTTATGAAGCGGTCACCGAAGGCGAAGGGCCGGCGGGAAATTTCAAGGTGCGCGAGCTGATCGCGTATCACAAGGAAAACAAGGTGCTGGCGCGGCAGGTCACCGACTCGCGCGGCTATTCCTACATGCAGTTTGGACCGATCGGCGGCGACCTGGGCGGGATCTACAACATTCACTTCGAGAGCGCGCCGTTCACCGTCAACGGGAAAACCGTGCGCCTGAAGCACGTGATGCACTTGCTCTCGCCACTCAACTATCGAGTGGCGAGCTCGATCTCTGTCGACGGCGGGCCGTTCACCAATCTCGGCACGCCGTGGTGGAGAAAAAATCCGTAGCTACTTCTTCAGCTCGATCTTGATGTCCTTGAGCGCTTCGGTCTTGGGCTCGAGCTCCACCTTGCCGACCGGGAACTTGTTGGCGTTCATCAGGTGCGCGAGGATGTCGGCCTTCTGAGCGGGCGTCACCGAGCTCGGCGCGCTCGGCGGCATCGAGATGCGGACGCGCTCGAACAGATCGCCGACCGACAGATCGTTCCAGTTGCCCATGAAGTCCGGGCCGCTCAACGCCGGCGCGAATCCGTCACCGGCCAAATCGCCGCCGTGACATTCGGAACACGCGGACTTGTACGCCGCCGCGCCGCGATCGGCCTGTTCCTTGGTGAACACGCCGTCCCATACCGACTTCGACTGTTCCGCGCTGAACTGCGTCACGCCTGCGAGCCAGATAACTGCCAGAGTGCCGAAAAGAAACCGTAGCTTCATATCCCGATTGTAGCAGCTACCGGCGAATCGCCTCTTTCAGCTTGCTGACCTGATCCAGGAAGCATTTCTGCGAGACGTTGGCGTCGAGCACGTCGACCATTTCCTGCGACAGCTGCCAGCCGAGCGGTGCTTCGCGAAGACCGGAGTCGCTGCAGACGCGGAACTCGACCACATCGCCAGGTTCCACCGCTTCGCGCAACCGCCGCAGCGCCAGGTCGCCGCGCGCAATCCGCGTCTGCAGCAGCGCGCGCAGCGGCGATAACACTTCGCCGAGCGACGCCGTTTCCCGCCACGGAATGCGCGCCGGATCGTTGAGATGGAGCTCGGGCGGCGAGTTGAGCATCACGACGACGATGAATCGCACGCTGAGCGGCGAGGCCGACTGTTTCAAGTAGCGCAGCACGTCGAGCAGCGTTTCGGCGCCGGTGTTCTCGAAGTAGCCACCGTCGACGAGGTGGCCGAGGTTCTCGCCGTTTCTCGCGCGCAGCCGACCGGCCGCGCTGATGTAAGGGAAGCGCGCCGTGTTGTGCACCGCGGTAGCGACGCTGACGTCGCGGCCGGTCAGCGCGTGAAAATCGATCGGGTCCTGCTCCTCGATGCTGACGTCCGAGAGCGGCCATCGATACGGGCTGGCAACCACGCGGCGTCCGAGTTGCACGCTCGTGTTGTTGAGCAGCATCACCGGCACGTCTTCGCTGTTGACCGGGCGGAACCGGGTGAACGGCTCCACCATCGAATCGTGGTGCACGTGCTCGTGGTAGGCGGCGGCAAACGCCGTCTCCATCGCGCTCGACCGATCCAGGGTGCGCACCGGCATCGGCAGGAACCACTGCAGCAGATCCCCGGACACGAGCTTCGCGACCATCGGCGCGAGAAACCGCTCCTGCAAAATCTCGGATGCGATCTGCGCGCGCGGCGGCGCGCTGGTCGGATCGCGCCGCAGGCCCGCATACACGGCGGCGCCGAAACTGCCGCCCGACACGCTGCTGATCGCAAACAGCCGGCGCGGGAACATCACATCGGGCTCGGGTGCATCGGCGAGATGATGCAGCACGAGCGACGTCCAGTACGCCGCGCGAATCCCGCCGCCTTCCGCAGCCGCGACGATCACGGGGATCGGCTCTCCCGCTTCACCGGGCGCGCGCGACACCCACGACGAGAACACGGCGCTGAGATCCGGCGCCGCCGCGGCCGGCAGATCGACGAGCCGCACGTCGTGGTTGTCGTTCCAGATGCTGAAGATGGCGGCGCACGCAAACGCGGCGATCTCGACCGGGATGCGCCGGGCGCGCGTGATGAACACCGCGAGCGAGCCGAGAAACACCGTGTTCGCGCCGACCATCGCGAGGATCGCCACCGCCCCGAAGCGATCGCCGGCGTCGAGCGCGAAGAACGTCAGCCACACCAGCATCACCGCGCTCGAGAGCGACGACAGCACGAACACCATGCGGCTGCGCTTCTCCACGGCGCGAATCGAATAGCCGCTCGCGGTCGATCCGCCGAAGCCCGGAATGCGGCGCCGCAACATCACGTACGCGGCAAACGCGATCGAGAACACCACGCACCAGATCGCCAGCAGCACCAGCCGGCCGCGCGATGCCGTCGCCGTCAGCGCCGCGAGCAGGCACGCGATGCCGGGCAGGAACAGCGTGAGGAATCCGGCCACGCGCGGCAGCCACGTCGCCCAGTCCCGATACAGCTTCGACGGCCGCGGGCCGGCCTCGGCGTCGAGGATCACGCGCGACCAGTACCACACGCTGAACGCCCAGACGATGCCCCACGCGACGAACCAGATCTGGTGCCGGCCGCCGCTCGGATCGGCGAGGCCGAGGAGCAGGTCGCGGCCCTGGTCCAGCATCAGCAGCGGCATGGTGCCGATCAGCAGCGAGACCACGCTGTAGCGCGCGCTGCGAATCACGCGGCCGCGATCGGATTTGAGGAGCGCCGAAATCGTGAAGCCGGCCGCGATCGTCAGCAGCACGAACTTGACGATCGCCGCCGTCGACATCGCCTTGACGAGCGCCTCTGCGGGCGGCTCGCTGCCGCCGAGCAGGATCAACATCAACGCGTTCTCGACATAGTCGGCCGCGCCCGCCGCCCATGGCGCAAGGATGACGAAGCGATACGGCTTGACGCCGCCGGTCTCGCACAGCGATCGATACCACCGGCTGATCAAGAAGGCGTAGGCCAGGGGAAACAGGAAATCGAGGAGCCAGATCGATCGCCGAACGTCCGCGATGGTTTGCGGTCCCCACAGCTCGACGATCTGCGTGAACACGCCCGGCGACATCGACAGCTGCAGATCGACGACATCGGGCCCGCCGGCGGGCGTGCGCGCGATCATGCCGAAGCCGGCGATCAGCAGAAGGTTGATCGCCGTCGCCGCGGAGAGCAGCGCGATGCGATTCATGGCGAGCGGTCCCACAGCCACGCCGCGCCGCGCACCCCGCTCGAGTCACCGTGCCTCGCGCGCACGAGCCGCGTGTCGACGCGGTCGGAGAACACGTGCGGTCCCCACAGCATCGGCACGCGATCGTAGAGACGCGTGATGTTCGAGAGTCCGCCGCCGAGCACGATCACGTCGGGATCGACGACGTTGATGATCGAGGCGATCGCCCGCGCGAAGCGGTGCTCGTAGCGATCGAGGACGGCGGCGGCACGATGGTCGCGCGTTTCAGGAGCGATCGCGCGCGCCGCGATGTCTGCCGCGGAGATCTCGTCTCCGCCGCGCGCCGCGTAATCACGCGCCAGCCCCGGTCCGGAGAGGAACGTCTCGATGCAGCCGAATCGGCCGCAATAACACGCCGGCCCCGGCCGCTCATCGTCTTCGGGAGCAGGCAGTGGATTGTGGCCCCACTCGCCGGCGATCGCGTTGGCGCCAACGACCAGGCGGCCGTTGACGACGAGACCGCCGCCGGTGCCCGTGCCGATGATGACGCCGAACACGACCGCCGCGCCCGCGGCCGCGCCGTCGGTTGCTTCAGAGAGCGCAAAACAATTGGCGTCGTTGGCAAGCCGGACCGGCCGCCCCAGCGCGCGCGACAGATCGTCGCCGAGCGGCTTGCCGATCAGCCACGTGGAGTTGGCGTTCTTGATTAGACCGGTGGCAGGCGAAACGGCGCCGGGTATGCCGATGCCCACCTTCGCGGCCGGCCCCTGAGCCGCTTCGGCGGGGCAAGCCGCTTCAATCGCCGACACGAGATCGACGACCGCGCGAATGGTGTCGTCGTAGTTGCCGCGCGGCGCGGCGATGCGGCGGCGATCGATCTCGCGCCCGTCGTCGGCGAGCGCGAGACCTTCGATCTTCGTGCCGCCGAGGTCGATGCCGATGCGCACGGCCACAGATTAAACACGCATGGGAAAGCGACAAACCATGCGTTACTGGATGCGGGCGATGCCGCGCAGATCGTCGATGGCGGCGGCGAGCGCCTGGCGCTGATCGCGCGGCGCGAGGTCGCGGGCGTCCCAGATCTGCTTGCCGGCGGTTTCCCAGTCGCGGGCGAGCAGCGACGCCATCGCGGCGCCGAGCATCGCGCGCGGATGCTTGGGCTGCTCCTGCAGCGCGAGGTGGAAAATCGTCCTGGCCATGCTGGCGTGCTGCACCAGCAGCGACAGCTCGCCGGCAGCGACGCGGGTTTCAATCGGCACGCCGGGACCGAGCGCGATGCTCAACGCCTGCGTGGCGTCGTCCCTCTTTCCCTCCTTCAAGAGATCGAGCGCCGTCTTCAGGATCGGATGCTCCGCTGCCGGATACGCGTACAACGGCGCCTGCCACGTCAGCGAGTTGCCGACGGCGCTGACCTGCTGCCGTTGCGAGAACTTCACCGGCAGGACCAGCACGGCGGGAACGGTGTCGGGAGCGGAGGTTGAAAACAGCCACAGGCCGGCCTCGATGCCGGTGATGTTCCACTCGCCCTTGTCGCTGGACGTGACTTCGTGTTCCTTCTGACCGGCGAATTGCTCGCCGCGGAATCCACTCAAGTTGTCGGCGCGGACCTTCGCATTCGCGATCGGCGTGCCGCCGGTCGTGCGAATCCAGCCTTTCAATCGATGCGCCATTTGCGCGTGCGGCATCGCCGCCGAGGAGATCACGAACACGACCGCCAGGCAGATTGAGGTGCGCATGACGCGGAGATTAAGCCCGGTGCAAATCCGGCGCAAGAGGCGTCCTTGCCTATTTCTTGTAGCCGCGGCCGCGGATCGGCTCGCCAGGACGCTCCGCGGTAATCTTGCCGCCCGACACCACCGCCTTGCCGTTCACGAGCACATGCTCGATGCCCTGCGAGTAGTGCGTCGGGTCGACGAAGGTCGAGACGTCGCGCACCGTGGCGGGGTTGAAGATGGTGATGTCGGCCTTCATGCCCGGGCGCAGGATGCCGCGGTCGGCCAGCCCGACGCGAGCGGCGGGCCGCGACGTGAAGCGGCGGATGGCGTCCTCGAGCGTGATCAGCTTTTCGTCGCGCACGTATTTGCCGAGGATGCGCGGGAACGAGCCCCACGCGCGGGGATGCGACTTCGATTCCGAAAACGGGCCGTCTTCCGCGCGCGCGCCGGAATCGGTGCCGATCGAGATCATCGGATGCGACAGCGCCAGCCGCACATCGTCTTCGCGCATGATCGAGATGATCACGCTGGTCTCGCCGCGATCCGCGATGACGAGGTCCATCGCGGCATCGCGCGGATCCTTCCCCATCGCCTTGCCGATTTCGACGAGGTTCTTGCCTTCCCACTTGCGCAGCGACGGATCGAGCACGGTCGAGATCATCACGCCGGCGCCGCCGCCGGATCCGTACCACTGGTTTTCCCAGTCCTTCGCGTTGGGATCGTCCATGTCGCGCTTGATGCGCTCGCGCAGCGAGGGATCCTGCAGGCGGCGAATCATTTCGTCGAGGCCGCCCTCGCGCACCCACAGCGGCAGACACGCATCGAGGCCGTTCGAGGCACGATCGTACGGATACATGTTGGCGGTGACGTCGAGCCCGCGCGCGCGGGCGTCGTCGAATCGCTTCAACACCTCGCCCATCCGTCCCCAGTTGGCTTTGTAGGCGGTCTTGAGGTGCCACACTTCCGTGGCGATGCCGGCGCGTTCGGCGACGGCGAACACTTCGTCGAGCGACGACATGATTTGACCCGACTCGGATCGCTGATGCGTGATGTAGATGCCGCCGTACTGCTTCGCCACCTTTGCGAGCTCGACGATCTCGTCGGTGCTGGCGAAGCGGCCAGGCACGTATTGCAGCGACGTGCTGAGGCCGAGCGCGCCATGCTGCATCGCCTGCTCGACCAGCTTCTTCATCGCGTCGAGGTCGGCTGGCGACGCCGCCTTCTGGGCGGAGCCCATCACGTATGCACGCACGCCGCCGGCGCCGACAAAGGTGCCGACGTTGAGCGCGGGACGATTCTTCTCCAAGCGCGCGAAGTACTCGTCGAGCGTGCGGAAGTCGAGCGCGACCTTGAAGCGCTCGTAGGTCGGCCGCGCCGATTCGACCAGCGCGTCGTTCAGCGGCGCAATCGAGCCGCCCTCGCCGGTGATTTCCGTGGTGATGCCCTGCGTGATCTTGCTGGCCGCGCGCGGGTCGGCGAGGACGTTGAACTCGGACTGCCCGAGCATGTCGATGAAGCCCGGCGCGACCACCAGATTCGAGGCGTCGATCGTCTGGGCGGCTTGCCGGCCGGCGAGCTGGCCGATCTCGACAATCCGATCGCCCTTGATGCCAACGTCGGCGCGAAACCACGGGGCCCCGGTGCCGTCGACGACGCGGCCATTCGTGATCAGGACATCGAATCCTGCATCGACCGGGACACTGGGGGGCGGCGTCGCGCCCGGCGCGCTGGTGCACGCGGCGATGGCAGACGCGAGAAGCGCAACGATCAGTCGTCGGGGCATGGCACAAAATCCTAACGTAGAATCACTGACGGAATGGCCTTTCTGTGGCCGATGGCCGCGTGTGCGATCACCGGCCTCGCCCTTTACGTCACGCGCGGCGTGCTCGATCAGACGGTGACCGCCGGCGGCGTGATCCGGTTTGCGATGCTGCCGCCATGGCAGGCGCTGGCCGGCTTCATGTGTCTCGGCGGGCTGCTGCTCGTCGGCATCGATCATCTCAATCGCCCTCGCGGCACCACCACCGCCAGGCGCCCCCGTCTCGGCGATCTGGTGCTGCCCGCGTTCTCGTTGATCGTCCTGCTGATACCGTTTCTGCCGATCGTTCCCGATCAGTGGCCGGCGCTGCAGGCGCTGGCGGGTCCGCTCGGCGCGATCGTCTGGCTGGTGGTTGCGGCCATGCAGGTGTGGACCCTGTGGCAATCACGATTGATTACGGCGCGCGCGATCGAGCGGTGGAGCGTGAACACGCTCGCCGTCGTGCTGTTCATCGCGACGATGGCGGCGGCCGGGCTGGCGGCGGCGAAATTGACGGGGACATCGCTGTTTCCATCGGGCGATGAGCCGCACTACCTGGTCATGGCGCAGAGCCTGTGGCGCGACGGCGATCTGAAGATCGAAAACAACCACGAGCGCGGCGACTATCGCGAGTACTTTGCCGCCGACCTCGAGCCGCACTACATCACGCGCGGCGCCGACCAGGAGATCTATTCGATTCATCCCGTCGGCCTCGCCGTGATCCTCGCTCCGATTTACGCGCTGGCCGGCTACACGGGATCGGTATGGTTCCTGATCGCGCTGGGCGCGCTCGCGGCCGCGATTGCATGGCGGTGGACGGTGCGCACGCTCAACGCGCCGGGCGCCGCGACCTTCGCGTGGGCCGCGATCGCGTTGTCGGCGCCGTTCACGTTCAACACCTTCACGGTCTATCCCGAGATCGCCGCCGGGCTTGCGGTCGTTCTCGCCTTCACGACGGCGGTGAAGGGAGGCGTCGAGCGTTCGTGGCTGCCGTGGATTCTCGCCGGCCTCTGCATCGCCTCGCTGCCGTGGCTGAGCACGAAGTACGCGCCGATGTCGGCCGCGCTGCTGCTCGTCGTGATCTTGCGCTTCCGTGCCCGGAATGATTTGCGGCTCTGGGCCGTGATCGCGATTTATCTGCTGTCGCTGTCCGGGTGGTTCACTTTCTTCAAAGTGATCTGGGACTCGTGGCTGCCGATGGCGCCGTATGGATCGCAGCGGGAGACGAACCTGCTCTACCTGCGATTCGGAGCGCCGGGCCTGCTGTTCGATCAAGAGTACGGGCTGCTGGCGTACGCGCCCGTCTACATTCTGGCCGCGACCGGCCTCGTTCAGATGTGGCGTGCCGGCGGCGATTTGCGGCGCCAGGCCATCGAGATCACGTTTATCTTCAGCTCGTTGTTGCTGATGGTGGGCGCGTTCCACATCTGGTGGGGCGGGTCGTCGGCGCCGTCGCGGCCGATCGCGTCGGCACTGCCGCTGTTGATGCTGCCGATTGCGGCGGCGTTCCGTGCCGCGCCTCCGGGATCGCCGGGCCGGGCGGCGCAGCACGTGCTGCTGTGGATTGGCGCCGGCATCGCCGTCACGCTGGCGGTGGCGCAGGATGGATTGCTGCTCAACAACGCGCGCGACGGATCGTCGGCGCTGCTCGAGTTCTGGTCGCCGCGCTGGGAGCTGTGGTCGCTGGCACCCAGCTTCATTCAACAGCACTGGACGATCGCGTGGCTGTTCACGTTCTGGTGGCTGGCGGTCGCGTTCGGCGGCGCCGTGCTGCTCGGGCGCACACGCACCACGCGTGCCGGCATCTCGGCCCTGGCCGCATTCGCCATCCTGGCGATCGGCCTGTTGGCGATCGCGATCACGGCGCCCTGGCTGCCCTCGGGACGGAGCGAGGCGAAGAAGATCGATCTGAGCGCGCGAGCGCGGCTGGCGGCGCTCGATGGCTTCGATGCGCGCGCCAGGCCCGCGTCGATCGTCTACGACCCGTTGCACAAGGCGGCCGCGGCCGATGCGCTGCCGCAGCTCGTGCTCGGCGTCAAGCCGATGCAGCGAACCGATCCGCAGCCGGTGCGCGTGATCCACAACGGCCGCTTCTCGCTCCCGGCCGGCACCTATGCGATCGCGATCGACTTCAACGAGCGCGCGTTCGATCGCCCGTATCCGCTGTCATTGCAGATCGGCCGTAACGGCCCGCCGATGCAGACGTGGTCGCTGCAGCCGCAGCCCAACCAGCGCTGGGAAACGCCGCTGTGGCTGCCGGTGGATGCGAGCTTTGTCGGGTTCCGCGGTCCGGGCGAGATCGAGCGGGCGATTACCAGCATCACCATCACTCCGGGCTC
>DASUSZ010000102.1:0-5030 GCA_036374815.1 Vicinamibacterales bacterium | reverse complement strand
GACGCGATCGATCGAGCCGCTGCGTCCGGTGCGCAGCGGGCCGCCAACGACGGCGACCGGCGCCAGCGCGGCCATCACGCCGCCGCTCCACGTGCGCCCGATGGCGACCGCGAGGTGGCCGGGCTTTGGCTCCGGCGCGACCGCGAGCGCGGGGCGATTCAGTCCATCGACGCGCGCAATCGTCAGCCCCATGCCGCCGAGCCGTCCGAGCACGGCGGCTTCGACGGCCTGGTTTTCTCCAGTCAATACCGCAACCTTGTCATCGTCCGCGGCGGCTGGTGTCGCGATCAGGTTGTCGCCGATCACCACTCCGGCGGTCATGCGCCTGCGGCCGTGCACCTGCACGATCGAGGGGGCGGCCTTCTCGACCGCGGCCTCAATCTCGTTCGAGAGAGATGTCCATGTGTTCATGCCTCCACGGTAGCCGCGGCGAATCAGCAGTGGATCAGCCGAAAGGCTAGAATTTGCAGAGATGAGTTTGTCCGAGACGGCGGCGCTGGTTGCGTCCCTGCAAAAAGAGCTGCGCCGCGTCATCGTTGGCCAGGACGAGGTAATCGCTGAAATCCTGACGGCCTTCCTGGCCGGCGGCCATTGCCTGTTGCGCGGCGTGCCGGGGCTGGCCAAGACGCTGCTGATCAAGACGCTCGCCGATGCGGTGCACCTGAAGTTCAGCCGCATTCAGTTCACGCCCGACCTGATGCCGTCGGACATCATCGGCACCGAAGTGATCGAAGAGGATCGCGCCACCGGCGCGCGCGGCATCCGTTTCCTGCCGGGCCCGCTGTTTGCGAACATCATCCTCGCCGACGAGATCAACCGCACGCCGCCGAAGACGCAGGCCGCCCTGCTCGAGGCGATGCAGGAGTACCAAGTCACCGTCGGCGGCGTGCGTCATCAGCTCGAGCGTCCGTTGTTCGTGCTGGCGACGCAGAATCCCATCGAGCAGGAAGGCACGTATCCGCTGCCCGAAGCGCAGCTCGATCGGTTCATGCTCAACGTCGTGATCGGCTATCCATCCGCCGCCGACGAGCGGACCATCCTCGCGCAGACCACCACCGGTGACGAGCCAAAGGTGAATGCGGTTGCCACCGGCGAGCAGATCGAGCGCGCGCGCCGCCTCGTTCGCGATGTCGTCGCCGCTGACAACGCGATCGACTACGCGGCGCGGCTGGTTCGCATGACACGGCCTGGCGGCAACGACGGCGCGCCGGTTCCCGATTTCATCACGCAGTGGGTGCGCTGGGGCGCCGGCCCGCGCGCCGGGCAATCGTTGCTGCTGGCGGCGAAGGCGAGGGCGGTCCTCAACGGCCGGCCGGCCGTCTCGCTCGAAGATATTCGCGCGGTCGCGCGGCCGGTGCTTCGCCATCGCATCCTCATCAACTTCCAGGCGGAAGCCGATGGTGTTGACGCGGAGCAGGTGGTCTCGAAACTGCTCGACGCTGTTCCGGCACGGTAGTTCATGTCCCGCAGTCACGTCGTCACGTCCACGGAACTTCAGTCGCTGCGCGACCTGGAGCTGGTGACGAAGTCGACCGTTGACGGTCTGCGGCAAGGGCTGCATCGCAGTCCGTTCCACGGCTACAGCGCGGAGTTCAGCCAGTATCGTCACTACCGTCCGGGCGACGACTTGAAATACGTCGACTGGAAGGCGTTTGCGCGCACCGATCGGCTCTACACGCGGCAGTTCCGCGAAACCACCAATGCCGCGGCGCTGTTCGTGATCGACATCAGCAAGTCGATGGACTTCGGAGCCAAGTTCGTGCTCGCGCGGACGGTTGCGGCCGTGCTCGGAACGCTGGTGCTCGATCAAGGCGACGCGGCCGGCGTGCTGGCCGTCGACGATCGCGCGCACCTGGTGCCGGCGCGCAGCGGACATCATCACTTGCGCGTGCTGTTGTCGGAGCTGGCGTCGCTCGCGCCCGGGGGAGCCGCGTCGATCGCCGAGGCGCTTCGCCGTGCCGCGACGATCCTCAAACGTCGCGGGCTCGTCGTCGTCCTGTCCGATCTCTACGAGGACGAAGAAGCGATCGGGCAAATTCGCCGGCTGGCGCGGATGGGCCACGACGTGATCGTGATCCAGACGCTCTCGAGGGCGGAGGTGACGCTCGATGTCGGCGGCGCCGCGGAGTTCGTGGACCTCGAGAGCGGTCAGCGGTTGACGGTGCAGCCATCGGCGGCGCGCGCGGCCTACGTCGATGCATTCAATGGCTGGCTGGCCCGCGTCGAGCAGCAGCTTCGGCGAGAGGGTATCGATTACCTGCGGCTGATCGCGGGCGAGCCGCTCGAGCCGGCGCTGCGCCGGTTCCTGGTCGGCCGCCGCGGCAGGTCATAGCGATGTCGATTTTCTGGACCGCGCCGGCGGCGTTGATCGGGCTCGCGCTGCTGGCGCTGCCGATTGCGGTCCACTTGCTGGCGCGCCAACGGATTCGCACGCTGCCATATCCATCGCTGCGGTTCCTGCGGCAAACCCAGCTCGCCTCGTTCCGCCGGCGGTCGATCCAGGATGCGGCGTTGCTGCTGTGCCGTGTCGCGATCGTTGCCGCCGCGGCATTGGCACTGGCCGGCCCCGTGTTCCAGACCGCCGCGCGGCAGGCCGCGTACGCCGAGCGGATCTCGCGCGCGATTGTGGTGACGCGCTACGGCGGGATCGACCGCGAAATCGTCGAGCGCGCTGCTGATGGCGCTTTCGTCTCGAGAATCATCACTCGCCTGACCATGGCCGATGCGTTTGCGGAGGCGGAACGCTGGTTCGATCAGCAGCCGCCTTCGGCGCGCGAGATCGTCATCATCGGCGCGTTGCGGCGCGGCGATCTCAACGAGGCGGACATATCCGCCATCAGCCGCGATATCGGACTGCGGTTCCTGCCGTCAATCGTCGAAACGCCGTCAACCATCACCATGCCGATACTGGCACGGCGCGGCGATGCGCTGGTCGCGATCGACCGGCAGGTTCGCGCGGATGTCGATGCTACCCATGTCAGCGACGGCCCGGCGACGGCGATTTCCCCCGATCTCGTGAGGGTCGTCGCGAGTCCGCGCGACACACCGCTTGCCGAGGCTGCGTTCGGCGCCGCGCTCGACGCCGGCGTGCCCTGGGCGAATTTCAACCAGCGCATCTTGATCGCGTGGGATGGCGCCGGCACCGGCGCATTGCCGCCGAACACGCGCGTCATTCGCATGGAGGCGCCGGCGCGTCCCTCGGCTGCTGCCGACGCCATCCGCGAGGTGCTGCGCGCAGCATCGCCGCCGCAGCCGCGTGAACCGGTCCTCGTCGGCGCCGATCAACTCGCGGCATGGACGCGGCCGCCCGGGGCGCCGTCGCCCCAGGCGCCGATCGCCGATGAAGGCGATCGCCGCTGGCTATGGGGAGCGGCGCTCTTCCTGTTGCTGTTCGAATGGCGGATGCGCCGTTCGATCGGCGCGCAGGTGGAACCTGCAACCGAGGCCCGCGTTGCCTGAGTCCGCCGTCGCCGTCGTGATCCGGCGCGTGCAGCGGCGCTGGCGGATGCGCGCGATTGCGAATGCGATCTCGGTGGCGGGCGCGGCGTTCGCTGCCGCGCTCGTGCTGAGCTCGGTTGCCGTGGCGATCGGGATGGCGTTCGTCGCGCTGGCGGTGATGTGGCTCCGCTCGCCCGCGCTGTCGAGCGTCGACGCCGCGCGTTTGATCGAACGGCGATTCGACGCCCTGGACAATCTCGTCGTCACCGCCGCCGAGCTCGACGCGCGGCCGCGCGAACTTCGATCGGATCTGCGTGAGGAGATCGCGCGGCAGGCCGCCGAGCGGATCCGTTCCGTCGATCCCGGCAGCACGGTGCCGCTGGCCTCGCCAATCGCCGCGGCGCTCGCGGTGCTGGCCGGATGCGCGCTGCTGAGTGGTGTGGATAACCATACGGTTCGTCAACGAATCGAATCGGCCGCCCAGACACGATCGCCACGCGGCCGACCATCCGACGTCATCGTCACGGTCACGCCGCCGGCATACACGCGACGCAAGAACGAAGTGATCGCCAACCCGATCCAGGTCACGGTGATTGCGGGCAGCCGAGTCCAGATCGAGTCCGGAGGCGCGACCCTGCGCGAGATGATCGCGGCGCAGTCGGCGGCGCTGGAGCTGCGCGTGGCCGGCGAATCGCGTTTTCTCTCGATGGTCGTCGTGCCCGACACGCCACCGCTGCTGCGAATCGTCACGCCGGGCAAGGACACGGCCGTGGCGGAGCCGAAAGGGCAGGTGCCGATCGCGATCGAGACGCGCGACGACTTCGGGCTGTCGTCGCTCGCTTTGAGATACACGAAGGCGTCCGGCGGCGGCGAAAACGTTGCCTTCAGCGAGGGGGAAGTGCCGCTGCGCATCGACCGCACCAGCGGCCAGCAGTGGCAGGCGCACGCCAGTCTTTCGCTCGATGCCCTCAACCTCGCCGACGGCGACATCGTCGTGTACCGCGCGATCGCCCGCGACACGAATCCTTCGGGCGCCCCCGTTCAATCGGATCAATTCCTGATTGAGATCGGCCGCAACGCCGAGATTGCCGATGCCGGTTTCGCCCTGCCGAGCGAGGAGAAGAAGTACGCGATCAGCCAGCAGATGGTCATCTACAAGACCGAGCAGCTGCTGAGCGGCGCCGCGCGACTGACGCCCGAGGGGCGCCTCGAGCAGTCACGCAATATCGGCATGGAGCAGCGCATGGTCCGCGCCGAAGTGGTGTTCCTCGGCGGCGGCGAGGTGCAGGACGAAGTCGAAGAGGCGGCTCACTCGCACGAGCTCGCCGAAGGACGGCTGGAAAATTCCGGGCGCGCGGAAATGCTGTCGGCGATCAACGCGATGTCGCGCGCCGAGACGCACTTGAACGACGGCCGGTTGAAAGAGGCGCTGGTGTTCGAGCGCCAGGCGCTCACGCATCTCGAGCGCGCGCTCGACCGGCGCAGATACTTCCTGCGCACGCTGCCGGACCGTTCACGCATCGATGTCGCCCGGCGGCTGACCGGCGAGCGCAAGGACGCCCGATCGTGGAACCGCGATGAATCGCCAGCGG
>DASUSZ010000101.1:0-30700 GCA_036374815.1 Vicinamibacterales bacterium | reverse complement strand
GGAGGTCGCATGTTCGAATCATGCTGGGCGCACCACCTGACTTTCGTCAGGTGGCTTGCCCACCATGCCTCGGGATCAAGCCGCGCCACGCCTGCGGCGTCGCGCGAGCATGTGCGAACCATGCTGGGCGCACCATGAGCGAGCGCAGCGAGTCGAAGGGCCGATCAGAGGCCGTCACATTCTCACTCTTCTTCCACTTTGCTTCGCGATGACGGCATGCCATAGTGCTCCCACGTCATCCGGAGGATCGCATGTCAGCACGTAACGGCCAGCGGGCAAGGTTTCACCGCAATCGCAAGCGGCGCGTAATTCGCCTTCAGAAATCACGCGCGCTTGCGGCGGAACTTCGCACCAGGAAAAAAGACGTCAAACCTTGAGGACTTCGTAGGTCACGACGTCGGGCAGCTGCGCGAGCAGCCAGTCGGCCATCGCCTTGTCCTCGCGCAGGTTTTGCTCGCACAACTTCGCGATGTCGGTGTACCCGAGCCGCCGCGCCACGTCGACGAGCGCCGTGTAGCACGCGATTTCGAAGTGTTCCGAGGCGTAGTCCGCAAGGACATCCTTCGCCAGCCGATCGCGGAACACCGTTGTCGTTGCGCCTTCGATCGTGCCGATCAGCGACGACAGCGTCGACTTGACGCCTGACGGCGCCGCGCCGAGTTGGCTCAGGCAGCGCTCGAGACGGAGCGCATGCTCCTGCGTTTCCGTGATGTGCTGCCGGATGCGCGCCGCGGCTTCCGGAAACTCGCTGAAGTGCGCCGATTGCGCCTGAAGAATTCCGACCAGGCCGCTCTCCATCGCATGCGCGTCATCGAGCCAGGTAATCAGTTGTTCGATCGCAGTTTGCGCCACGAAACACCCCCCGGAAATTCGGTGCAAACGATGCGCCACGGCGCTATCGCCGGACGGCGATCCGGCCGATAAGAATCGCACTCCCCCAAAGAGGTCCCCATGACATTCAGGCTCCGATTCGTAGTGCCTGTTCTATTTGCGCTCACCGCCGGCTGCGGCTCGGAACCTCCCAAGGCTGAGACGAAGGCGGCGCCGCCGCGCCCGAAATCAGCCGCCGAGTTGCGAGCTGATGAGCTCATCGCGGATTTGAAGCGGCGCGAGGCCGCACAGGCAAAACTCGACCAACAGCCGGCCAATGTCACTCCCCGATCGCTCGCCACACCGTCGCAGCCCGCCTCACCGAGGCGCTGAGCCTCAATCCCGGCGAGCTGATTCGTACAGCGTCAGGTGCCGCGCGAAGAACAGGTAAACTTCGCGCGGAGGCTTTGTGCGCCAATCGTTTCCGCTCATTCTCATTTCGTGCGCGCTGGCAGTTGCGTCGCCGCTCGCGCAATCGCCGCCGCCGCGGCCGAACGTCATCCTGATCATCACGGACGACATGGGCTACGGCGATCTAGGCAGCTACGGCTCACCCGACATCAAAACGCCGAACATCGACGGCCTCGCCAAAGCCGGCGTCCGTTTCACGCAGTTCTATGCGAACGCATCATCGTGCACGCCGACGCGTGCGGGGCTGATTAGCGGGCGCTATCAACAGCGCTTCACACTCGAGCGTCCGCTGAGCCACGCCTCGAGCACCGACGGCAACCTTGGATTACCCGCAACGGGCCGCTCGCTGCCGCAGTTGCTGCAGAATCACGGCTACGCGACCGCGCTGATCGGCAAGTGGCACCTCGGCTACCTGCCGCAATTCAGTCCGAAGGCGCACGGTTTCGGATCGTTCTTCGGTTTCAAGGCCGGCTACGTCGACTACTACCAGCATACCGACGCGTCGGGCGCCTCCGACCTCTTCGAAAACGACACGCCGGTGAAGGTCAACGGTTACATGACCGATCTGATCACCGATCGATCGGTGTCGTTCATCGAGTCGAATGCAAAGTCGCCGTTCTTCCTGGAAGTCGCCTACAGCGTGCCGCACTGGCCTTATCAGGTGCCGGATCGCCCCTCGACCGCCATCGACAACTCGCGGCACATCGTGGCCCACGACGACCAGCCGAACACGCGAGCGGATTACGTGAAGATGCTCGAGCACGCCGATCGCGCGGTGGGCCGCATTCTCTCGGCAATCGATCGGACCGGTATCGCCGCGAATACGCTCGTGATTTTCACCAACGACAACGGCGGCGAGTGGCTGTCGAGCAACGCGCCGTTCTTCAACCGCAAATTCACGCTTTATGAAGGCGGCATCCGCGTACCCGCGCTGATGCGGTGGCCGGGCCGGATTCCCGCCGGAGTGATCACATCGCAGGTCGGCATCACGATGGATCTGACGGCGACGATCCTTGCGGCCGCCGGCGCGGCGGTTCCCGCCGATGCGCGACTGGAGGGCATCAACCTCCTGCCGTTGATCGGCAAAGACGCCACGCCGGTGGCACGCACGTTGTTCTGGCGCGTGGCGACGGCAGGACTCAACCAGCGAGCGGTTCGCGATGGCGACTGGAAGCTGCTAGTCGATGGAACTGCGCGGCAAATGCTGTTCGACCTCAGCAAGGATGTGGGCGAGCGCAACGATGTCGCGGCCGCAAACACCGGTATCGTGCGGCGGCTTCGTCAGCAGCTGGTCGCGTGGGAAAAAGATGTCGACTCTGAAGCGAAGGCGCCTTCGCCCTGAGCGAGCTGACCACACGCAGTAAGGGCGTCGAGTCGAAGCGCTAGCGCGTACCCCGCGTCAGTCCATGCCCCATCGGAAACACGCCAGGCAATGAGATCGGCAGCTTGCCGCCGATCGCAATCTCTCCGGCAATCGCCTTGACCGCCGATTCTTCCGCGTAGTCGGAGAAATCGTAGGTCATCAGCATCGACGGAATTTCCGGCACGAACATCGGCGTGTACGGATTACCGAAGAACATCGCGACGTACGGCTGCGAGCGCCGCTCGCTGTTCCTTGCGAGATCCTGAAGCAGCCTGACCACCGGCGGCGCCAGGTCGAGACGGCCGCTCGAGGAAGACGCGCGCACGAATACGCCGGCGACGACGGCGTCGTAGTTGTCGGCCATGGCGCGCACCAGATCGAGCTCCGACGGCGTCGAGCGATCGGAAATCTCCACCGCCTCGGTGTTCGGCCATCGCTGCCGCAGCGCCGGAATCACCGCGCGGCTCGGCGCCGCAATGCGCCATCCCGATGGGTAATCGAGTACCGACAGATACAACACGCTTCCGGTCTTCGGTGTCGGCAACGGAACGTGATTGCGCGCGTCCTTGATCAGCGTGATCGACTTCTCGCTGATCGCGCGCGCCACGGCATCGTGCTTGCGCCCGCCGACGGTAAGGGGCACAGCATCGAGGTTGACGATGCGCGTGCGGTGCAGGCCGAGACGCGCCTTCGCTTCGAGAATGCGGCGCGCCGACTGCTCGACCTGCGCGCGCGGAATCTCCCCTGCTTTCACGGCTGCGACGATCGCCGTCGCGGCCGCGGCGGAATCGGGCGAGTCGAGGATCACGTCGATGCCGGCCTTGACCGCGCGCACCGCCGCGTCGCCGGGTCCCGCCATCTTCGTGATGGCCGCCATCTTCATCGAGTCGGAATAGATCAGGCCGTCGAAGCCGGGGCGCAGCAGGGTGCTGATCACCTTCGGGCTGAACGTGGCGGGCACCTTGTCCGGATCGATGGCCGGCAGCTCGATGTGCGCCACCATCACGCCGGCGGCGCCGGCGGCAATGCCGGCGCGGAACGGCGGCAGCTCGATCGCGTCGAGGCGCTCGCGCGGATGCGCGACGATCGGCAGCCCCAGGTGCGAGTCGACGTCGGTATCGCCGTGACCGGGAAAATGCTTCAGGGTGGCGAGCGTGCCCGCATCCTGCAGCCCGCGCGAGAAGGCGGCGACCATTTCGCCGGCGCGCGCCGGATCCTCCCCGAACGAGCGAATGTTGATCACCGGGTTGCGCGGGTTGTTGTTGACGTCGGCCACCGGGGCGAAGTCGACATGGATGCCGAGCGCGCGCGCCTCGGCGCCGGTGACCTTGCCGGCGTCGTAGGCCAGCTGCGGATCGCCGGTGGCGCCAAACGCCATCGCGCGCGGAAACTTCGTCGCGCCGGCAATGCGCATCTGCACGCCCCACTCGAAATCGGACGAGGCCAGCAGCGGCAGCGCCGAAATCGATTGCAGGCGGTTGAGGATCGACGCCAGCTCCATCGGCTGGCCGAGCACCACCGCGCCGTAGGTGTTGTTGAGCATCACCTGCGGAACCGGCTCGCTGCCGCCAAACGCAAGGACGCCGCCGATGTGCGTCTCGTGCACCAGTTTCACGAGCTCGTCGTAGGCGTCGGAATCGCTACTGAGGTAGGTGGACTGGAACGGGGCGAAGATCATCTGCCCGACGATTTGCTCGAGCGACAGCTTCTTCATCGTGCTGTCGACCCACGCGCGGCCGGCCTTGTCGAGCGGAAATTGCTTGTCCCCGGTGGCGCGCTGCGCGGAAGGGGACGCGCTCAGCGTGGCCGCGACCACGGCGGCGCACAGGAACATGGCGCGAAGCATGCGCAATGGTAGCATCGAGCGGTGAGCAGCGAGGACCACAAGGCCGCCGCGCCGGTGCGCGTGCGGGCGTTCGTGCTGACGGTGTCGGATACGCGCACCGACGACAGCGACACCTCCGGCTCCGCGATTTGCCAGCTGCTGAAGGAAGCCGGCCACCACGTCGCCGGCAAGGCGATCGAAAAGGACGAACCGGCGCGCGTCGCGGAGCTCGTGCGACAGCAGGCGATCATCGGCGACGTCGATGCGATCATCACGACCGGCGGCACCGGCCTCACCAGCCGCGACAGCACGTTCGAGGCGATCGACGCGTTGCTCACCAAGCGGCTCCCCGGTTTCGGCGAATTGTTCCGCATGTTGAGTTACGCCGACATCGGCTCGGCCGCGATGATGAGCCGCGCCTGCGCCGGCACGATCGGACGAGTTGTCGTAATCTCGCTGCCGGGATCTGAAAAAGCCGTAAGGCTTGCGATGGGCAAGCTCGTAATTCCCGAACTGGCTCACTTGGTTCAGCAAGCACGAAAGTGACTGCTGACTGCTGATTGCTGATTGCTGATTGCTATGAAGAGCGAGATGAAGCCAATCAAGGAAACCATCCCGCTGGAGGAAGCGCGCCAGCTGATCGCCGAGGCGTGCCGTCCGGTCGACCGGAGCGAGCGCGTCCGCCTCGTCGACGCCAACGGCCGCGTCGCCGCGGCCAACGTGCAATCGACGCGGGACGTGCCGCCGTTCTCGCGCGCCGGCATGGACGGCTTCGCGGTGCGCGCCGAAGACACCTTTGGCGCCAATCGCTACGAGCCCAGGACCTTGCAGGTGATCGACAAGGTCTACACCGGCGAAGTGCCGAAGAAAACGCTCGAGCCCGGCACTGCCATCGAGATCGCAACCGGCGCGCCGATGCCGCAGGGCGCCGATGCCGTGGTGATGGTCGAGGAAACCGAACGCGACGGCGAGCAGGTGCGCATTCTCACGCCCGTATATCCGCGACAGAACGTTGGGCGCCAGGGCGCGGACATCGTTGTCGGACAGACCGTGATCGCTCGCGGCGATGTGCTGAATCCCAGCCGCATCGGCGCGCTCGCGGCGCTTGGCGTCGGCGACGTCGAGGTGTTCGCGAAGCCGACGATCGCGATTCTGTCGACCGGCAACGAGATCGTCGATCCGGGGCAGGAGCTGAAGCCGGGCCAGATCTACGACATCAACAAGTTTACGCTCAGCACGATCATCCACGAGCACGGCGGCGTGCCGGTGCCGTTCTCGACCGCGCAGGACACGATCGATGCGCTCGAACGCGCGATCGACGCGTGCGCGAGCTGCGATGTGCTGGTGTTTTCAGGCGGCAGTTCGGTCGGCGAGCGCGATTTGATCCTCGACGTGATCGGCCGCAAGGGCGAGATCGTCTTTCACGGCATTGCCGTCAAGCCGGGCAAGCCAACCGTGTTCGGCACCATCAACGGCAAGCCGATGTTCGGCATGCCCGGTTATCCGACGTCGTGCCTGTCGAACGCCTACATGCTGCTCGTGCCGGCGCTGCGCTCGATCGCGCGGCTGCAGCCGCGTCACACCGCAACCGTGTCGGTGCCGCTCGGCCAGCGCATCGTGTCGACAACCGGGCGGCACCAGTTCTATACGGTGAGGATCGTCGACGGCCAGGCGATGCCGGCGTTCAAGGCATCCGGCGACATCACCTCGATGTCGCAGGCCGACGGCTACATCGAAATCCCCGCCCAGACCGACATCGTCGAAAAGGGCGAGGTCGTCGACGTCAAGCTGTTCTAGATCGCGCGACGATCGCGAAGCGCGAGCCAGCCCTTTGCGATGCGGTAGATCGCCCACACGCCGAGCGCGAAGAACCCGACCGCCCACACGATCAGGCCGAGCCCCAGCAGCAACACCAGCGGCAGCCCGACCAGTCCGATCGCCAGGCTCCAACCCACCGCCTGCCAGAACGTGCGGATCTGCCACGCGAAGTGCGATTCGAGCCACGTGCCGCGCGCCTCGCTCCGCTTCACGTAGTTGACAATCACGGCGATGATCGACGGCCATCCGAAAATGAACGAGCCGACGACCGTCGACGCGCCAAACGCGCCGATGGCCAGGCCCACGGCGTGCAGGGCGTAGGTGACGTGCAGCGTGGTGATCAACGACGAATCCGACTCGCGCACTACATTGGCATCGCTCATCTGAATACGGCTCCCTTAAAAGCGAACGACGTTTTCCACGAACCAGAACCTGAGACGCTTGTTGGTGAACCACCGCTCGACGACATCGCCGGCGGTCATCGTCGCGGCGTAACCGCTGACCGACCAGTACCGTTTGATCGGCACGTCGACGGTGGCTTCGACTACGGTGCCAAGGCCGGTGTGTCCCCCGGAGGCGCGTCCGGCGAAGCCGAAGTAACGGCCGTCGCTGGAGGTGGCACCGCTGCCGGCATACCAGAGGTCAGCGGCGGACGCGAGGCGCAACGCATGTACTTCGATACGCGCGCGGAACCGCGGGGGTTCAATCGCCAGCTGGGCGAACAGGTCGCGCACGTTCATCTGCGCGGCGACGGTGGACAGCGCGTACTTCCGCGAGGTCGGCATCATCTGGAAGAAGGTGCCATGACGGCCGTCGGCGCCGTTGGCGTCGCCGGATGACCAGAGCGCGCCGGCGCGCAGCCACGGTTTGAGCGGTGCGCGTGTCCAGCGGTGGCCGCCTTCGAAGGCGATGCTCGCGGCGCGGTGCTCGCGGCCGTACCAGTCGCCGAACTGCGCCGCGCCCCACGCGACCGTGTCGAGCTCCCCGCTGCCAACCGGCGCCAGCCGCACGAACGACGCGCCGGTCGAGGCAATCGTCACGTTGACCGGCCGATCCAGCGAGAACGAGTTATCGACCAGCGCTTTCTCTTCGCGGCGATCGCGATAAAGAGTCGCAAACAGCTGCGACTCCGACGTGGACGCCTTTCTGGTGGCAGACGCCGTTGCCAGCTGAATCCTCGGCATCGACAGGTTGGCCGACTCCTCGAAGCCGCCCTGGGTCGGCACGAATGCCGCCGCGGTGACATGCCAGCGCGTCCGATCGAGATCGAATCGCGCTCCGTCGAAACGCCTTTGATACAACGAGAACTCGAAATTGCCGATCAGCCGTGAGTGAAGGCGGCTACGCTTGAGCGCCTCGAGCGCCGGGGTCGCTCCGGCGTATTCCCCGCCCGATGAAAAGGGTTGGCGGCCGATGGTGAAAGACATCCGCCGCTCGCGTGACTTGATCCGGGCGCTCAGTTCTCCGAAATACAGCTGATAGCTGTAGCGCACGCCCGTGGCCGCGAAATACAACGCGCCGGTACCGAGGGCGCCGGGGCCAATCGCATCCGTCGGGAGATTTTCGAGCCGGACGTAGTTGAAGGTGCCGCTCAGATCGAAGCGCGAGCCCTCGACGCGGACGCCAAGCTCCGCGCGATCGCCGATGAACCAGTAGTCGGGATCCCCATAAGGCATGCTGCCGGGTGGCGGCACCGCCCGCGGATCGATCTTCGGTTGGAAATAGGACCACGACTCGACGCGCGTGACGTTCGAAATGGTGGCCGTCACCGCGGGCTGCGCGCCCGCGGTGACCGCACACACGAACAGGAAGAAGAGCGTTAGCCCTTCAACAAGCGGTTGACTTCGTCCCAGTTGACGACGTTCCACCACGCACCGAGGTAATCCGGACGGCGGTTCTGGTACTTCAGATAGTAAGCGTGCTCCCAGACGTCGATGCCCAGGATGGCCTTCTTGCCTTCCATCAACGGATTGTCCTGGTTCGGTGTGCTCATCACTTCGAGCTTGCCGCCGTTGTCGATCACCCACGCCCAGCCGCTGCCGAAGCGCGTCGTGCCCGCCTGGTTGACCGCGGTCTTGAACTTTTCGAAGTCCCCGAACGCACTGTTGATCGCGTCGGCGACCGCGCCCTTCGGCGCGCCACCGGCGTTCGGCGCCATCAGCTTCCAGAAGAACGAATGGTTCCAGTGGCCGCCGCCGTTGTTGCGGACCGCCGCCTTGATGTCCTCGGGCACGCTGTTGACGTTCCTGACCAGGTCGTCCAGGCTCTTGTTGTGCAGCTCCGGATGCTTGTCGAGCGCGGCGTTCAGGTTGGTGACGTAGGCCTGATGATGCTTGCCGTGGTGAATCTGCATCGTCTGGGTGTCAATGTGCGGTTCGAGCGCGGCGGCATCGTACGGCAGCGCCGGAAGTGAATGAGCCATTAGGGAACCCTCGTCGTGAACCTTCGTGTTGAACCTTCGTGTTGAACCTTCGTGTTGAACCTGCGTGTGGAACTAGCGGATCGCAAGCATCCTATCCAGAGCGATTTTAGCCCACTTCTTCTGCTCTTCCGGCACGACGATTTCATTGACGACCTCGCCGTCGACCAGCGAGTCGAGCACCCACAACAGGTGGTTCGGCGACACGCGGAACATCGTCGAGCACAGGCAGCCGAACTGGTCGAGGGAGACGACGGTTTTGTTGGGCGCCACCTCTTCAGCGAGGCGATGGACGAGATGGACCTCGGTCGCGACGGCCCACTTCGTTCCGGGCGCGCTTTCGCGCACCGTCTTCAGGATGTATTCGGTCGAGCCGCTGTCGTCGGCGGCCTGCAGCACGTCGAACGGCACTTCGGGGTGCACGATCACCTTGATGCCGGGGTGCTCGGCGCGCACTTTCTCGATCTGCTTCGTCGTGAAACGGACGTGGACCGAGCAGTGGCCCTTCCACAGGATCAGCTTCGCGGCTTCGAGCTGGTCGCGCGTCAGGCCGCCAAACGGCTGATTCGGGTCCCACACCACCATCTGATCGAGCGGCACGCCCATCTTGAACGCGGTGTTGCGGCCGAGATGCTGATCGGGCAGGAACAGGATCTTTTCTTTTTGCTCCCATCCCCACTTCAGCGTTGCCGCGGCGTTTGAGGACGTGCAGACGGTGCCGCCGTTCTCGCCGACCAGCGACTTAATCGCCGCCGCCGAGTTGATGTAAGTGATCGGGACGACGCGCGACGCGAGCCCCAGCTGCTGCAGCTCCGACCAGCAGATCTCGAGCTGATCGGCCGGCGCCATGTCGGCCATCGAGCAGCCGGCAGCCAGATCCGGCAGGATGATCTTCTGGTGCGGCATCGCCAGGATGTCCGCGCTCTCCGCCATGAAGTGCACCCCGCAGAACACGATGTAGTCGGCGGCCGGATGCTTCGCAATCGCGTTGGCGAGCTTGAACGAATCGCCGGTGTAGTCGGCGAACTTGATCACCTCGTCGCGCTGGTAGTGATGGCCGAGGATCACCAGCCGATCGCCGAGCGCGGCCTTCGCGGCCTCGATGCGCAGCGACATTTCCTCATCGGACAAACCGAGATACGCCTCGGGGAGCGGCTGCCGCTCGCCAATCGACTTCTTCTCGACTTCGTTCAACAACGGAAGAAATGTGCTCATGGACATTGCTCGCAAGCCGTAGCGCGCAACGCGCAGGCTTGTGAAAAGTTTCTCAATCTCCGGACATTAAAAAGACCAAGCGAGAATCCCTCTATTGCTCAGGTTCGCTTGGCCTGTTTCCAGTTTACAGCTTCTAAACTTTAGATGCGCGTCACCGGCTAGCGGTACTTTGGCACCGTCCGCGGCAGGGGTTGGTCGATACCGGGCCGTTCGGCGGCGTTGCCGAGCATCCACACGCTCGCCAGCACCGTCCGCGCGATCGCGTGCACCTGCACCGGGTCGAGCGCCCGCGCTTCGTCCGCGGGCAGGTGATAGCGGTTGTGAATGCCGGTGGTGAAGCCGATCGGCAGGATGCCGCGCTCGAGGAAGGGGCCTGCGTCGGTGCGCGGATAGAAGAACTCGCTGTCGGGCGTGTCGAACTGGTGATTGAACTTCAGCTTCAGATATCCGTCGTTGACGCGATTCAGCAGCACCGACGCCTGCGCGCTGAGCGTGCGCGGCCCGATCAGGAACACCTCGTTGCGCTCGGTGACGCCTGACGATGCCGAGTCCGCACCGGTGCGGCGGCTCGCGCCGATCATGTCGATGTTGAAGTGGGCGACGATGCGATCGAGCGGGATCGGCGGCGCGTGGACGAATCGCCGCGTGCCCCACAAGCCCTGCTCTTCCCCGCTGTCCCACACGAACACGATTGTGCGCTTCGGCTTTGGCGCGGCGGCCATTTGCTCGGCAATCGACAGCACCGCCGCACTCCCGGATGCGTTGTCGTCGGCGGAGTTGTAGACGCGGTCGCCCGCAATCTCGCGCGAGCCCACGGCGCCGTCAAGGTGCGAGAACACGGTGATGGCTTCGTCCTTCAGCTTCGGATCGCTGCCCTCGAGGATCGCGACGACGTTGAACGGGCGATACACCGTGGGCTGCGATGTCGGCACGCGCACCCGGATCTTCTTCTTGAGCTCGAACGACGCGGGGTAATCCGCCGGCTCGCCGAGCCGCATCGCGGCGGGGCCGGTAATCGCTTCGCCTTCGAGCAGCGCCGTCGTTGCAGGCGGCGCAAGCAACAACGACGTGATGGTGACCGCGGCGTACGCGGACGGCACCGCGGGCTCGAGCTCGCGCCGCACGGTGTTGGAGTTCTTCAACTCATCCCAGCGAATCAGGTCCGCCGCGCGGGTGATGAAGATGATGCCGGCCGCGCCGCGCTCGGCCGCCGCGACAAAGGGCGGCGTGGCGTTGACGAAGACGCGTCCGAGCTGCTGCACCTCGACGCCCTTGGGGAGCGTGTTCGGACCGTGGACGAGCACGAGCTTGCCGCGCACGTCGAGGTTTGCATACGGATCGATGTTGCGGTCGCGAATCACCCAGCCGTGACCGGCATAGACGACGGGAAATTCACCGGTCAGCGGTCCGGCCAACGAGCGCATCGCGAAGTCACGGCCGAAGGCAAACCGTTCGCCGCCGATCTCGAGCGAGGCAGCGTTGGTGTCGACGCGCGTTTCGTGAAGTTCGTAATGCTGCCGGAACGAGCCGTTATCGCCGCCGGGCTTCAGGCCGGCCTTCGCGAGTCGCGCGGTGATGTAATCCGCGGCCGCATCGAATCCCGGTGAAGGCGTGTTACGCCCACCGAGCTCGTCGGAGGCAAGGTAGGCGAGATCCCACGCAACCTGCTCCTGGGAGATCGCTTCCGCCGCCGCGCGCACCTCCGCCGGCAGCGCCGGCGCTTGCGCCAACAGCAATGACGGATAAAACGCTAACGCGCCTGCGAACAGAATCCTTCGAGCGTGCACTCGGCCCTCCCTGTCTCGCTGATTGCTGGTTGCTGATTACTGATTGCTGATTGCTGATTACTGATTGCTGAGCGCTTCAGGGACCCGCACGACGTTGTACAACGTGTCGCGCTCGATCGGCTCGCGGCCGGCGTCCCAGATCAACTGCTCGATGTCGCTCGTCGACAGGGCGGTTGGCGTCGACGATCCGGCCATGTGGTAGATCGTTTCTTCCTGCACGGTGCCGTCGAGATCGTCGGCGCCAAACCACAGCGCCGTCTGCGCCACTTCGACGCCGCAGGAAATCCAGTAGGCCTTGATGTGATCGACGTTGTCGAGCATCAGCCGGGCGACCGCGTGCACCTTCAGCGTCTCGGTCGCCGACGGCGCCGGCAGCTTGCGCATCTGGTTGTTGTCGGGATGAAACGCCAGCGGGATGAACGCCTGCAGGCCGCCGGTGTCGTCCTGGAGCGCACGCGTCTGCAGCAGGTGATCGACGCGCTCCTCGATCGTCTCGATGTGCCCGTACAGCATCGTCACGTTGGTGCGCATGCCGAGCCCGTGCGCGATGCGGTGGATCGACAGGTAGCGGGCGCCGTCGCACTTGTCGTGACAAATCTTCTGGCGCACGCGCGGAGCGAAAATCTCGGCGCCGCCGCCCGGCAGCGAATCGAGGCCGGCGGCCTTCAATTCCTGCAGCACCTGCGTGTCCGTCTTGCCGTAGTGATCCGCGAAGAACGCGATCTCGACCGCGGTGAAGCATTTCAGGTGGATGCCGGGCCGGACCTTCTTCAAGCCGCTCAACAGATCCGTGTAGTAGCTGAACGGCAGCCCGGGGTGCAGGCCGTTGACGATGTGGACTTCGGTGACGGGCTCGCCGGCGCGCTGCCGCAGCTTGTTGATGATCTGCTCGACCGACATCGTGTGCGAGCCGGGCATGCCCTCTTTCAACCGCGCGAACGAACAGAACAGGCACGAGGCTTCGCACACGTTCGTCGCTTCGAGACGCAGGTTGTGATTGAAGAACGTCTTCGCGCCGTGGCGCCGCTCCCGCTCGCGGTTCGCGATCCATCCCAGCGCCAGCAGATCGGTGGAGTTGAAGAGCGTCACGCCGTCTTCGAATGACAGACGCTCCTTCGCCTCGACCTTCTCGGCGATTTCCGCGAGTCCCGCGGTTGCTAACCGTGAAAGCATCTTGTTGCCAACCGCCAAGGTGTCAACTGCCAACCATGCCGAGGACCTGGGCTCGAATGGTCCGAGTCCTTGGCCCGTCCAGCTCAGCGCACATCACGCGTTGCCACTGGCCGAGCACCAGCTCGCCGCCGCTGATCTGCATCGTCAACGAGTGGCCGAGCAACATGGCGCGGAGATGCGAAGCGGCGTTCTGGCGATCGCAGTCAGAGTGGGCGGGATCGTTGTGCTTGTAATACTTCTGCTGCGCGACGCTGTGCTCGAGAAACGCCAGGATGTCGGACTCGAGCGCTTTCTGGGACTCGTTGATGAACACGCTGCACGTCGTGTGCATCGACCAGAGCGACAACGTTCCTTCCTTGATGCCTGATCGCCGCACGAACGTCGACACCGTGCTCGTCAGATCGATCAGCTCGGTCCTCGACGTGGTTTCCACCTCGATCATTTCCGCGAGCAGATACAGCTGGCTCGACGTCGCCGTGACGGTCTTTTCGAGCGGCTTATCGCGGTCGGTCGCCACCGACCGCTTGAAGATCGCCATCTCCCCATTGTAGTAACATTTCGGTTTCAACCGTCCCGGGCAGGGGGGGAAGTGGGTGCGATGCCCACACGGTCCCGCCACTGTATGCGGAATACTCCGCGAGTCAGGAAACCTCCTGCCAAGGGCTAGTCCATTTCGAGCGCGCGAGACGCTCGGGAGGCGCCATGACTGCAGCACTCCGTCCGCGGACGCGGACCTTCCCGTCAATTGTTCTTTTGTCTTTTGCCGTCAGCCTTTCGGCCTTGTCGGCCGAAGGCGCAAGCCTCAGCGGCCGCGTCACCGATCCGGATGGCAGGCCGGTCGCAAACGCGGAAGTAATCGTCAGCGGCAACATGCCCTCGCCGCTGCGTGTGCGCAGCAATACTGACGGCAGGTTCGAGCTGCCGGGTCTTGCCGACGGCCGCTACTCGGTCATTGCATCGGCGCCAGGCCTGGTCAGCACACCGGCGGTCTTCGACATTGCCGGCGCCGACGCGTCGCTCGACATCGCGCTCGCGATCAGCGCGATCGCCGAAACGCTCGTCGTCTCGGCCGCGCAGATCGATCAACCGCTGTCACGCGTGCCCGACAGCGTGACCGTGATCCCCGGCGCGGAGATCGAGGCCAAGCAGCAGTTCACGCTGGCGTCGGCATTGCGATCGGTGCCGGGCTTGACGCTGCAGCAGAACGGCGGCCCGGGCACCGTCACTTCCCTGTTCACGCGCGGCGGCGAATCGGATTTCACGCTGGTGCTCGTCGACGGCGTGCGCGTCAACTCGTTTGGCGGCGGTCTCGATCTCTCGCAGGTGCCGCTGCAGAACGTCGATCGCATCGAAGTGCTGCGCGGACCGCAGAGCGCCCTTTACGGCTCCGATGCGATCGGCGGCGTGATCCACGTCATCACGCGCAGCGGCGGAGCGCCGGCCGCGCACGCGGAGATCGAAGCCGGCAGCCGTGACATGCGGCGTGCCGCCGCGGCGACCAGCGGTGAACTGAACGGCGTGCGCTGGCAGGTCGGAGCCAACTATTTCGAGGATGCAGGTTTTTCCGGACGGGCCGCGAACGGACCAATCGTCTCGAACGACGATGCGCAGGAGACGCAGGCAGCGGCGTCGATCGGCTGGCGTCATGGCGGGCGCGGTACGGATGTCCACGCATCGATGCAATACGTCGATACCGAGCGCGGATCGCCCGGGCCGTTTGGATCCGATCCCGCAAACCGCTACGCCGGCGTCGACAGAGTCGCGCGCGGAACCACCAATCGCGTCGGCGGCGCCCTGCGTTTGCTGCAACCGTGGTTTGGCGCATCGAGCCGCGTGCGGCAGCGCGTCGAGTTCGACGTCGCCGATTACGACCTGGCGTTCCGCAGCCAGTTCGGTTTGTCCGAGGGCAACACGCATCGCGCCCACGCGCGTGTGCAGACGGACGTTTCGGCGAACGCGGCCTTTGGATTCTCCGGCGGCATGGAATGGCTCGGCGAACGCGGCGGCAGCACCTTCATCGTCTCCGGCCCGTCCTCACTCGCCACGCCGATCGAGCGAGGCGTCCTTGGAGTCTTCGCCGAAGCGCGCTGGCAGGCGGCCGGCCGCGCCACGGTTACCGCGGGCGTGCGCGGCGAACGCATTACGCGCGATGCGTTGCCGGGCGATCCGCTCGCCTTTCAACCGCGTCCCGAATTCGCCAACGCGACGGTCAATTCGTTCAATCCGAAACTCGCGGCATCATTTGCAATCGCCGCCACGACGCGCCTTCACGGCGCATTCGGCACCGGGATCCGTCCGCCGGACGCGTTCGAGATCGCCTTTACCGACAACTCAGGCCTCAAGCCCGAACGCAGCAAGAGCGGCGAGCTCGGCATCTCGCACACCATTGCGGGCGGCGCAGTGCAGGTCGATGGCACTGCGTTCGTCAACGCCTATTCGGACTTGATCATCTCGGTTGGACGCACCTTCGCCGGCGTCAGCCGCTATCGCACCGACAACATCTCGAACGCGCGTGCGCGGGGCGCCGAGCTGTCGGCGGCCTGGCGTCATGGCAGCGGCATTGCGGTGCGCGCCAACTACACCTTTCTCGATACGGAAATCCTCGCCGCCAAAGGTTCCGCGAGCGCGCAGACTCCGTACTCGGTCGGCGACGCCTTGATTCGGCGTCCGCGCCACTCGAGTGCGATCGATGCCTCATTCACGCGCGACCGCGTGGGCGCCTTCGTGCAGCTGCAGGTTCGCGGCGAGACGCTGGATATCGAACCGGCGTTTGGCGCGACCGGCGGTCTCTACGTGAACAGCGGCCATGCGGTGTTCAACGCCGGCGCGTCGTGGCGGCCCGTCAAGGCCATCGAAGTATTCGCGCGCGCGTTGAACCTTCTCGATCGCGCCTACGAGGAAGTGCTCGGATACCCGGCGCCGGGGCGGACCGCCTACGTGGGTGCGCGATTTGCTGTCGGCCGATAACGTTTCGTTCCGCTACGCGGCGGGCGCGCCGCTGGTGGTGGACGGCGTCACCGTCCGCCTCAGTGACGGTGCGCTGGCCGGCATCCTCGGCCCGAATGGATCGGGCAAGACCACGCTGCTGCGGCTTCTGAGCGGCACGCGGCGCCCGACTTCCGGACGCGTGCTGCTCGGTAACCGCCCGCTCGATCAGTTCTCCAGGCGCGAGGCCGCGAGGCAGATCGCCGTCGTTCCGCAGGAAACCGAGCTGGCCTTCGAGTACCGGGCAATCGAGATCGTGCTGATGGGCCGGCATCCGCATCTGGGCCTGCTCACGGTCGAAGGGCCCGGCGACGTCCGCATCGCGCACGATGCGCTCGCGGCAACCGGCACCAGCCATCTCGCCGATCGCTTCTTCCACGAACTGAGCGGCGGCGAGAAGCAGCGCATTGTCATTGCCGCCGCGCTGGCGCAGTCGGCAAACCTCCTTTTGCTCGATGAACCGACGGCGTCCCTTGACCTCGGCTATCAACTCGAGATCTCGTCGCTGCTGCTCCGTCTCAACCAGGACCATGGCGTGACGATGGCGATATCGACGCACGACTTGAACATGGCGGCGTCGATCTGCCGCGAGTTGATCCTGATGCGCGATGGCCGCGTGCTCGCGTCGGGACCAACCGCCGAAGTGCTGACGCCGGAGAACGTCAGGCGGCTTTACGACGTCGAAGCTGACGTCCAGGTGAATAGCGAAACCGGGCACATGACCGTGGTGCCGGTCAGGCGCATCAAGTGAGCATCCGGCGCCGCATCATCATCGTCGTGTCGGGATTCGCGGCGTTCGCGGTGGCGGTGATGATCTGGGCGCCAACCGTCGGCAGCACGCCGATCTCACTGGCGCGCGCGTTCGATCGATCGATTGCCTGGGACGACAACGTCGACGCGCAGATCTTTTTCGTCGCGAGGCTGCCGCGCGTGCTGGCCGGCGGCCTGGTCGGCGCCACCCTCGCCGCGGCCGGTGTGGTGCTGCAGGCACTGCTGCGGAATCCGCTGGCGACGCCGTTCACGCTCGGTGTATCAGCCGGAGCCTCGCTCGGCGCGATGCTCGCCGTCACGATGCGGCTCGAGTTGAGCGTGCTGGGAGTGACGTCGATCCCGCTGGCCAGTTTCGCCGGCTCGATGATCGCGACGGGCATCGTCTACGCGCTGGCCTCGTCGCAGCGGCGCGGGTTGTCGACCAACGTCCTGTTGCTGGCCGGGGTCACGCTCAATGCGTTCTTTTCAGCGCTGATTTTGTTCGTTCAGTACCTGGCCGATTTTGCCGAGGCGCTGCGTGCGATTCGCTGGATGATGGGCGGCCTCGACGTGGCGAGCTATTTCCCCATCGTCGCGGCCTTGCCGTTCATAATCATCTCGTTCGCCGCATTCGCGATGATGACGCGCACGCTCAACCTGCTGAGCGTCGGCGCCGAAGCGGCGGCATCGCGCGGTGTCGAAATCGTCAGGGCGCAGCGGCTCGCATTCATCAGCGCGTCGCTGGCGACCGGCGCGGCGGTGTCGCTCGGCGGCCCGATCGGGTTCATCGGCATCATCGTGCCGCATCTCGTCCGCTTACTGGTCGGCTCCGATCATCGCATCGTGCTGCCGGCGTCGGCGCTGTTCGGCGCGGCGTTCCTCGTGCTGTGCGACCTCGCCGCCCGCACGCTGATGTCGCCGCTCGAAATTCCCGTCGGCGTCGTCACGGCGCTGATCGGCGGACCGTTCTTCCTGTGGCTATTGGTGAAACGATCATGAACCTCTTCCGCCTTTTGCCTTTCGCCTTGCGCCGTTTGCCTTTTGCCTTTTGCCTTTTCGCCGCGGCGTTGTCCGCGCAGGCGCCGCCCAAGCGAATCGTCTCGCTCGTGCCGAACGTCACCGAGATCCTGTTCGCGATCGGCGCGGGTCCGCAGGTGGTTGCGGTCAGCAACTACGACGTGGAACCGCCTGAGGTGCGTTCGCTGCCAACCGTCGGCGCGTTGATCGATCCGGACACCGAGAAGATCTTGTCGCTGCGCCCCGATCTGGTCATCACCTACGGCAGCCAGACCGACCTGCAAGGACAACTGACACGCGCCTCGATTCCCTTCTTCGACTACCGGCACGGCGGGCTCGATCACATCATGGTGACGATGCGCGCGCTGGGGGCGCGAACCGGGCACGCTGAACAAGCGGAGAGAGTCGCACGCGCGTTGCAGGCCTCGATCGATGCGGTCAAGGCGCGCGTCGCCGGCAAGCCGCGGCCGCGCACGCTGCTGGTGTTCGGGCGCGAGCCCGGCTCGCTGCGCAATATCTACGCGAGCGCGGGGCGCGGCTTCCTGCACGACATGCTGGTGGCGGCCGGCGGCCAAGACGTGCTGAGCGACATCGACAAGGAATCGGCGCAGGTCAGCACCGAGATGATTCTTGCGCGCAAGCCGGATGTGATCCTCGAGCTCAACGCCGCGACGCGGCTGAATGAAGCTGATCTCAAGGCCGTGGTCGACCCGTGGCTGACGCTGTCCTCGGTGCCGGCCGTGCGGAACAAGCGCGTCATCATCCTGACCGGTCCCGGCATGACCGTGCCGGGTCCGCGCGTCATCGACGGCATCGAGAAGATGGCGACAGCGCTGCATCCATGACGGACGCGAAGATCCTTGTCAGTTGGTCGACCGGCAAGGATTCTGCCTGGATGTTGCACATGCTGAATCAACAGTATCCAGGCTGTGCCGCTGCGCTGTTGACGACGACCAACGAAGCATTCGACCGCGTCGCGATGCACGCGGTCAGGCGCGACCTGCTGGAGGCGCAGGCGCGCGCCACGCGATTGCCGCTTCACGTGCTGCCGCTGCCCTGGCCGTGCTCGAACGAGCAATACGAATCGATCATGAAGGCCGCGGTTGCAGGCTTCGTTGCCGAGGGTTTCACGCACGTGGCGTTCGGCGACCTGTTTCTCGAGGATGTGCGGCGCTATCGCGAGGATCGATTGGCAGGCACCGGGCTCGAGCCGCTATTTCCGATTTGGAAAACAAAGCCCACTCGCGACTTGGCGCACGACATGCTCGATGCGGGCCTGAAAGCGCGACTGACTTGTGTTGACCCTCGCAAACTCGATCGAAGCTTCGCGGGCCGCGAGTTCGATTCGCAGCTGTTAGCCGAGCTGCCTGACGGTATTGACCGGTGCGGCGAAAACGGAGAATTTCACTCCTTTGTGTACGCGGGGCCGATGTTCACCGAACCGATCAAGTTGGAAGCCGGCGAAACTGTCGACCGGGACGGTTTTGTATTCTCCGACCTGAAGTTGTCTCTGTGACCCTTGTGTCTCTGTGGCCATGTATCCGCAGCGAATCGTTTGCCTGACTGAGGAAACCACCGAGACGCTCTACCTGCTCGGTGAGGGCGATCGCGTCGTCGGCATCTCCGGCTACACGGTGCGCCCCCCGGAAGCGCGGCAGAAGCCGAAGGTCTCGTCGTTCCTTCATGCGCGCTACGAAAAGATCGAGGCGCTGAAGCCCGACTTGATCCTCGCGTTCTCCGACCTCCAGGCCGACATCACCAACGATCTGGTGAAGCGCGGCCATCCCGTGTTCACGTTCAACCAGCGCAGCGTCGCGGAAATCCTGCAGATGATCCGCGTGCTGGCCGGCATCGTCGGCGTTGCTGCGAAGGGCGAGGCACTGGCGGCGCGGCTCGAGCGCGGCCTCGACGACATCCGTGCGCGGGCCGCGACGCTGCCTCGGCGTCCGACGGTGTTCTTCGAAGAATGGTACGACCCGCTGATCAGCGGCATCCGCTGGACCGAGGAGCTCGTGACGATCGCCGGCGGGGATCCGATATTTCCGGAACTCGCCGCTGCCGGCCTGGCAAAAGATCGCATTGTTGCGAGCGGGGAAGTCATCAAGCGGGCGCCGGACGTGATCATCGGATCGTGGTGCGGCAAGCCGGTGCGCAAAGAACGCATTGCAAGCCGTCCTGGATGGCAGGACATCCCGGCAGTGAAGAACGGGCACATCTACGAAGTGAAATCGACCTACATCCTGCAGCCCGGCCCGGCGGCGTTGACGGAGGGGATTGCGCAGGTCCACGACATCATCCGGCGCTCCCAGTTACAATGATGAGATGACCAGAGTTGCTCTTGCCGTTGTCTTGACCGTGCTTGTTGTGGCTTGTAATCGTCCGGCCGGTCCCGCGTCCGCTCCGGCCCCATCCGCCAACGCGTGGGCGGTCGTCAACGGCCGCGAGATTTCCCGCGATGAGGTCGAAAAGGCGTATCGCCGCGCCGCGCCCGACAACACGCAGCCGCAGCCGTCGGAAGAAGAGGCCTACACCGCGAAGCTGAATCTGCTGAACGAGCTGATCGTGCAGGACATCCTGCTCGCCAAGGCGAAGGAGCTCAAGATCGAGCTGCCCGAGAGCGAGCTCGACAACGCCTACAACGAAGCGAAGAAGAACATCCCGCCGGCGGCGTACGAGGAGGAGCTGAAGAAGCGCAACATCACCGCCGCCGACATGCGTGAGGATCTGCGCCGGAGCCTCCTGGCGCAGAAAGTGGTCGACAAGGAAGTCGGCGAGAAGGCCACGCCGAGCGACGCCGAGATCACCGCGTTCTTCGAAGCCAACAAGGCGCAGTTCAACCGCACCGAGGACGCCGTTCGCATCGCGCAGATCGTGATTACGCCGGTGCGCGAGCCGCAGGCCACCAATCGCACCGGTGACGATGCGACGTCGGCACCCGCGGCAACGGCCAAGGCGCAGATGATCATGCAGCGCCTCAAGGAAGGCGTGCCGTTCGGCGATCTGGCGGCGGATTATTCGGAGGATGACGGCGGCTCGGCACAGCGCGGCGGCGATCTCGGGTTCGTGCCGATTTCGGCGCTGGCGCAGGCGCCGCCGCCGCTGCGCGACGCGGTGATGCAGGGACAGCCCGGCAACGTGCGGCTGGTCAGCGCCGGCGGCGCGCACACCATCGTCCTCGTCGTCGCCAAGGACAAGAAGGGCCAGAAGGATTTGAGCATGCCCGAAGTCAAAGAGGGCATCAGCTCGATGCTGAAGACTCGCAAGGAGCAGCTGCTCCGGGCGGCGTATCTGTCGGCACTCCGCAACGACGCGGTGGTCTACAACGTGCTGGCGAAGCAGATCGTCGATGCGGGCGGCAAGGTACCGGCATCAGCGGCCGCGCCGGCCGCAGCGGCAACACCGGCGCCGGCGAAGAAGAACTAGACAAAGATCGGCAGCGACTTGTCGACGGGCGGGAAGACGCCTTCCCGCTCGCCCCACTCGAGCATCCGGCGCACGGCGACCTCGTCGAGGGCGAGCGTGTAGTCGTTCACATACAGCTGAATATGCCGCCTGGTGACGTCGGGATCCATTTCCTGCGCGTTGGCGGCCACGTAGTCGGCGCTCTCGCCGGGATTGACGAACGCGTATTCGACGCTCGCCTTCAGCGCCGCATCGACCGCCGGCGCCAGGTGCAGCAGATCGCGGCGGATCGCAATGGCCGCCAGCGGCAGCGGCGATCGCATCCGTTCCTCCCACACGCTGCCGAGATCCTCGAGCAGCTGCAGGCCCTTCGCTTCGTAGGTGAAGCGGCCCTCGTGAATCAGCACGCCGCAGTCGACCTCGCCGCGCAGCACCGCGTCTTCGATCTGATCGAAGCGCATCACGACGGTCTCGAACCTGCCAAGCTGCCGCAGCAGCAACGCCGCCGTGGTGCGCTCCCCTGGAATGGCGACGCGTCCGCCAACGTGCCGCTTCGTTCTGGCGACGACGATCGGGCCGACGCCGAACCCCGCGGCGCCGCCGGCGCGCAGCAGGACCAGGCGGTCGGTCAGGCCATGGCCATACGCAGCAATCGACACCTTGGTGACTTCCGCCGCCGGCGTCGCGGCGCGGATATTGAGCGCTTCGATGTCGTCGAGATGCGGCGTGAGCTCCGGCCCCGGCACCAGGCCGTGCACCGCTGCGTGAAACGCGAAGGTGTCATTCGGACACGGCGAAAATGCGAAATTTATCGGTGCGCGAGCCACGCGAGAACGGCCTCCTGCGATGCGACTGCCGCGTCGTGCAGCTTCCAGCTCTTCACGTCGCGGTTGGTGACGAGATTGCTGATGCCGCGAACCTCTCCCACCGGGATGCCATGAAGGTGCGCCACGTGGGCGATCGCCGCGCCTTCCATGTTTTCGACGGCTCCGTTGGTGCGCGACGACAGCTCCGTCGCGACCGCATCCGTGCCGGTGCAGGTCGAGACGGTTACGAACCTCGCCCGCGCGGCAGTTGGGAACACTTGCAGCGGTAGCTCGTTGAACAGCGGCGTTGAATTGGCGACGACCGGAAACCCCAGCGACTTCATGTCGATGAAGCCCGTCGGACTCTGCGCGCCGAGATCGCCATAAATTTCGACTTGCGCGCAAACCACGTCGCCGATCGCGAGGCCGGCCGACGGGTACGATCCGCCAACGCCGCATACGACGATGGCATCGGGGCGGGCTTCGAGGATGGCGACCGTCGTCGCGTGCGCGGCATTGACCGGGCCGACACCCGTGACGATGACCTTGGCGTCAGGCCGTCCGGCTAACCGCTCCCGCAGCAGCGTGCATTCGAAGGGCGTCGCCACCGGCACCAGCACCATCACGCAAGGATAGCTGATGGCGATAGACTTGGGCTCGTGGCGTCCGGGAGCGTGTCCGATATCCAGCAAGCGCTGTCGCGGCAGCATTACGTCGCCGACCGCGCGCTGGCGGTGTCGCTGTTCCTGGCGCTGAAGCTGCAGCGGCCGTTATTCCTCGAGGGCGAGGCCGGCGTCGGCAAGACGTCGCTGGCGGCGGCGATTTCAGCCGCTCTCGACACCGACCTCATTCGACTGCAATGTTACGAAGGCCTCGACGTCACCCACGCAGTCTACGAATGGGACTATGCGCGCCAGATCCTCGAGCTGCGCATCCTTGACGCGGCCGGCGGCATCGATCGCGCGAAGGCCAGACAGGAGCTTTATAGCGATCAGTTCCTGATCAAGCGCCCGCTGCTGCAAGCGATCGATCCGGCGCGCACGAAGGCCGCGGTGTTGTTGATTGACGAGATCGATCGAGCTGACGAGGAGTTCGAAGGTTACCTGCTCGAGCTGCTGTCGGAGTTCCAGATCACCATTCCCGAGCTCGGCACGATTCGTGCGAGCGAGCGGCCGCTCGTGATCCTCACGTCCAATCGCACGCGCGACGTCCATGATGCGCTCAAGCGCCGTTGCTTGTACCAATGGATCGACTACCCGTCGTTCGACAAAGAGGTCGCCATCGTCAAGGAGCGCGTGCCGGATGCCTCGCAGCGGTTGGCCGAGCAGGTCACCAAAGCGGTGCAGCATCTTCGGCAACGCGAGCTGTACAAGGTTCCCGGCGTCTCCGAAACTATCGACTGGGCGGCGGCGCTCGTCGCGCTCGATCGCCAAACGCTCGACGCCGAAGCAGCGCAGGAAACGATTGGCGTGCTGCTGAAGGCGAAAGAAGACATCGAAGCGATTCGCGGCAGCGTGCTTGCCGAGCTGATCGCGCGCGTGTGACGTGTCGCACTTTCTCGACAACGTCATTTCGTTCGGACGCGCGCTGCGCCGCGCCGGGTTGCCGGCCGGCACCGACCGTCTGATTCTGCTCACCCAGGCGCTCCCGCTGATCGACCTTCAGTCGAGGGAAGACGTCAGGGCGGCGTTCAAGGCAATCCTGCTGCAGCGCCACGAAGACATCCACGCATTCGATCAGGTGTTCGACGCCTATGCCGCCGGCGCGATCAGCAAGGACGAACCTGACCAGCCGGTCGAGACAACCACCGAAGCGATCGTGCTGCGGACCTGGAGCGACGTCGATCGCGTGGCGAACAAGGATTTCGCCGAGCTGACCGCGGACGAACGCACGATGGTGCGAGCGGCGCTCGAGCGGCTCGCCTGGGACATCGACGAGCACCGCACGCGGCGCTGGGTGCGCGGGCGCGGGCGGCGGATCGATCTGCGCCGCGCGATCGCGAGGAGCTTGCGCACTGGCGGCGAGATCACGACGCTGCCACGGCAACGCCGCCACACCCGGCCGCGGCCGGTCGTGCTGCTCTGCGACGTCAGCGGCTCGATGGAGCTCTACACGCGCACGCTGCTGCTGTTCGCGCACGCGCTGTCACGCGGCCGGCGCGGGGTCGAGGCGTTTCTCTTCGCGACCCGCCTGACGCGCATCACCAACGAGCTGCGCGCCGACAAGCCGGATGCCGCGATGAACGCGGTGTCGCGCGCCGTCCAGGACTGGTCGGGCGGCACCCGCATCGGCGAGACGCTGCGGCAGTTCCACCAGCGCTGGCGGCGACGCATGCTGCACAGCAGCTCGATTGTGATCGTTGTCTCGGATGGGTGGGACCGCGGCGATCCGCGCCTGCTCCGCGACGAGATTGCCCGGCTGCACCGCAGCTGCCATCGCCTGATCTGGCTCAACCCGCTGATCGGCACCGCCGACTACGCGCCGCTGACGCGTGGGCTGCAGGCGGCGCTGCCGTTCGTCGACGACTTCCTGCCCGTGCGCACGCTGCGTGACGTCCGGGATCTCACGGTACACTTGGGCGCACTGACGAAGCATGGACATCACCGGAACCTACACGTTCACCGCGCCGCCCGAAAAGGTCTGGGCGCTGATGATGGATCCCGCGGCGATCGCGTCCTGCATCCCGGGCTGTGAGCGTCTCGATCCCGACGGCCCCGATCGCTACCGCGCCGCGATCACCCTTGGCATGGCTGCAATCACCGGCAAGTACGAAGGCACCGTTGTCATCGCGAACAAGGTCGAGCCCTCGTCGTACACGTTGCTGGTTGAAGGACAGGGGCGGCCGGGGTTCGTGAAGGGCGAGGCGCGGATCGCGCTCCGTGCGGATGGCGCCAACACGATTGTCGACGTCACCGGCACGGCGCAAACCGGCGGCACGATCGCGCGCCTCGGTCAGCGGTTGATCGGCAGCGCGGCGAAGATGATGCAGGATCGCTTTTTCGCCTGCATGCAAACGAAACTCTAAGCCCGCAAGCCCTCAGGCGCGCGCCAGGGCCATTTCCACCGCGCGCTTCACAAACACCGGGATCATCGCTTTCCGGTACTCCGCGCTCGCATGCAGATCGCCGTTCAAGTCGCCGGCCTCATTGGCGGCGCCTGCGACGGCGGCGGCGAGGTCGGCGGCCTTCTTCCCGGCGAGCGCCTGTTCGACTCCCGGCAGCCGCACCGCGTGCGTCGTCGCGCCGGTCAGCCCAATCCGCGCCGATTGAATCACGCCGCCTTTGACGTCGAGCGCGGCGGCGGCGCCGACGATCGCGTAATGCGACGCGCGCTGGTGAAGCTTCGCGTAGGCGGCCGATCGCACCGGCGCGAACTGCACCGCGACGATCAATTCGCCGGCGGCGAGATCCACATCGTAAAAGCCGCGGAAGAATGCCGCGGCCTTGACCGTTCGTGAGCCGCTCTTGCCTTTGATGAGGATGTCGGCATCGAGCGCGATCGCGACGGCGGGCAGATCCGAGGCCGGATCGGCGTGCGCGATGCTGCCGCCAATCGTGCCGCGGTTCCTGACCTGCACGTCACCGATCGCCGCGGCGGCTTCCGCGAGGATCGGACACTTGTCACGCAGCAGCTTCGACGCCGCCAGTTCCGCATGCGTCGTCGTCGCGCCGACTTCGATTTTGCCGCCGGCATCCTTGATGCCCGAAAGGCCGGGAATCTTCGAGATGTCGACGAGCCGCCCAGGCTCGCTGAGGCGCAGCTTCATCAACGGCACCAGGCTGTGCCCGCCGGCGATCGCCTTGCCGCCCGACGCGGCCAGCTTCGCGATCGCGTCTTCCACCGAGGACGCGCGCTCGTAGTCGAAAGCAACCGGGATCATGCGCGGCCTCCTTTGCCGTTGATAATCCGCCACAGCTTCTCGGGCCGCAGCATCATGTCGATGTGCTTCACGCCGAACTCGCTGAGCGCGTCCACCGCCGCCGAAACGATGCACGGCGTGGAGCCAAGCGTGCCCGCTTCGCCGACACCCTTCGCGCCGAGCGGATTGCAGGGCGTCGGGGTGACCGTGGCGGACAGCTCGAAGCGCGGGAAGTCGCTGGCGCGCGGCATCGCGTAATCCATGAACGATCCCGTCATCAGCTGGCCGTCTTCGTTGTAGACCGCCTCTTCGATCATCGCCTGGCCGATGCCCTGCGCGAGGCCGCCGTGGATCTGCCCTTCCACGATCAGCGGATTGATCAAGTTGCCGGCATCGTCGACGGCAACCATCTTCAACAACTTCGGCTCGCCGGTCTCGCGGTCGATCTCGAGCATCGAGATATGGCAGCCGAACGGATACGTATTGTTCGCGGGCTCGAAGAACGCTTCGTCGCTCAAACCCGGCTCCATGCCCGCAGGGAGCGGGACGGGAACGTAGGCGTAGCCGGCGATGGCCGCGAACGGCTTCGCCTTGGCTGGTGCGCCCTTCACGCCGATCGTGCCGTTCTCGAAGACGATGTCGTCTTCGCTGGCTTCGAGCATCGCGGCCGCAAACTGCGCCATCTTCTTCTTCACCTTGCCGCCGGCGAGATGCAGTGCCGTGCCGGCGACCGCCTGCGAGCGGCTGCCGAATGTGCCGATGCCCTGCTTCACCACTCCGGTGTCGCCATGCAGGATCGTGATGTGCTCGATTGGCACGCTGAATTGATCCGCGAGCATCTGCGCGAACGTCGTCTCGTTGCCCTGGCCGTGCGGAGAGGCGCCGGTCGTCGCGGTGATGCGTCCGTCGCGCTCGACGGTCACCTGGCCGTGCTCCCAGCCGCCGGTCGGCAGCGATGACGACGGACCGAGGCCGCAGACTTCGACATAGAACGCGAGGCCGAGTCCAACCAGCCGGCCTTCCTGGCGCGCCTTGTCGCGCTCGGCAACCAGGCCCTTCCAGTTCGCCGCCTTCAGCGCGGCGTCGAGCGCCTTCTCGTAATCACCCGAGTCGTACACCGCGCCCATCTGCGTTTGATACGGGAACTGGTTCGGCTTGATGAAGTTCCGCCGCCGCAGCTCGGCCGGGTCGATGTTCAACTCGCGCGCGAGCATGTCCATCGCGCGCTCGACGAAGTAGGTGGCCTCCGGCCGGCCGGCGCCGCGATACGCGTCCGTCGGCGTCTTGTTGGTGAAGACCTCGGTCAGCGTCGTGCGGATCGCGGGAATGTCGTAGGTCCCGTTCGCCATCAACATCGTCAGCGTCGGAATGGCGGCGGTGAGCAGCATGTTGTAGGCGCCGATGTCGGCGATCAAGCGCATCTTCAGCCCGAGCACCTTGCCGTCCTTGCGCGCGGCGAGGTCGACGTAGCCGATGATGTCGCGGCCGTGCGTGGTCGCGACGAACGCTTCGGTGCGATCCTCGATCCACTTGATCGGCATGCCGAGCTTCTTCGACACCACCGAGCACACGTACTCCTCGGCGTAGATATTGATCTTGGCGCCGAAGCCGCCGCCGACCTCGGGCGCGATGGCGCGGACCTGGTGCTGGCCGATGCCGTTCATCGCCGCGATCATCGTTTTCAGGATGTGCGGGTTCTGCGTCGACGACCAGATCGTCATCGTGTCCTTGCCCGGCTCCCAGTGCGCGACCACGCCGCGCGGCTCCATCGCGTTGGGCACGAGCCGGTGGTTGACCATGCGCTGGCTGATCGTCACTTCCGCGTTCGCGAACGCTTCGTCGACGGCGGTGTTGTCGATCTTCGAGAAGTCCGGCGCGACGCCCGTGCCGCTCGGCACCAGCGCAACCGCGAGGTTGTTCGGGAAGTCCTTGTGAATGACGCCGGGCTTGCCTTCCATCGCCAGTTCGGGATCGATCACGACGGGCAGCGGATCGTAGGTCACGACAATCGCATCAGCAGCGTCCTTCGCGAGGTAGCGATCGCTCGCGACGACGAGCGCGACCGGTTCGCCGGCGTAACGCACGACGTCAACCGCAACGGCGTGATGTGGCGGCGACGGGAACGGCGTGCCGATCGGCATCGGCGCGAGCACCTTGGCGATGTCGGCGCCGGTATAGACGGCCTCGACGCCGTCCATCTGCTCGGCGGCGCTGATGTCGATGCTGGTGATCTTCCCGTGCGCGATGTCGCTGCGCTTGAACACCAGGTGGCGCATTCCGGTCAGCTTGATGTCGTCGACATAGGTGCCGCGTCCCTGGATCAATCGCGGATCTTCGCGGCGCTTGACGCGCTCGCCGACCAGCTTCGGCAGGACGGGTGCTGAAGTCGTCATCACCGCACCGCCTTCCCGCCGCCGTGCTTCGCGGCGCTTTGAATCGCGTTGACGATGTGCTGGTAGCCGGTGCAGCGGCAGAAGTTGCCGCCGATGCCGTCGCGAATCTGTTTTTCATCCGGCGACGGATTGTCCTGCAGCAGGTTGACCGCCGACATGATCATGCCCGGCGTGCAGTAGCCGCATTGCAGGCCGTGCTCGTCCCAGAAGCCTTGCTGCACCGGGTGCAGCTGGCCCTCGGGTGCGAGGCCTTCGATGGTCGTGACCGTGGAGCCATCCGCCTGCACCGCGAAGATCGTGCAGGCCTTGGCGCTGCGCCCGTCGATCAGCACCGTGCACGCGCCGCACTGGCTGGTGTCGCAGCCGACGTGCGTGCCCGTCAGATTGAGATGCTCGCGCAGGAAATGCACGAGCAGCATGCGCGGCTCGACGTGCGCCTTGCGCACCTTGCCGTTGACCGTAATGGAGATTGGGAGCATAGGGGCGCTAATCCTATGCCCGAACGCGCCTTTCTGGCTACTGGATACTGGCTACTGAGAGCAGCGCGGCGCCGAGACGTTCACACCCTGCATGATCAGGGCGCGGTAGGCGGCAATCTCCTCTTCGCACTGGGTCTTGCGGCTCTTTTGCCAGATCTGCGTGGCGGCCCAGTACGCGAGCGCTGAAATCGGCAGCGTCGGCTGGCGATAGATCGGCGGCGTCCAGTGCTCGATCATCTGGCGGTGCGAAGGCGCGCTGCCGGGCACGGGCCCGTTGAACAGGTCGATGCCGTTCAGCACTTCAATCCGCGGCGCCTGCCCGTAGACCTGGATTGAAAAATCGAGACGGAGTCCCTCGGCAGCCGATCTTTCCTTTGTCTCGGCGAGTCGCAGGCCGCGTTGAATCCGCGACAGATCGACGCCGAGCTTCGAGGCATCGATCGTCGATTCGGGAGGCGGCTGGGAGTCCTGGGCCAGCGCGGGCGCTGCAATGGTGGCGATGAAGGCAAGCAGCGCAAGGCCCCGCATATAAGGATTATGACGCTTGAAATGGCTGTCGGGCCTGATGCGGCCGCAAGCCCTACAGCATTCCGAGCTGCAGCTTCGCCGCGTCCGACATCCGGTCCTTGGTCCACGGCGGATCCCAGACCACTTCGACCTTGGCATCGGTCACGCCCTCGACGCTGCGCGCCTTGTCGCGCACTTCGACGGGCAGCGACTGCGCCGCCGGGCATGCCGGCGCGGTCAACGTCATCTTCACGCCGACCTGTCCGCTCTGATCGACCAGCACGTCGTAGATGAGCCCCATCTCGAAAATGTTGACGGGAATCTCGGGGTCGTAGACGGTCTTGAGCGCTTCGATCACCTTTGGAGCGATCTCGTCCATCTTCGCGGGATCGGGAGTGATGTCCGCGGTGGACTGGCTGACCTCGTGAGCGGGGCTGTCTTCCGGCAGCCCGCCAGTAGACATCGTCGGCAGGTATGTCATTCGGTCGACACCGGCGCGTCGGTTTCGTGGGCGACGGCCGCCTTCATGGTGTGCCAGGCCAGGCTGGCGCACTTGATCCGCGTGGGGAACTCGCGCACGCCCGCGAACACCGACAGCTTGCCCAGATCATCGGTGGGCGTGCCGGGCTCGGACGTGATCATCGCGTGGAACTGCTCGAACAAATCGCGCGCTTCGGCGACGGTCTTGCCTTTCACCGCATCGGTCATCAGCGACGCCGATGCCTTCGAGATCGCGCAGCCCGATCCCTGGAACGCCGCGTCCTTGATCACGTCGCCGTCGAGCGTGAGGTACAGCGTCAGCCGATCGCCGCAGAGCGGGTTGTAGCCCTCCTGCTTCGCCGACGCCGCGTCGATGACGCGGAAGTTATGCGGCCGGCGATTGTGATCGAGGATGACCTCTTGGTAAAGGTCGGTTAACTCAGACATGGTTTTTCAAGACCTCAAGGCCTCAACACCTCAAGGCCTAGCCGAACACTTCTTTCACCTTGTGCAATCCCTTGACGAGCGCATCGATGTCTTCGCGCGTGTTGTAGATCGCCAGCGACGCGCGAATCGTGGCCGGGATGCAGAACTTGTCCATCACCGGCTGCGCGCAATGCTGGCCGGTGCGGACGGCAATGCCCTGCTGATCGAGTATTGTGCCGGCATCGTGCGGATGGGCGCCCTCCATCAGGAACGACAGCACGCCGGTCTTGTGGCGCGCTTCGCCGATGATGCGCACACCGGCAATGGCGCGGACCTGCGCGGTCGCATACGCCAGCACATCGTCTTCGTGCGCCAGCGCCGCCGTCCGATCGATCGCGGACAGGTAGTCGATCGCCGCGCCGAACGCCGCCACGCCGGCAATGTTCGGCGTGCCGGCTTCGAACTTGTAGGGGATCTGGTTGTACTGCGTCTTCTCGAAGGTCACCGACGAAATCATGTCGCCGCCCCCTTGATAGGGCGGCATCGCCTCGAGCAGCTGCCTGCGGCCATAGAGGACGCCGGTGCCGGTCGGGCCGAACATCTTGTGGCTCGACAGCACGTAGAAGTCGCAATCCAGATCCTGCACGTCGATCGCCAGGTGCGGCGCGGCCTGGGCGCCGTCGATCAGCACCACGGCGCCGTGCGCGTGCGCCTG
>DASUSZ010000100.1:0-14074 GCA_036374815.1 Vicinamibacterales bacterium | reverse complement strand
CCGGCACCAGCGACATGAACGTCGTCGCGCCGGTGTGGCAGTGCCCGATCGTCGCCTATGGGCCCGGCGACAGCGCGCTCGATCACACGCCGAACGAGCATCTGTCGATCGACGAGTACTGGAAAGCCGTGCAAGTGATCGAGCAGACCCTGCACGCCTTCGGCGCGTCGCAGTAGGCTCAAAATCCGCGCGACGGAATATACTCGCGCGCATGAAGAAACCGCTCGTCCTGTCCATGTTCTGCCTGCTCTGTGCCGTGGGAATCGACCCTTCGACTCCGCTCAGGGCAAGCGGCCAGGAGCGTCCGGCGCAAGAGGATGGCGCCAAACCCGCCGAGGGCTTCACCCTGAAGACTGCGGAAACGATCACCTTCGACACCGACGAAGTGACGTGGATGCAGGTGGACGTGTCGCCGGACGGGCAGACCATCCTGTTCGACCTGCTGGGCGATCTCTACACGATGCCGATTAACGGCGGCCAGGCGCGCCGCATCATCGGCGGCCTGTCGTTCGAGAGCCAGCCGACGTGGTCGCCGGACGGCAAGACGATTGCGTTCCTTACCGATCGGACCGGCGTCGAGAACCTGTGGATCGCCAACGCCGACGGCTCGAATCCGCGCGCGGTGAGCAAGGATGGCCGCACCAACGATCGGCCGCAGATCATGGTGTCGCCGGCGTGGACGCCGGACGGCAACTATATCGTCGTGTCGAAGTCGCGTCCGCCGGAGCCCGGCACGTTCGGGTTGTTCATGTATCACCGCGATGGCGGGACCGGCGTCCGCATCGGACCGGCACCGCCGCCGCAGCCGGCACCGGGATCTGACGGGCCGCCTCCCGCACCACCGATCAACAAGATGGGAGCGGTGGTGTCTCCGGATGGACGCTTCATCTACTACACGCAGCGCACCGGCACTTTTACCTACAACGCGCGCTTCCCGCTCTGGCAGATCTATCGCCACGACACCGAGACCGGTGACGTCACGCAGATCACCAACGCGCAAGGCAGCGCGATTCGTCCGGCCATTTCACCCGACGGCAAGTCGATGGTGTTCGGCACGCGTCACAAGACCGGCACGGGACTTCGCGTGCGCAATCTCGAGACCGGCGCCGAGCGCTGGCTCGCATATCCGGTTACGCGCGACGACCAGGAGTCGCGCGCCAGCCGCGACACGCTGCCCCGTTACGACTTCACGCCCGACGGCAAGTCGCTGATCGTGCCGGTGAACGGCAAGCTGCAGCGCATCGATTTCGCGACCGGTGAGACATCGCCGATTCCGTTCACCGCGAAGGTCGAAGCGGAGATCGCGCCGCGCGTCTACACACCGGTACGCGTCGATGACGGCGACTCGGTCCGCGCCCGGTTGATCCGCTGGCCCACGCTCTCGCCCGACGGATCGAAGCTCGTGTTCAGCGCGATGAATCGCCTCTACATCAAGGACTATCCGGGCGGAACGCCGCGTCTCCTGACGCCTGGCGCGGGCGAAGGTGAATTCATGCCGTCGTGGTCGCCGGATGGCCGCTCGATCATCTACGTCACCTGGACGACGACCGGAGGCCATATCAAGAAGGTCGCCGCCGCCGGCGGCGCGCCGGAAACGCTGACGCGGCACGAAGGCTACTACCTCGATCCCACGTTTTCGCCCGACGGCGCTCGCATCGCCTTCATGGCCGGCGCCGCCTCGGATCAGCTCTATTCGATCCTGATGGACACGCCGCCCGCCGACGAGCGCGACGGCGACGATCACGCGCCTCGCGAGATCACCGGCGTCAACGCGCCGAACACGATCGAGATCCGGTCGATGCCGGCCGCAGGAGGCGCATCGACATTGGTCGGCTCGGCGCAGGGCGGGCGCGGCTTGCAGTTCGCGCGCAACGATTCCGCGCGGGTCTATTTCACGACCGGGCGCGGGCTGCAGTCGATCACCATGGACGGCTACGACCGCCGCACCATCCTGCGAGTCAACGGTACGGGGCCGGGCAACAACCCGCCCGCCGCTGACGACATCCGCCTGTCTCCGGATGGTTCACGCGCCTTCGTCAACCTGCAGGGCCGTCACTACCTCGTCACGGTGCCGCGCGCCGGCCGCGAAACGGTTGAAGTGCGCATCCAGAGCAGCGGCGACACCAACGTCCCCGTCAAGCGCATGTCGCTCGAGGGCGGCGACTACCTCGGATGGACACGCGATGGTTCCGCCGTCACGTGGGCGTGGGGCGCGCAGTTCTTTCGCCAGCCCGTCGACGCCGCCGAGCCGCAGAAGATCGACGTGGCGATCGAGATGCCGCGCTCGCGTCCGAAAGGCTCGGTCCTGCTGACCGGCGCGCGCATCATCACGATGAAGGGCAACGAGGTGATTCCCGCGGGAGATGTGCTGGTCACCAACAACCGCATCGCGGCGGTCGGCAAGCGTGGCTCGCTCACCGTCCCTGCGGGCACGCGCACCATCAACGTCGCCGGCAAGACCATCATGCCCGGCCTCGTCGATGCGCACAGCCACATGTGGGCGCCGCGCGGCCTGCACCAGACAGAGGTCTGGCAATACCTCGCCAATCTCGCTTACGGCGTGACCACCACGCGCGACCCGCAGACCTCCACGCCGGACGTGTTCGCGTACGCGGATCTCGTGGACGCCGGGATGATGCCCGGGCCGCGAGTCTACGCAACCGGCCCTGGTGTGTTCTCGGGATCCGGCATCGACAGCCGCGAGGCCGCGTTCCGTTTCATCAAGCGTTACAAAGAGGCGTATCGCACCAACACCCTCAAGCAATACGTCGCCGGCGATCGCATCGTCCGCCAGTGGATCATCGAGGCGTGCAAGGAATACGGCATCACCGCGACCATCGAAGGGTCGCTCGATCTGAAGCTGAACCTGACGCAGATGGCCGACGGCTATTCCGGCCAGGAACACAGCTTCCCCATCGCGCCGCTCTACAAGGACGTGACGACGTTCGTGGCGAAGACCAAGACGTTCTACACGCCGACGATCCTCGTCGCCTACGGCGCGCCGTGGTCGGAGAACTACTGGTTCGAGACCGAGTCGCCCGACAAGGATCCGAAACTGCGCAAGTGGATTCCGTGGGAGCTGCTCGACGGCATGACGCGGCGGCGCGCGCAGTGGTTCCTGCCCGAAGAATACGGTCATCAGTTGATCGCCAAAGGCGTCGCCGACGTGGTGCGTGCCGGCGGCAAGGCCGGCCTCGGGAGTCACGGACAGTTGCAGGGGCTGGGCGCGCATTGGGAAACGTGGAATCTCGCGTCGGGCGGATTGACGCCTCACGAGACGCTGCAGGTGATCACGATGCACAGCGCCGAGGCGATCGGCCTGCAGCAGGACGTCGGCTCGCTCGAAGCGGGCAAGCTCGCCGATCTGCTGGTGCTCGATCGCAATCCGCTCGAGAACATCAAGAACACGAACTCGCTTCGTTACGTGATGAAGAACGGCGAGCTGTACGAGGCCGATACGCTGAACATGGTGTGGCCGCAGGCCAAGCCGCTGCCGAAGCAGTTCTGGTGGGGAACGGAGCCGAAGCCGCCGGCAGCGCCCGTGACGCAGACCGGCAGCAGATAGGTTGCGGCGAGTTACTTCGCCATCGTGATCAACGCCGCGAAGATGTCGATCGCCTCCCACAGGTGGCCGACGCGCAGGTTCTCGTTGATCGCGTGCTGGTTGTTGTCGAAGTTGACGACCGCCAGGCCGATCGTCGGCATCGCCAGCGCGTTCGCGAACGTCGAGAACGGCAGGCTGCCGCCGATGGTCGGCATCTGCACGAGCCGTTGATCGAGCGAGCGGATCGCGTTGGCGGCCATCGCGGTCCGCGGGTCGTCCATGTTGCCCTTGCCGATCGGGAAGCCGCCGCCCTGCTGCGTGACCCGCGCGATCTTCGGATACTTGCGGCGCGTCGCCATGTCCGGCGGCGCAGTGACGATGTGATAGCCCTGCTCGCGGATGTGGGCGACCAGGCGATCGAACTGCGTCTTCGGATCGAGGCCGTTGACGAGGCGGATCTCGACGCGGCCCGTGGCGCTGCCGGAGATCGCGTTGCGCGCGCCGGGGCCGACCGTGCCCGACGACAATCCGACCACGCTGAGCGTCGGGCGATTGTGCTGCAGCTCGATGCGGCTGTCCGGATGCTCCGACTGCGCCACGCCAAACTGCTCGAGCAGCTTCTGATCGACGTTGGGGATCTCGTCGATCGCGCGCCGCTCGCTCGCCGTCAGCGGCACCACGCCGTCGTAGAAATTCCTGATGACCACGTTGCCGCGGTCGTCTTTCATCGACGCGAACAGCTTCGTCAGCGCCATCGCCGGATCGGGAACGAAGTTGCCGTAGTTGCCGCTGTGTAGATCCCCGGTCGCGCCGTAGATCGTGATCTCGGCGCCGGTCAGGCCACGGCTGCCGTAAAACACCGTTGGCAGGTTGCTCGGATGTCGCGGGCTGTCGACGATCACGGCGAGATCGCCTTTGACGGCGGCCGCGTTGGCGAGCATGGCCGCCTCGAAATTCGGCGAGCCGGCCTCCTCTTCGCCGTCCAGAATCACGCGCAGCGTCCATGGCAACGCCGCCTTCGCCGCGATCAATCCATCCATCGCCGCGAGGAACGCGACGATCGGGCCTTTGTCATCGGCCACAGCCCGCGCGTAAATGCGCGCATCAGGATCGACCGGCCCGCTGCCGGCGAGAATGTCGAACGGCGTGTCGCCTCTGAACGCCGCCGGCGCGAACGGCTGGCCGCGCGTCCAGTCTTTGGCCTCCGTCGGCTGCCCGTCGTAGTGCATGTAATAGCTGACGGTCCCCAGGGGCTTTGCCGCTACGCGCTCCGCCACCACAATCGGCGACCCCGGCGTGGTGATGCGCGTCACGGTGAAGCCGCGCTTCTCGAACAGCGTCGTCAGCAGATCCGCGTTCTTGACGATGTCGGTCTTGTTCGATGCGATGCTGGGCAGCGACACGAACTGGATCAGCTCGGCGAGAATCTGGCGCTCGTTCTTCGCCCGCCATTCGCGCACCTTGATCACGTCGCCACTGGGCGCCGTCATCGCCAGGCTGAGTGCCGCGATCAAGATCTTGAAATGCATCCGCGGAGTATACAATCGCGCCACATGCCTTCAGCGGTCAATCGCGCGATCACGATTTTCGATCTGCGACTCATCGCCCGGCGCCGGCTGCCGCGCATGGTGTTCGACTACATCGATGGCGGCGCCGAGCGCGAATCGACGCTGCGCGAGAACATGCGCGCGTTCGAGGACGTGCTGTTCCGGCCGCGCTCCGCGGTGGCAACGCCGAAGTGCGATCTGCAGACGACGGTGCTCGGATTGCCGATCGATCTGCCGTTGCTCCTCGCGCCCGTCGGCAGCAGCCGCATGTTCTACCCGCGCGGCGAGGAGCTCGCCGCGTGCGCCGCCGGCAAAGCGGGCACCATCTACACGCTGTCGACGTTGTCCGGCTGCACGATGGAAGACGTCAAGGCAGCGACCAACGGCAACGCGTTCTATCAGCTCTACCTCGTCGGCGGACGCGACGTGGCAATGGGCGCGATCGATCGCGCCAAAAAGGCCGGCTACAAGGCGCTGGTCGTCACGATCGACACACCCGTCGCCGGCATGCGCGAGCGCGATGCGCGCAACGGCGTCAAGGAGCTGCTGGCGCGCAACCTCTCGACGATCCCGCATCTGGGGCAGATGATCGCGAAGCCAGGCTGGCTCTACACCTACTTCGGCGACGGCGGGTTGATGAGTTTTCCGAACATCGTGATCGACAACGCGCCGATGGCCTACGCCGATGTCGGCGCGGCGCTCGAGGCGTCGATGACGTCGTGGGAAGACTTCAAGTGGATCCGCGATGCGTGGGGCGGACCGATCGTCGCCAAGGGCGTGCACACCGCCGATGACGGGCGGAAAGCCGTCGATCACGGCGCCGACGCGATCGTGGTGTCGAATCACGGCGCCCGTCAGCTTGACGGCGTCGCGCCGACGATTCGCGTGTTGCCTGAAATCGTGCAGGCGGTCGGCCACAAGACGGAAGTGCTCCTCGACGGCGGCATCCGCCGCGGCAGCGACATCGTCAAGGCGTTGTGCATGGGCGCGCGAGCGGTGTTGATCGGCCGCGCCTACGCATATGGGTTGGGGGCCGGCGGCCAGGCCGGCGTCACCCGCGCGATCGACATCCTCCGCGCCGACGTCATCCGTACGATGAAACTCTTGGGGGTTGCCGCCATCAAAGACCTTGACGGCTCGTTCGTAGACGTCCCGCCCGAGTGGACGGCCCGCCTACCTCGTTGAGCCCTAACCGATCTGAAATTCGAGATCAGAAATCCGAGATCACGACATGTCATTGCGACCTGTAAAGAGGGTCGTCGAATCCACGCCCACCATGGAAGGTGCCGGCGTCAAGCTGCACCGCGGCTTCGGCTTCGGTGAGACCAACGAATTCGATCCTTTCCTGCTGTTCGATGATTTCCGCAACGAGCGGCCCGAGGATTTTCTGGCCGGCTTCCCGTGGCACCCGCATCGCGGCATCGAGACGATCACCTATGTGCTTGCCGGCACCGTCGATCACGGCGACAGCCTCGGCAATCGCGGCTCGCTTGGCGCGGGCGACGTGCAGTGGATGACCGCCGGCAGCGGCATCCTCCACCAGGAAATGCCGCAAGGCGATGCGCACGGCCGCATGCACGGCTTCCAGTTGTGGTCGAACCTGCCGAAGTCGTTGAAGATGACCAACCCGCGTTACCAGGATGTGCTCGCGAAAGACATTCCGGAAGTGACCGACGATGATGGGACGCGTGTGAGGATCGTGGTCGGCGACTTCTGGGGCAAGCGTGGGCCGGTTGAAGGCGTCGCCGCCGACCCGCGATACCTGGACATCTCCGTTCCGCCGAACCGGACCAAGCGCATTCCGGTGGAAGCGTCGCGTCACGCATTCGCATATGTGTTCGCGGGATCGGGGACGTTCCGCGATTCGTCGAAGCCTCTGCCGGTGCAGACGGAGCTGGTTGGCGTATCCGAGGAAGCGACACCATCCATGCTCGGCAATCGATCGCTCGTGCTGTTCGACAGCGGCGATGAGATCACCGTGACCGCGGGCGAGGACGGCATCCGGTTCCTGCTCGTATCGGGGCGCCCGCTCGAGGAACCGGTCGCATGGTACGGCCCGATCGTGATGAACACCCGAGCGGAACTGCAGCAGGCCTACGCCGAACTGAAGAACGGCACGTTCATCAAGCACCCGTAGAAAAGGTGCACGCGGTGCACATTGTGCACACTGTGCACACGGCGCACCTATAGAATGGCGGGCATGAAAATGACCCGCCGTTCTTTTGTACAGACCGGTGCCGCTGCCGGCGTTGGCCTTGGCGCCGCTGCCTGCGGCTCGAACCCGGAAACCGCGCAGGCCCAGGCGCCATCGTCCGCAACCCCAGGCATGCATCCAGCACTCGCGGGCCTCAAGCCGATGACCGCGGGCATCAAGCCGATCACGCCCGACGAGCGCGCGGCGCGCGTGCAGAAGGCGCAGCAGCTGATGGCGGCGAACAAGATCGGCGCGATCTTCCTCGAAGGCGGATCGAGCATGTTCTACTTCACCGGCGTGCGCTGGGGCTTGAGCGAGCGCCCGTTCGTCTGCGTGATTCCGCAAAAGGGCGAGCTCGCCTGGGTATCGCCGGGATTCGAGGAAGCGCGCGCGCGCGAGCTGGTCTCGAAGAACGCCGAAGTGCGCGTCTGGCAGGAGGATGAGAGCCCGTATCGCCAGATCGCCGGCATCCTCAAGGATCGCGGCGTCGCCACCGGACGCGTCGGCGTCGAAGAGCGTCTGCGCTTCTTCATCTTCAACGGCGTGAAGAAGGAATCACCGGCCACCGAGTTCGTGGATGCGGAAGCGGTCACGGCCGGCTGCCGCATGATCAAGAGCGCGAGCGAGCTGGCGCTGATGCAGAAGGCCAGCGACATCACCATCGAAGCGTTCCGCGCGGCGTTTCAGACGTTCCGCGACGGCATGACGCAGGACGAGCTGCGCGCGAACATTGCCACCGCGCATCGGCAGCTCGGCGCGCCCGGCAGCGCATCGGTGAGCTTTGGCGAATACACCGCGTTCCCGCACGGCAGCATCGAGCCCCAGAAGCTGAAGGAAGGCGACGTGATCCAGGTCGATGGCGGATGCCAGGTCGACGGCTATCAGTCCGACATCACGCGCACCACGGTTTTTGGGCGGGCATCCGCCCGCCAGACGGAGATCTGGAACCTCGAGAAGAAGGCGCAGGCCGCCGCCTTCGCGGTGGTCAAGCCGGGTACGCCGTGCGAGGCCGTCGACGCTGCGGCGCGCAAGGTGATCACCGATGCCGGCTTCGGTCCCGACTACAAGGTGCCCGGACTGCCCCATCGCACCGGCCACGGCATCGGCCTCGACGGGCACGAGTGGACCAACTTCGTGCGCGGCAACAAGACGCCGCTCGCGCCCGGCATGTGCTTCAGCAACGAGCCGATGATCGCGATCTACGGCGAGTTCGGCATTCGACTCGAGGATTGCCTGTACGTGACCGAAACCGGCGCGCAGTACTTCTCGCAGCCGAGCCCCTCGATCGATCGGCCGTTCGCCTAATGGAACAAACCAAGTCGCAATTCAGCTTTCTGAAGCTCGCCGGGCCCGGCCTCGTTGTCGCGGCGACGGGCATCGGGTCCGGCGATGTTGTATCTGCCACGGTCGGCGGCGCGCGCTACGGCGTGGTGCTGTTGTGGGCGATCGCGGCGGGCGCCTTCTTCAAGTTCGTGCTGCAGGAAGGCATCGCGCGCTGGCAGCTCGCGACCGGCAAGACGGCCGTCGAAGGCTGGGCGGAATATCTGCCGGCGTGGGTGAAGTGGTACTTCGGCATCTACCTCGTGATCTGGACCGTGTCGGTCAGCGCGTCGCTCACCAACGCGACCGGGCTGGGCATGGCGAATCTCTCGAACGGCGCGGTGCCGCAGTCGTGGGGCGCGGTCGCGCACAGCCTGATCGGCGGCGTGCTGGTGCTGCTCGGCGGCTACAAGAACTTCGAGTGGATCATGAAAACCCTGGTCGGCATCATGGGTTTCAGCATCCTGTTCTGCGCGGCGTTCAGCATGCAGCAGCCGGCGACCGCGCTGCAGGGCCTGATCATCCCGACGATCCCCGATGGCAGCGGCACCTACGTGCTGTCGCTGATCGGCGGCGTCGGCGGCTCGATCACGATGCTGTCCTACAACTACTGGATGCGCGAAGAGAACATGCGCGGCAGCGGCTTCCTGTCGTTCGTGCGCGGCGACATCGCGATCGCCTACCTGTTCACGGCGATCTTCGGCGGCTCGATCATGCTGATCGCCAACGACGCATTCTTCACCGCGAACGTGACGCTCACCAACGCGCAGGCGGTGCCGCGCATGGCCGAAGCGCTCGGCACCGTGCTCGGCACGTTCGGACGGATCGCCTTCTCGGTCGGCTTCTGGGCCGCGGTGTTCGCGTCGCTGCTCGGCGTGTGGCAGAGCGTGCCGTATCTCTACGCCGATCTCTACGGCATCGTCACCAGGATGACGCCCGAGCAGCGCGCCGATGCGGTGAAGGTGACGAGCACACCTTATCGCCTCGCGCTGCTGTTCATCACGCTGGTGCCGCTGCCGTTCGCGTTCACGGGCCAGCCGATTCAAGTGGTGATCATCTACACGATCGTCAGCAGCCTGTTCGTGCCGTTCGTGGCGGCGACGATGCTGTACTTGAACAATCGTGTGAAGTGGACGGAAGCCGTGCCGCACAACTCGATCGTGACGAACTTGCTGCTGGTCGGGATCCTGGTGCTGTTTGCGATCGTTGGCTATCAGGAAGTGGCGGCGCGGTTCTGAACGGCAATCAGCAACCAGCAACCAGGGGTCAGGAAGTCAGGAAGTCAGGAAGTCAGGAAGTCAGCAAGTCAGGAAGTCAGCAAGTCAGGGTCACGAATCAGATCAGAAATTGCAACAGAAGTGGTCTGCAATCGTAGAACAAACTGCGTACGCACGCCGCGATGATCCGGGAAATTCGCCTGTTTCCTGACGGTCGCGGGCATGCAGCTCCCACCATCGAGGTGTCACATGGTGAAGTCTTTTCGGGAGTTGCAGGTCTGGCAGAAGGCGATGGATTTGGCGGATGCGATGTACACAATCACCGCCGACTTTCCGCGCAGCGAGATGTTCGGCTTGACGTCGCGAATGCGAAGGGCTGCGGTGTCGATCCCATCGAATATCGCCGAAGGCCGGGCCATCGGCGGCGGGCGATTTCTCCACCACGTCCGGATCGCTCTCGGGTCAGAGGCGGAGCTGCAAACGCAAATTGAACTGTCCGTGCGCCGCGGCTTCTTGACCGCCGAGGACGGCCGCACCGCACTCGCGGACACGGCCGAAGTTGGACGAATGCTTCACGGTCTGCACGACGCGCTCAAACGAAGCCAGGCGCGCATCCGCGTCGCGCAAGCGACGGGAGTGCTGCTGTTCCTGCATGCCGCGGGGTTTTTAGGCTGACTGATTGCTGATTGCTGATCGCTGACCCCCGTACGCACGAAGGGCGCGATGCCTGAGAAACATCGCGCCCTTCGTGGCGGAACTAGAAGTTCAAGCTGAAGCCGACCCGGATGATCCGCGGCGACAGGATCGACGTCGGCAGCAGATAGCTGGCGCCCACCGTCGAATTCTGGTTGTCGCGGGTATCCGTGTTGGTCACGTTGAAGAAGTCGATCGTCGGCTGGAAGCTGCGCGTTCCGAAGCGGAAGCGCCGCGACAGCCGCAGGTCGATCATCGTCACGTCCGGGAAACGCTCGTCGCCGCGCTCGCTCAACTGGATCGTCTGCGTGGCGCGGGTCAGCGCGATGCCCTGGGTGGCGGCAAACGCGCGCGTCACCGAGTAGGTCGACACGTACGGGTAGCCGTTGTTGGACAGCATCGAACCGGCGAGCGAGATCTGCCACGGCAGCTCGTAGCTGCCCGAGATGCGCAGCGCGCGCTCCGAGTCGTTGCCGATGATGCCGCGCGGGAAGCGGCGCGGGTTCGGATCGTTCAGATCGTTGCCGCCGAAGCCGCCCTCGTTGCGGCCGATCGTGAAGCCGGCCTGCATCTGCCACTTCTGCGTGAACCGCTTGGTGGCCGTGAACTCGATGCCCTTGTACTCGGTGTCGAGCTCGGGGGAGTTGTCGCGAATCGTCTGGTCCGCGCCCGCGAGGTTCGCCGGGATGTTCCAGAGCGGCACGGTGATCGGCTTCAGGTTGGTGTTGCCGGGGCCGCCGCCGGGGCCGTTCGGGATCGTGATGTTGTGCTGCGTGTACGCGCTCTCGGGCACGGCCAGGTTGCGCTCGCCGAACTGGTCCTTGTTGGTGCGGTAGTAGAACATCGCGCCGACGCGGATCGCGCCCGGCAGCTGCGTTTCGACACCGCCGGTGATTTCATCCGAATACGGCCAGCGGATGCCCTCCGCGTAGTTGGTGGTCGCGCCGCCGCTGAAGGCCGAGCACTGCGAGGCGGTGATTTCCGAATCCTGGAACTTGCCGTCGCCGTTCGGGTCCGTCCACGGGCAGGTGCGGCTGCCGCTGCTGAGCGGGTTGATCGCGGTGACGCGATCGATGCCGACCTGCAGCGCGTAGCGGCTGTAGCTCGCCTTCAGCGCGGTGCGGCCGCTGCCGGTCAGATCGTACGACGCGCCAAGGCGCCACACGCCGCGGCTCTGCTCGATCTTCTTTTCCGGGAACGACGCCGGGCCGATGAAGCGGTTGGCGGAGCGCTCCTGCGGCGGCACCGTGCCGTCGTACTTGTCCCAGCGGGCGCCGACGTTGAGCGTCAGCCGGTTCATCGACCACGCGTCCTGCAGGAAGAAGCCGTAGACCTTGGCGATGTTCTCCGAGACCACCGGCGTGTTGAACTGGCGCACGCGCGTCGGCACGCCCGAGCTGTACTCGACGTAGTGATCGCCCATCACCGAGTAGTCCGACGAGTAATAGAGACGGCCCCACTGCACGCCCGCCTTGAACAGGTGCTCGCCGCCGAAGCCGGACTTGCCGAAGGTGAAGATGTTGTCGAACTGGTGGCGCGAGTTCGGCTGATGCTCTTCGCGCGTCGACGCGTGCCGCACTTCGCCGGTGACGATATCGACATAGCGAATCGCGTCGGCGGCGGTGTCCGGCTGGTAGGTGTAATTGGTCTGGCCGTCCATCACGCTGAAGTTCGACTCGAACACCAGCGCGCCGCGGATGCCGGTGTACTTCGCCTGCGTCGTCTGCACCGGGTTGGTCTGCACCACCGAGGCCACATCCGGAATCAACTGCGACGCGTCGTCGCGGCGATGGCCGCGAATCTTGTCGTTCCACAGATACGACACCGCCAGCTTGTTGTTGGTGGTGAGCTGCGTGACGACCTTGCCCGAGTAGTTCTTGAGGTCGTTGTCGTCGAGCGCCTGGCTGCCATCGGGGTTCTTGGCGTTGACCAGCTTGTTGACGATCCACTTGCGGACCGTGCCGTTGACCCACACCCTGTTCTGCACGAGCGCGCCGCCGCCCGACAGGTTGAGGTCGTAGGTCTTCTTGGTCGGGTTGCCGAGGAACGTGTGGTTGGGATTGATCGTGTTCTTGAAGTCGATCGTCTCCTGCCAGTTTTCGGCCTGCAGATCGTCGTTCGAGAAGTTGTAGCGGAGGTTGCCCTTCCACTGGTTGCCGCCGTCCTTGGTGACCATGTTGATCGACACGCCGCCGGCCATGATCTCCGCGGGGATCGCCGAGGTCATGTAGTTGACCTCTTCGAACATGCCCTGGTCGTAATACATCATCGTCGCGCCGCCGCCGCCGCCCGGCCAGTTCACCGTGGCGCCGTCGATGTTGTAGCTGACGTCGTTGGTGCTCGAGCCGTGCGCCGACATGCTGCTCTGCTGCATCGACTGGGTGCCGCCGACGTCATAGGTCGCGACCTGCACGCCGGGGATCAGCTTCGCGAGCGACCACGGATCGCGGCCGGTCGGGATGCCTTCGAGAATTTCCTGGTTCATGACCGTCTGCTGCAGATTCGAGCGGACGTCGACGGTCGGCGACTCGCCGGTGACCGTGATCGTCTCCGACAACGAACCGACTTCGAGCTTGGCGTTGATCGTCGCCACGAACGCCGCGCTGATGCGGACGTCGGGACGTTCGACGGTGCGGAAGCCCTGCAGCTCGAATTTGACGTTGTAGGAGCCGGGCACGAGACGATCAAAGCGGTACGCGCCGCTGGCGTCGCTCACCTGCGTTTGCGGGCCGCCAATCAGGCGTTCGCCCGACAAGGTGATCGTCGCGCCCGGCATCACCGCGCCGCTGGCGTCGGTGACCACGCCGGTAATCGATCCTGTTGTCTGCGCCTGGGCGATGGGGGCGCCCAACAAGATCGCCAGGCTCGCTAGTACAAAAATCCGGCGAACAATCGTCATGCCTCTTCCTCCGATGTGAACACAAAATAGAAAACGACCAACCCGCCGGATCACTCGTAACCCGGCGACGCCGTATTGTCGCGCAGTGTAGCCGAAAGTGAGCCTCAGCGCGCATAAACACGGGGACGAATCGAGGGCCTTATACTTCCGGATCGCCACATGAAACGGCTGATCCAATTCGTTGGTGTCCTCGCACTTTCCGTGGTTCTGGGCGGCCAGAACGTCGAACAAACAGCTGAGGGCACCGCGCGGGAGGCGGCGCTCCTCGCGCAGTTCGATGGTCTCGGCGTCGGCTTCGCAGGTCCGCAAGGCTCCGCGACGCTCAGAAATCCTTCCGACAATTCGCTCGCCGTTGGTCCCGATCACATCGTGCAGACCGTGAATTCACGGATGGCGATCTTCACGAAGCGCGGGAAGCGTTTCACCGACACCGGACGCGTGTTGTACGGACCGGTCAACACCAACAACGTGTTCCGCAACTTCGGCGGTACCTGCGAAGCGCGTAACAACGGCGATGCGGTGGTCCGCTACGACCAGCTCGCGAATCGATGGCTGATCGTCATGCCGATCTTTTCGCGGAGCGCGGAGCGGCCGGATCAACCGCCGGTGTGGACCGCGCGCGCACAAGCCTACGAAAGCCCGATCGGTGTCGCGAATCAA
>DASUSZ010000099.1:0-15281 GCA_036374815.1 Vicinamibacterales bacterium | reverse complement strand
CGTCGCGGTGAAATAGAGACCCAGCGCCAGCTCGATCATTGGCTGCACCGACACCGACTGGCGGTATTTCTTCTGACTCCAGTCGTCCAGCCGGCCTTCGACCGCGTACTTCGGCGTGCGCACGAATTCGCTGGGCTTGTGGAAAAGAGCCTCGAACACCGCCCTGGTGTTGTTCACCGCCAGGCCGATGCCGATCGACATCAGGAACGGCAGGTACTTGATGCGCTCGGTCCACGTCGCCGGATACAGCTCGCGCTGGCAGACCATGTAGAAGTTCGCCACCGATGCCGTTGCCGCGAAGAACAGCGGGATGTCGATCAGCAGCATCTCGTACCAGCCCATGTTGTAGCGGATCACCATCGACGGGGCCATCAACACCGACAGCACGCACATCAGCGGGTAGTTGAAATTCGCGGAGAGATGGAAGAACGCCTCGGCCTTCACGTGGAACGGCTGGTTCGACTGCAGGATGCGCGGCATCAGCTTGAGGAAGGTCTGGATCGATCCCTTCGCCCAGCGGAACTGCTGCGACTTGAACGCGTTCATCTCCACCGGCAGTTCCGCCGGTGAGACGTGATCCTGCACGAACACGAACTGCCAGCCCTTGAGCTGGGTGCGGTAGCTGAGGTCGAGATCCTCGGTCAGCGTGTCGTGCTGCCAGCCGCCGCCGTCGAAGATCGCCTCGCGCCGCCAGATGCCGGCGGTGCCGTTGAAGTTGAAGAAGCAGCCGCCGCGATTACGCCCGCCGTGCTCGAGCACGAAGTGCGCGTCGAGCAGCACCGCCTGGATCTTCGTCAGCAGCGAGTAGTCCTCGTTGACGTGTCCCCAGCGCGCCTGCACCAGCGCCACCTTCTCGTCGGTGAAGTAATCGATGGTGCGCTTCAGGAAGTCGGGCTTCGGAATGAAATCGGCGTCGAAGATCGCCACGAACTGGCCGCGCGCGACCTTCAGTCCCTCGTCGAGCGCGCCCGCCTTGAAGCCGGTGCGATCGTCGCGGTGGATGTACTTGATGTCGACGCCCTGCATCGCATGACGCCGCACCGCCAGCTCGGCGATCTGCTTGGTCTCGTCCGTCGAATCGTCGAGCACCTGGATCTCGAGCAGCTCGCGCGGATAGTCGATCCTGCACACCGCATCGACCAGCCGATCGACGACGTACATTTCGTTGTAGAGGGGCAGCTGGATGGTGACGACAGGAAGCTCGTCGAACGAGGCCTTCGGTTGCGGCTGCTCGTTCTTGTGCTTCATGTAGATGTACACCAGGTAATAGCGGTGCCACCCATACACGGCGAGGATGAGGAGGACGAAGAAATACGAGGCGAGGATCAGCGTTTCGACGGCGGTCATCTATGATGGGGATTCGACCCCTGTGCAAACCATCATAATACGCTATGTCTCCCCGTAATGACGAGCTCGCCGCCGCAACGATGCAGACCGAAGCGGACGTCATTACGTTATTGAGAGATCTGCGCGAGGGCCGGACGACGGTAGAAGCGGCGGCGGCGCGCATCACGGCAGCGCTACGTCAGCAACCCTTTGAGGACCTTGGGTTTGCCAAGGTCGATCACCATCGATCGATTCGACAGGGATTCCCCGAAGTCATTTTGGGACTAGGCAAGACCCCCGATCAGATCGCGAAGATCGCTGCACAGATTGTCAGCCGCGGCCAGCCGCTGCTGGTCACGCGCGCGGACGAGGCGGCGTGGAATACCGTGCGGACTGTAGTCCCGAACGCGGAGTATCACGCGATGGCGCGATGCATAACCGTGAAGGGCGACTGCGCGCCCGGCAAAGGGACGATCGTGTTGTGCTCCGCGGGCACGTCGGATCTGCCGGTGGCCGAGGAAGCAGCCGTGACCGCGGAGATTCTCGGCAACACCGTCGATCGCATTTACGACGTGGGCGTGGCCGGCATCCATCGCGTGCTGGCGCAGCACGAGCGGCTCGCATCAGCGCGCGTCGTGATCGTGGTGGCGGGAATGGAAGGCGCGCTGCCCAGCGTTGTCGCCGGCATGGTCGGCGTGCCGGTGATCGGCGTGCCGACGAGCATCGGTTACGGTGCGAGCTTCGGCGGCATCGCCGCGCTGCTCGGCATGCTGAACTCGTGCGCCAACGGCGTGTCCGTGGTCAATATCGATAACGGTTACGGCGCCGGATGCATTGCGTCGATGATCAATCACCTGTAGCAATCAGGAATCAGCAACCAGCAACCAGCAATCAGCAACCAGCAATCAGGAAATGCACGTCGCTTACCCCCTCGAGTTCGATCGCATCGTCGACGCGGTGACCGCGCTGGCGATCACGCCGCTCGGCGCGGCGGCGTTGTCCGAGCTCGAGCCGTCGACCGATCCGAAGATCGTCGTCGGCTTGCAGGCGGCGACCAGCGAGACGGTCAAGTTCCTGGAGCGTCATCCCCTGTTTCCGCTGCGCGCCGGCGAAGCGCTGCCGGCGGCGCTCGAGGCGCTGGACGTTACCGGGCGTCCGCTCGAGCCCTTACAGCTGCGCCTGCTGGCCGACTTTGTCGATTCCGTCGATCAGTCGCGAGCTGGAATTGCTCGCGCGGGAGACGACTTCCCGATCCTTCGCGAGCTCGTCGCCAAGGTCACCGCGTTCAAGAGTGAAGTCACTGCGGTCCGCGACGCAATCGATCCCGGCGGCGAGGTGCTCGACGGCGCCAGCCCCGAATTGAGGCGGATCCGCAACGAGCTGCGGCAGAAGCGCCAGAAGCTGCGCGGCACGCTCGAGCAGTTCACGCGCGGCTCGTCGGCGAAGTACCTGCAGGACGAGGTCATCACCGAGCGCAACGGACGGTTCGTGTTGATGGTGCGCGCCGAGCATCGCGGCAGCGTGCCGGGCATCGTGCACGGCTCGTCGACCACCGGCGCCACGCTGTTCATGGAGCCGTCGGCAACCGTCGAAATCAACAACGACATCGTCGAGCTGGAGGATCGCGAGCGAGAGGAGATCTTCCGCATCCTGCTCGAGCTGACGGATCGCTTCCGGGCGCGGCCCGCCGACATGATCGTCAGCCGCGAAGTGGCGCGCGAGCTCGACGTGCTGCAGGCGAAAGCGCGCTACAGCTCGAAGGTCAACGGCATCGAGCCGGAGTTCACGATCGATACGAGCCTGCACCTGAAGGCGGCGCGCCACCCGATGCTCGAGCGCGCGGTGCCGGTCGACGTGCTGCTCGATCCGCCGAACCGCGTGCTGCTCATCACCGGCCCGAACACCGGCGGCAAGACCGTGGCATTGAAGACGGCCGGGCTGTTCGCATTGATGGCGCAGGCGGGACTGCACGTGCCGGCGGCGGTTGCGAAGCTGCCGGTGTTCTGCTCGGTCTTCGCGGACATCGGCGACGAGCAATCGATCGAGGCCAGCCTCAGCACGTTCTCGTCGCACATCCGCAACCTGGTCTCGATGGATCGCGAGCTGGAGCTGCCGGCGCTGGTGCTGCTCGATGAGGTCGGCACCGGCACCGATCCGAATGAAGGCGGCGCGCTGGCGACGGCGATCGTGCAGCACTTCCGCCAGCGCGGCGCGCTGATCATCGCGACCACGCACTTCGACGCGGTGAAGACGTGGGGCATCGGCACCGAAGGTGTGACGGTGGCGGCGTTCGCCTTCGATCCGCAGAACTTCGCGCCAACTTACAAGCTGCTCTACGGCGCCCCGGGCCGCAGCCTCGCGATCGAGATGGCGCAGCGGCTCGGCATGCCGCAGTCGGTGATTGCCGCCGCGCGCGGTTATCTCAGCGACGATCAAAAGCGGCTGCAGGCGCACCTGTCGCGGCTCGACGCGCAGGCGCGCGCGCTCGAAAGCGATCGCGTCAAGCTCGAGCGCGAGCGGCGTGCCTTCAACGAGACCAACGCGGAGCTGACCAGGCGCGAGAAGGCGCTCGCCGAACGCGAAGAGGTGTTCAAGAAGCGGCTGAACGAGCGGCTCGACGAGCGGCTGCGCCAGGCGCGCCGCGACGTCGACGCGGTGATCGATCAGCTGAAGGAAAAGTCCGAGCAGATCGCGGAGAAAGCGTCGCTGCGGGCCGCGATCAATACGGGAGAAACGGGATCCGCGCGCGCGGAAGCAAGAGCGGAGATCGATCGCATTGTCGAAGATCTCCGCCATCCAGCCACCGGATCATCGGCGAGCAAAGCGCCGCCTCTCCAAGCGTCAGAGGCCGAAGTCGGATCGCGAGTCACCGTCGGTGGACTCGGACTCGAGGGCGTGGTGATGTCGATCGACGGCAATCGCGCCGAGATCGACGTGCGCGGCAAGCGCATCCAGGCGAAGGTCAAGGAGCTGCGCGTGATCGGTGGTCCGCCGGCGAAGCAGCAGGCGGCCAAGGTGCGCGTCAACGTCGATCTCAAACCGCGCGAAGGGATGCTCAGCGAGCTGAACGTGATCGGCATGACCGTCGATCAAGCCGTCGATCGCGTGTCGCGCTTTCTCGACGACACGCTGGTCACCGATCTTCACGAAGTGCGGATCGTCCACGGCCACGGCACCGGGCAGCTGCGCAAGGGCATCGCGGCGTTCCTGAAGACGCATCCGCAGGTCGAGAAGTACTACGCCGCCCCGGACAACCAGGGCGGCGGCGGCGCGACGATCGTCGAGCTCAAAGAGTAAGCCGTGATAGGTTGAACGGCTGTGCGCCGCGCCGCCGCCGTCTGCCTTGCCCTGCTCGCACTCGCCACTGCCGCGGCGGCACAGCCGGCCGCCCGCGCCGTTCCGATCAAATCGCCCCCACGCATCGACGGGCGGCTGGACGACGCCGCGTGGAACGCGGCGGCGATCGTCACCGGATTCAAACAGCGCGAGCCCGTTGAAGGCGCCGACGCCACCGAAAACACCACGGTCAGGGTGTTGTACGACGACGCCAATCTCTATATCGGCGCGCTGCTTTCGGACGCGGAGGCCGCAGGTATTCGCGCCTCCGAGCTGCGGCGCGACAACACGCTCGAAAGCGACGACAGCTTCGCGGTCCTGCTCGACACGTATCTCGACAACCGCAATGCCTTCGTCTTCCGCGTCAATCCGCGCGGCACGCGGTTCGACGCGCTGATCCGGAACGAGTCGCGGTTCTACTACGCCGACTGGGACGAACAGTGGACCGCGGCAGCGGCGATGACCGAGAGCGGATGGTCGGTGGAGATGGTCATCCCGTTCAAGGTCCTTCGGTTCCGCAGTGCCGCGACGCAGACCTGGGGGCTCAACTTCGAGCGGGTCATCAAGCGCAAGAACGAGCTGGCGTACTGGAGCGGATGGGGACGCAACTTCACGTTTCACAACGTCTCGCAGGCGGGGCGCCTGGAGGGACTGGCCGGCATCAAGCAGGCCGAGCGATGGCGGCTGCGGCCTTACGTGCTCGCGGGCGGCGAGGATCTGGCGGCGGTACCGGCGCCATCGGGCGCGCGCCGCATCGCCGAAGTCGGCATCGACGATCTGAAGTGGCAGGCGACATCCACGCTCACCGCCGATCTCACGGCGAACCCGGACTTCGCGCAGACCGAAGTCGACGCGCAGCAGGTCAACCTCACGCGCTTCAGCCTGTTCTTCCCGGAGAAACGCCAGTTCTTCATCGAAGGCGCCGACTCGCTGCGGATGGGCGTCGGCCTGCTGCATTTCGGACCACCGCCGCTCGAAATCGTCTATACCCGCAACATTGGCCTGTCGAGCAGCGGCACTCCGATTGCGATCCCGGTGGGCGGCAAGCTGACGGGCAAGGTCGGCGGATTCGACATCGGCGTGCTGAACGCGCAGACGGAGGATGACGGCTCGCAGCAAGGCGAGAACTTTTCGATCGCCCGCGTGCGCAAGGAAGTGCTCGGGCGCTCGTACGTCGGCGCGATCGCCACCAACCGCCAGGGCGGCGGCTCCCGCAACACACTGGTAGGCGCCGATGCGCGTTTCACGTTCTTCAACTATCTGAACGTCATGGGTCTGGCAGTGCGCGCCGAGGATCGCGGCCGGCCCGGACAGTGGGCGAAGCAACTGGGCGCCGAATGGCGCGACGATCGATTCGAACTGGGCGCCAACTATATCGATATCGATCCGGCGTTCAGCGCGGGCATCGGTTACGTGCGGGTGCGGGAACGGATGACCGGCGTCCGCGCCTCCCTCAAGCCGCGCCCGGGCAGATGGCGCGTCCGGCAATTCGAGATCACGCCGTCTTCGGTGTGGTATCACGACGCCGAGTCAATCCTGCGCAGCCGCGAGTCGAGCCTCACGCTCGCGACGGCGTTCCAGTCCGGCGATCGCTTCGAGGTGGTGCCGTTCGACAGCTACGAGCGGATCGTGCGGCCGTTCCCGATCGGCTCCGGCGTCACGCTGCCGCCCGGCGAATATAACTGGCGAGGCGTGACCACCGGTCTGCGCACCTACAACGGCCGCAGGGCCAGCGCCAACGTGTCACTCAGCGTCGGCGACTTCTACGACGGCAACAAGAACACCGTGACCGCGAACGCGGACCTCAGGCCGAACCGGACCTTTTCCTTCAATCCCAGCTACCAGGTCAACGACGTCCGGTTGTCGCGCGGCGCATTCGTGACCCACCTGTTCGGGCTGCGCGCCAACGTCTCGTTCTCCACCAATCTGCTGACGTCGGCCTTCGTGCAGTACAACAGCGCGGGACAGCTCGCGGCGACGCAGGTGCGCCTCAATTACATCTTCCGCAGCATCGATAACATTTACCTGGTCTTCAACGAGACGCGCTTCACCGCCGGGGCATTCGCCGATCGCTCGAACCGATCGCTGGTGTTGAAGGCGACTTACTCACTGCATCGGTAGTCCGGCGGCCGGCGGGCTGTGACGGGCATCGTGATGAAACGCCCGTGCAACACCGCGCTTGCGGACGGCGGCGAATCCACTAGACTGGCAGGCCTCAGCCTACGGAGATTGCCATGTCCATGACCTTGAAGTATCTGAAAGACCGGTTCGCAACGATTCTGATCGTCTTGATCGCGACTGCTCCGGCATTCGCGCAAACCCCGACGTTCGCCGTCGAAGGCATCATCACCGACGCGCAACAGGCGGTGCTGCCCGGCGCCACCGTCACCATCACCAATACGGCCACCGGACTGACGCGCGCCACCACCACCGACGCCGGCGGCCGCTACGTCTTCACCGCGATGCCGACCGAAGGGCGCCACCGCATCCAGGTGGAGCTCGCCGGATTCGCGAGCGCCGTGCGCGAAGACATCGTCTTCAACGCCGGCCAGCGCGCGCAGATCAACTTCTCGCTGCGATTGTCGACGGTGCAGGAAACGATTACCGTCGCCGGCGACACGCCGATCGTGCAGACCACGTCCTCGGAAGTGTCGAGCACGATCGATCGGCAGGCGTTCGAGACCCTGCCCGTCAAGGAGCGCAACTACTTCCGCCTGCTGACGCTCGACTCGAACGTCGTCGCCACCGGCACCGGCTCGAACGCCGTCAACGTCGGCGGCCAGGAAGTGTGGAACTTCGGCACCTACGTCGACGGCACCAACAACCATTCGAAGTGGCTGACGCTGCAGCGCGCGCCGCAGCTCGGCTCGAGCGGCTTCGCGATCGAGACCGTCAAGGAAGTGCAGCTCATCACCAACCAGTTCTCGGCCGAGTTCGGCGGCCACTCGGCCGGCGTGTCGAGCATGATCACGAAGACCGGCACCAACCAGTTGAGCGGGTCGGCGTTCGTGATGATTCGCCCCGGCGATCTCGACGCGGCCCCGCCGCTGGCGCCGATCGTCAACGGTGAAAAGGTGAAGGCGCCCTACAACCAGCAGCAGTTCGGCGGCACCGCGGGCGGCCCGATCGCGCGCGACAAGGTGTTCTTCTTCGGCAGCTACGAGCGGCGCCGCGAACGCAGCCAGGTCGTGGTGACCGCGGCGGAAGCCAACGGCCTCGTCGTGCCGACGCCGGCGGACGAGCACCAGGGCCACGCCAAGATCGACATGCGCTTCTCGAACCGCAATTCGCTCGGCGTCCGCTACAACATGGTGCGCTGGAACAAGGACAACGAGTCCGGCGGCCTCAACCTTCCCGGCACCGGCTTCATCTGGGACAACAACGTCGACACCGTGCACGGCACGTTCACGACGATCTTTTCCGACAAGGTGCTGAACGAGGTGCGCGCGCAATACTCGCGCTACACCGATCGCCGCGCCGCGAAGTGCGAGTGCGTGTCGATCGTCCGCCAGGGTTACGCGACGTCGGGCGGCAACGATCAGGGCACGTGGGGCGTGCTGCCCGAAGAGACCTACGACCTCTCGACGACCCTTTCGTTCTGGAAAGGCAATCACACCATGAAGACCGGCGCGTCGTTCACCTACGACGTGACCGAGCAGCTGTTTGCGCCGCTGCAGAACGGCCGCTACACCTTCTCCGGATCGCCGGCCGTGGCGCCGGCGCCGTTCCAGTACTCGCAGGCGTTCGCGCTGACGCCCGAAGCGCGGTTGATGTTTCCCAAGGCCTACGTCCTCGCCGGCTTCTTCCAGGACGACTGGCGCGTTCGCAACAACCTGACGCTCAACCTCGGCCTGCGCTACGACGTCGAGATCATCAAGGACATTCCCGACTGGCCGGCCGGGACCGACAAGAACAACTTCGATCCGCGCATCGGCTTCGCGTGGGATCCGAAGGGCGATCAGAAGTGGGCCGTGCGCGGCGGCATCGGCCATTTCACGCAGCAGCACGCGATCTTCACGATCGTGAAAGGCGGCGTCGGCGGCCGCAACGGACTGGTGACGCTGTCGCTCAACTCGACCGATCCGCTGTTCCCGACGTTCCCGAACACCCTGCCGGGCTTCCCGCCGGGAGCGGTGCTGCCCGCGCGCAGCATCCAGGAAATTTCGCCCGATCTCGAGAACGAACACTCGTGGAACGGCAGCCTCGGCGTGCAGCACCAGATCGGGTCGCGATCGAACGTGGCGGTGGACTTCAACATCAACCGCGGCGTCAAACACGGGTTCCTCGACATGAACGCGCCGGCACCGATTCCAAAGGATCAACTCAACGCGGCGCTGAGCGCGAATCCCAACGCGATCGTCCGCACGCAGGCGCAGGCGGATCAAACGCGTCCGATCGTGCCGGGACCAAACGGCTTCCGCCACATGGACGTGCTCACCAACGAAGGACGCTCGTGGTACCAGGGCATTCGGTTCTCGGGCGCGCATCGCACCACGCCTTTGGTCGTGACCGCTTCATACACGTTCTCGAAAGCCGAGGACATGCTGAACCACTGGTTCTCGCCGGAGAACAGCCGCGACCCCGAGTCGGATCGCGGTCCGACGGGCGCGAGCACGCCGCACAATCTCGTGACCAGCTTCCTGTGGAACGTGCCGGGCAGCAGCCCGGGCCTGGGCGGGTGGCGACTCGGCCTGGTCACGCACCATCAGAGCGGCTCGCCGTACACGATCCGCTACGCGGGCGATCCGGTCGGTTACGGCGCGGGCGTCGGCGCGGCCTGCAACGCGCGCGGCTGCCAGCCGAGCACGCCGAACGGCCGCAACACCGCGCGCGGCATGTTCATCAACTACGCCGATCTCACGCTCGGCAAGACGTTCCAGGTCGGCGAGGATCGGATCGAATTCCGGGCCGATGCGTTCAATGTGCTGAACAACCAGAACCTGCTCGCCGGCGGATACATCAACCTGGTCGGCAACGCGCGCTTCGGCCAGCACACCGGCGGCTCGAATGTTCTGCCCGGCCGCCAGTTCCAGTTCGCGATCACGTATCGCTTCTAGCAGCTGTATGAAAATCTGTCTTGCTCTCGTTCTGAGCGCGGTGGTTTCAGCCACCGCGCTCGTCTCATCACAGTCCAAGAACGTGCGCGTCCGCGTGCAGACCGAGCTCGGCGACATCGTGATCGAAGTCGATCCGGTCAAGGCGCCGGTCACGACCGCAAACTTCCTGAAATACGTGGACGCCGGGCACTATGACGGCGGCGTGTTCCATCGCACGGTGAAGATGGACAACCAGCCGGAGAGCCCCGTGAAGATCGAGGTGATCCAGGCGGGCGTGAATCCCGATCGCGCGAAGGACGGGTTCCCGCCCATCGCGCTCGAGCGCACGAACGTGACCGGATTGCTGCACAAGGACGGCGCGGTGTCGATGGCGCGCGGCGCGCCGGACAGCGCCACGTCGGGCTGGTTCATCTGCATCAACGACCAGCCGTCGCTGGATTTTGGCGGCGCGCGAAATCCCGACGGGCAAGGCTTCGCCGCGTTCGGACGCGTCGTCAGCGGCATGGACGTGGTCAGGAAGATCCAGGCGGCGCCGTCTTCGACCACGCGAACGACCAACGCGGAGGCGCAGCGGCTGACGCCGCCGATCAAGATCGTGAAGGTGTCGCGGGTCCCTTAGAACTTCTTTTCTTCCCAGCGCACGACGACGTTGCCGCCGCCGACCAGGCGCAACGTGTCGGAGACGTCCTTGGTCCTGACGTCGACCGGCGCGGAAACGCTGTAACGGATCTCGTCTTCGTCTTCGACGAGCAGCTCGTGCTCGAGGTCGAGGGCCTTCAACACGTCCTCGGCCTTCGAGCGAAATTCCGCGGCGTCGGCGGTCTTGAGCCGCAGCTCGAACCGTTTCCTCGCCGCCGGCTCGAAGAACTCGATCACCCACAGCGCCAGCATCATGAACAGCGTCGCCACCGTCGCCAGCTGGAACAGCCCCACGCCCGACGCAAGACCGGCAGCGAGCGAACACAGCATCACCACCGCATCCTTCGGATCCGCGATGTTCGATCGATAGCGAATCAATCCCGCCGCGCCGACGATGCCGAAGGCGCGCGAGAGCGAATTGCCGACGACGAGCATGATCACCGCGCCGACCACGGCGAGCATGATCTGCGTCTGCATCACCACGACTTTGCGCGGCCCCTGGTTGCGGCGGCGCGGCCGCAGCGCGAGCGCGGTGCCGAGAATGATCGCCACGGGCAGGCGTTCGAGCGCCAGCCGGATCTCGGTCGGCGCATCGAAGATCGGCGTGGCCGCGTCGGCGATTGGATTTCCCGCCGGCGGCTGTTGAGCGGCGAGCGCCGGCGCGAACACGGCGGCCACGAACAAACCGATCGCGCAAACGGTCCGGAGCAGCGGCATCGAGTGGAATCGGCGGAGATTCTACTACCGAATGTGATAACAATTCGCCGGGAGGATCCGATGGTTTCGTTGCGTTTCACTTTTTCGCTCGCTATCGCCGCGTTCGTCATCGGCGCGGTGCACGCTCAGCAACCGGCCGCGCCGCAGCAGCCCGCGGCGCCGCCGCGCGGATCGTCGGCGCCGCCCGAACATGCGAAGGTCACGCCGATCAACAACCTGCCGAATCCCTACGAGACGGTTCGCAACTGGGGCACGCTGCCCGACGGCCGGCGGTGGGGATCGGTCAGCGCGGTCCACGTCGACATCGACGGCAAACACATCTGGGCCGGCGATCGCTGCGGCGCCAACGCGTGCGTCGGATCGACCGTCGATCCAATGGTGAAGCTCGATCCGAACGGCAAAGTGGTGGCGAGCTTCGGCGCGGGACAGATCCTGTGGCCGCACGGCATGGATGTCGATCGCCAGGGCAACATCTGGGTCGCCGACGCGCGCTCGGCCACGGCTGCGGAGCTGGCGAAGTTTCCCGAATGGAAAGACAAAGGCCACACGGTGATGAAGTTCTCGCCGCAGGGCAAGCTGCTGATGACGATCGGCACCGGCGGCCAGGCCGGCAACCCGCCTGAGAAGTTGACCGAACCAAACGACGTGCTGGTCGCGCCGGACGGCAGCATCTTCATCGCCGAGGCGCACCAGGCGCAGTTTCTCGATCAGAATCCGCCGAACGGCATCGGCCGCATCACCAAGTGGTCGCCGGATGGCAAGTTGATCAAGACGTTCGGCGCCTACGGCTACGGCCAGAGCGAGTTCCGCGGCCCGCATTCGCTCGCGATGGATTCGCGCGGACGGCTGTTCGTCGCCGATCGCGGCAACCGCCGCATCCAGATCTTCGATCAGGAAGGCAAGCACCTCGACACGTGGTACCAGTTCAGCCGCATCAGCGGCCTCTACATCGATCGCAACGACACGCTCTACGCGATCGATTCCGAGTCCGACGACAACTACAACCCGGGATGGCGCAAGGGCCTGCGCGTCGGCAGCGCGCGCACCGGCGAGGTCTGGTTCTTCGTCCCGGAGCACATTTCAAAGCAGCCCACCGGAATGGGCGGCATTGGCGCGATGGGCGAAGGCGTGGCCGTCGATGCGGCGGGCAACGTTTACGGCGGCGAAGTCGGGCCCGTTCAAGGATTGACGAAATTCGTGCCGCGTTTGAAGCGGTAACTCAGCCGGCGGTGTTGGTTGGTGCCTGACACCAACCGACACCAGCAAGTAAAATGGGAGTTTCAGGCTTTCCTTGAAATTCCCGCAATCCTTCATCGACGAAGTCCGGGCAGCGGCCGACATTGTCACCGTCATCTCGGACTCCGTCTCGCTGCGCAAAGCCGGCGCGAAATACAAGGGCCTCTGTCCCTTCCACGGCGAGAAGACGCCGTCGTTCAGCGTCGACAAGGAAAAGGGGTTCTTCCACTGCTTCGGCTGCGGCGTCGGCGGCGACGTGTTCAAATTCGTCGAGCTGCAGGAGAAGGTCGGCTTCGGCGAAGCGCTGCGCCTGCTGGCGAACCGCTTCGGCATTCCGATCCCCGAAATCGAAGCCGGCGGCGAGCAGCGCGAAAGCGCCGCGGAGCGCGAGGCGCTCGTCAGGATTCACGAGATCGCCCTCGCCTATTTCCGCGAGCAGCTCGCCTCGCCCAACGGCGCGAAGTGGCGCGAGTACCTGTTGAAGGATCGCGGCCTGACGCAGGAGACGATCGAACAATTGCAGATCGGCTGGGCGCCGCCGTCACGCGACGCGCTGCGCCAGCGATTGCTCAAGGCCGGTTTCAGCCCAGTACAACTCGTCACCAGCGGGCTCGTCACGCGGCGTGACGATGGGACGGAGGTCGATCGCTTTCGCAACCGGTTGATGATCCCCATCGCCCGCGACACCGGCACCGTGATCGCGTTCGGCGGGCGCGCCCTCGAGGCCGATCAACAGCCGAAATACCTGAACTCGCCCGAGACGCCGATCTATACGAAGAGCCGCACGCTGTATGGCCTGAACCTGACCAAGGCCGCGCTGCGCAAAGGCAACTTCGCGCTGATCGTCGAGGGCTACTTCGACTTCGCGCAGGTGCACCAGGCCGGCGGCTTCCCGGTGATTGCGACCTGCGGCACGGCGCTGACGTCTCAACAGGCACAGATGCTGAGGCGCTTTGCCGCGAAAGCCGTGCTCTGCTACGACGCCGACCGCGCCGGCCAGACCGCCGCCGAGCGCAGCTCGGAGCTGCTGGTAAGCGAAGGGTTCGACGTCAACGTAGTGCAATTGCCGGGCGGCGAGGATCCCGACACGTTCATCCAGAAACAGGGGCGCGACGCGTTCCTGGCGCAGCTCAAGAAGTCACGGCCGTATCTGGAGTTTTTGCTCGACCGTGCGGCGGCCGAGCATGACTTGGCCCGGGATGACAGCCGCAGGGATTTCCTGAAACGAATGCTGGGGGTGGCGTCGCGCATTCCGGACCCGGCGGTGCGCGATCAATTCGCGGACCGGCTCGCGCACAAGGCGCGGGTCACGGAGGACGTGGTTCGGGCCGAAATCAGGAAGGCAGCGGCGGCGCGGAAGACCGATCTGCCCGCCGAGCGCGTCCCAACCCTGCAGGGGCATATCCGGAAGGCTGAAAAAGGGCTGATCTGGACGCTGGTGCACCAGCCTGCGGACGCGGTCGCGGCGCTGCAATCGCTGGAACCAGATGATTTGAAAGGACTTAGCACGGAGCACCTGCTGCGCACGGCACGCGATTTAAATGTCAGGGCCGAAGATGTGCCGACAACACTCATGGAGCGTCTAAGTACTCAGGAAGCTGAACTGCTCGCTTCCGTCGCGGCCGAGCCTTCTCCGCCGGCCGTACTTCCGGATTTATGCGTGGTCGCCCTCAAGTATGTCCGGCTCGAGCGCGAGCTGGCCGAAGTGCAACGAGAGCTCAAGCGCCTGCAGGATCAAGGAGATAGCGGGAATGCCGTGATGGCGTTGCTCGACAGGAAACAGCGCATGATCCGCGCGTTAGAGGCGATGAAACCGCCAAAAGAGTTACAATGAAGGGCTCTACACCAGTGAAGACCCCAAGGACCAACCCGACTATGGCCGTAGCGCTCGAAGACAAGTTCGATGAAGTCAGGCAACTGATCGTCATCGGCAAGGAGAAGGGCTATCTCCTGTACGACGAAGTGAACGATCTGCTGCCGGCGGATCTCACCGCGAATCCCGAGGACCTCGAGGAGCTGCTCGCGGTGTTTGCCAGCGCCGGCATCGACCTGGTCGACTCGGAAAAGGGCTACAAGCTCGAACGCGAAGGCATCGAGCGGCAGGAAGGCCCCGAAGGCGAGGGCCCCGAGCTCGACCTCACGCCCGGTGCACTCGATAAGACCAACGATCCCGTCCGCATGTACCTGCGCGAGATGGGCACCGTGCCGCTGCTGACGCGCGAAGGCGAAGTTGAGATCGCCCGCCGCATCGAGCGCGGCAAGCTGTCGGTGATCAAGTCGATCTCGCGCATGCCCGCGATCACCAAGGCGGTGATCCGCATGGGCGATCAGCTGCGCGCCGGCGAGCGCACCATCCGCGAGCTGGTGATCTTCAACGACGAGGAAATCACCGAGGACAAGATCGAGCAGCGCGCCGAGCAGTTCCAGAAGCAGGTCGACGCGGTGCGGAAGGCGCGGCTCAACGTCGAGAAGCTCGACGAGAAGCTCGAGGCGGTGCCGCGGGCCGACAAGAAGAAGTACCGCAAGGCGCGCTGGAAGGTGATGCGCGCGCAGGTCGAGACGTCGCGCTTCATCCGCAAGATCGAGTTCACCGAGCCGGTCAAGCGCCGCCTCGTCGAGGAAGTCAAGGACATCGTCGAGCGCGTCTCGAAGCAGCAGCGCGAGCACGACAAGCTGAAGAAAGAGCTCAACCTCAAGAACCGCAAGCCGAAGCTGAAAGAGGAAGAGCGCAAGCAGATGACCCAGCGTATGAATACGCTGAAGGCCGAGATCAAGCAGCGCACCGAGGACCTCGAGGAGAGCGTCGATCACCTCCGCCACACGCTCGAGGTGATCATGCGCGGCGAGGCGCAGGCCGAGCAGGCGAAGAAGGAGCTGGTCGAAGCCAACCTCCGCCTCGTCGTCTCGATTGCGAAGAAGTACACCAACCGCGGCCTGCAGTTCCTCGACCTGATCCAGGAAGGCAACATC
>DASUSZ010000098.1:0-17321 GCA_036374815.1 Vicinamibacterales bacterium | reverse complement strand
GGTGTCGTCGAGGTAAAACTGGAACTCTTCGTCCTTGTAGCCCGGGTTGAGCGGCGCGGACGTGCCGGCCATCGACGAGGCTAGAAACGAAACGACGCACGCGAGCCCGTTGGGCATCGCCATGCCGATGCGATCGCCCTTCTGCACGCCGGCAGCGGCCAGATTTTCGGCGAGCGCGGTGACGTTGTCGCGCAGCGCAGCGTACGAAATCTCGAGTTTCTGTTCGGGAACGACGATGGCTGTATTGCCCGGAGGAACTGCGTCGGTCAGGCCAAGCAGCGTGGTTGGTGAAGCGGGAACGGCGGTCATGGGAGCTACAATTTGCTCCACCGCGCACGAATCGTCAACCGCTAAACGGCCGTGTTGTCGAGATCGTTGAGCTAATTGCTAAATGGCCACGCCTTGCCGAACAGGCGACGCAGCTTGCCGTTGGCCGCCGGCTTCACGCCGCAGAATTCGTGCTCCGTAAGCGCTTCCGTCGTGAACGGCGGCGCCGGGCTCGCGGCCAGCTCCGCGGAGCGCGCGCTTTCGCCGCCGGGGTTGTGCGCCGTCACGCGGTAAAAGTACGTCGCGCCGTTGATCACCCTGGTGTCGATGAACCGCGGCGCGTCGAGGCCGACGGCGACCGGCACCAGCTGCTTGTTGCCGATCGTGGCTCGATACACGTTGTAGGATTCCGCGCCGTCCATCGGCGACCACGTCAACGTCAGGTAGTTGTCGCCGATTTCGGCGGCGAGATTCCTCGGCGCCGACGGCGGCGCGACCGGCACGGCCGGCACCGACGCGGCGCGCGGACCTTCGCCGCCCATGTTTCTTGCCGCCACCGTGTAGAAATAGGTGGTGTCGTTGACGAGACCCGTGCTGGTGAACGTCGTCTCGGTGGTCGATCCGATCGCCGGACCGCGGAACACACCCGTGGTGCTGCGATAGATGTTGTAGCCGGGCGCGCCGGGCACCGCATCCCACGTCAACGTCACCCTGGCGTTGCCGGCAACCGCGGTCAACACCGGCGCCGACGAGGGCACGGGCGGCAACGGCGTCGCCGCGACCTTCGCTGATAACTCGCTTTCCGCGGCGGCCGTCACGGCGCGCACCTGATAGTGATGACGCGTGGCGTTGGCCAGGTTGGGATCGACGAACGGCGGCTTGATCACGCCGGTCGTCAGCTCGGAATAGCCGGCCTCGTTCTCGACACGGCGATAGATCGTGTACGACGTTGCTCCGGCTGACGGCAGCCAGTTCAAGGTGACACGCCCGTCGCCCGCGGTGGCGGTCAGGTTCTGCGGCGGCGCGAGCGGCATCGCGCTGACCGTCAGCGACAGCGGCCCGTTGCCGCTTCGCGTATACGCCGCCACGGTGAACGAATACATCGTCCCGTTCTCGAGACCGTAGCTGGTATGGGTGGTGGAGGTGGTGCGGCCGACCGGCGTTGATGTCCACACGCCGTTGACGCCGCGATAGATGCGATAGCCGTCGGCGCCTGCCACGGGCGACCACGAAATCGTGACCTTCGCGTCGCCGGCGGCAACGCTGACGGTCGCGGGCGCAGACTTCGGTTTCCCCGTCGGCACGTCGGCGGCGGCCGACGCGGACATGAGGATTACGAAGCACGCGACCGAAGATGCAAACTTGTGAAGCCGCATGATCTTGACGCGCACTAGTTCGCAAGTACCGTTCCGATCGCGATCAGGCCTGAAATCGGCGAAACCGAATTGTCAGTTGCGCCCTCGAGTATCAGAACGGAACAGGCCGCTGACGAAGTTGGCGGAACGGTGACGATATACTCTTCGACTACGGTTTTGCCCGCTTTTTCGAAGGAATGACTCGATGACCCACTCGGTATTGATGCGTGCAGCCGGCGCCTTCGCGCTGACTGCGTTGATATGTTCCGCGCCCACCGCCCCGCGCCTGGCCGCGCAGGGCGACGCCAACCAGCTGGTGCCGCCGAGCGCCTTCAAGGATCTGAAGTGGCGCAGCGTCGGCGCGACGCGCGGCGGCCGCGTCACGGCGTACTCCGGCGTGCGCCAGCAGCCGCACACGTTTTATTTTGGCGGCGTCGGCGGCGGCGTGTGGAAGACCGAAGACGCCGGCATCACGTGGGTGCCGGTCAGTGACGGACAGATCACGTCGACGGGATCGATCGGCTCGATCGATGTCGCGCCGTCGAATCCGAATCACGTGTGGGTCGGCACCGGCAGCGCCGCGATCCGCTCGAACGTGATCATCGGCCGCGGCGTCTACAAATCGACGGACGCCGGCAACAAGTGGGAGTTCATGGGCCTCAAGGACTCCGGCCAGATCGGCGGCATCAAGGTGCATCCATTCAACACCAACACGGTGTGGCTGGCCGCGCTCGGATCGCCGTTTGGTCCGAACGACGAACGCGGCATTTTCAAGACCACCGACGGCGGCAAGACGTGGAAGAAAACGCTGTTCGTGAACAACGAGACCGGCGGCCGCGACATCGAGGTGGACTGGGAAAATCCCGACGTCCTGTATGCGGCGATGTACAAGGGCTTCCGCAAGGGCTGGGACATCATCAGCGGCGGCCCGGCGACCGAGGGCGGCATCTTCAAGTCGACCGACGGCGGCGAGACGTGGAAGAAGATCACCGCGGGCCTGCCGTCGAAGCTGATCGGCAAGATCGACATCGACATCGCGCGCAGCAATCCGCGCGTGCTCTACGCGATGATCGAAGCGCCGGGCAGCGAAGGCGGACTGTTCCGCTCGAACGACGCCGGCGAGTCGTGGACGCTGGTGAACAGCAGCCAGCGCCTGCGCGCCCGCCCGTTCTACTTTCACTACGTGACGGTGAACCCGAAGAACGAGAACGAAGTGTGGGTCAACGAGCTCGGCCTGCACAAATCGACCGACGGCGGCAAGACCTTCACGACCGTCGACACGCCGCACGGCGACAACCACGGCATGTGGTTCAATCCCGACAACCCGAACATCATCCTGCAGGTCAACGACGGCGGCGCCAACGTCAGCCTGAACGGCGCGCGCAGCTGGTCGTCGATTCTCAACCAGCCGACCGCCGAGTACTACATGGTCGCCGTCGACGAACAGTATCCGTATCGCCTCTACATGCCGCAGCAGGACAACAGCACGCTGATCATCCCGAGCATCCCGCCGGTGTCCTGGGGCTTCGAGCACCCGGCGCAGGCGTGGCAGCAGGCGTCGGGATGCGAGACCGGACAGATCTGGCCCAAGAAGAACGGGCAGGTGGTGTGGGGCGCCTGCAAGGGTGAAGTGGGGCGCTACAACACGGTGACCGGACAGGAAAAACACTACTGGGTGTATCCGCAGAACCGGTACGGTCACGACCCTGACGAGATCAAATACCGCTTCCCGCGCCAGACCGTCGTCTACGTGTCGCCGCACGACGAGCGCGTGATCTACCAGGCCTCGCACGTGCTGCACCGCTCCGTCGACGAGGGTATTTCGTGGGACATCATCAGCCCCGACCTGACCGCGAAGGAGCCGCAGTATCAGATCGTGTCGGGCAACCCGATCACGCGCGACGTGACGGGTGAAGAGGTCTACTCGACCATCTACGCGATGATCGAATCGCGCCTCGAGCGCGGCGTGCTGTGGGTCGGCGCCAACGATGGACCGGTCCACGTCACGCGCGACAACGGTAAAACGTGGAAGAACGTGACGCCGAAGGACCTGGTCGGCGCGCGCATCCAGACCATCGAGGACTCGCCGCACATGAAGGGCCGCGCCTACCTCGCGGGCTATCGCTTCATGCGCGAGCACGACTTCAAGCCGTATATCTATCGCACCGACAACTACGGCGAGTCGTGGACGCTGCTGACCGACGGCAAGAACGGCCTGCCCGCCGATTACGCCACGCGCGTGATTCGCGAAGATCCGAAGCAGCCCGGGCTGCTCTACGCCGGCACCGAATTCGGCATCTACGTGTCGTTCAACGCCGGCAGGAACTGGCAGCCGCTGCAGCAGAACCTGCCGACGACGCCGATCACCGACATCAAGGTGCATCGCAACGATCTCGTCATTTCGACGATGGGACGATCGGCGTGGATCATGGACAACATCACGCCGCTGCAGGAGCTCGCGCGAATCGTCAATGGGCCGGCGGCTACCGCGGCCGGCGGAAGCTTCGGGTTCAGCGCCCTCGAAGAGGAGCAATCGAAGCTGCCGGCGGTGGCGCTGTTCCAGCCGCGCGACACGATTCGGTATCGCAGCAGCACCGCGCCGCTGTCGCAGAACGAACCGGAGTATCCGGCGCAGCTCGCGCAGTTCGATCTGTATTTCGCCAACGCTCCCGGCGCGGAAACGAAGCTCGAGGTGCTCGATGCCGGCGGTGCCGCGCTGCGGACGTGGAACGTCGCGCCGCCGCGGAGCAACGCGCCTGCCGAACAGGGCATGCGCGGCCCCTTCGGCCGCGGCACGGGCGGATCGACGAGCATCCGCGCCGAAGCAGGGATGCAGCGCATCTCGTGGGATTTGCGCTACCCCGGCCCGTGGACGCCGAACGCGCCGAACGGCGGACCGGGCGGGCCGATGGTGCCGCCTGGGAAATACAGCGTCCGCCTGACATCGGGCGGACAGACGATCACGCGCACCTTCACGCTGATTTCGGATCCGCGGGTGGCGGCGGATGGCGTCACCGATGCAGCGATCGCCGAGCAGGTGAAGTTCCAATTACAGGTGCGCGACGCGATCAGCGATGCGCGCAAGCTGCAGCAGTCGATCGAGCAGGCAATGCAGAAGGCCGGCCTCAAGCCGCAGCTCGCACCCGGCCTGCCCGGTGATTCACCGAGCACCACCAAGTACGATCATCCGCTGCAGAAACTTTACGCGCGCGTGACCGACACGCCCGGCATTTACACGCAGCCGATGCTGATCAGCCAGTTCAACAACATCCAGCGGATGGTGACGCAGGCGGATCAACGCATCGGCCGCGACGCGCACGAACGCTACGCGGACCTGATGAAGGAGATGCAGGCGATCGAGGCGGAGTTGAAGAAAATCGGTTCCTAGGTCTCATGTCAATTCGGCTGCTTGCCGCGTTCGCGCTCGCCGGCGCTCTCACGATCGCCAACGCGCAAGCGCCCGTCGCAATTGGCATCGTGAGGGAAGACGGGTATCTCTTCCCCATCACCATGGTCACTCCGGAACTGTTCGAGCGAGGCCCTGAGTCTTTTGATCCGGCAGAGCCCTTCATGGATGTGTCGTGGATCCTCAACGACCGCGGCGGAACTCCGGTTGAAATCAAGACGATCAATCAACAATTGATGCGCATGCCGTATTGCGACGATCGCCCTCTGTGGCGCACCACTCTGCAGCGGCCGGCCGTGCGCCAGGGTTATGCCCCGATTCGCAAGCTCGGGCTCGCGGTTGCCGGCGCTTCACTGGAGTTTCCGGAGGAAGTGAGCCGCCTCGCCGATGTCGCGAGCCAGCGTGTCGCGCGACGCATCGTGTCGCTGTTCCTGAGCAAGGAAAAGACACGAATGGCGGAGGAGAAAGGCTACGTTGCTGCCGTCGCCGGCTCGCCGGTCATCGTGCGAAAGCTGTTCCGCCACTCCGCCGGCGATGTCAGCGTGTACTACTTCGAAGCCACCAAGGGCGTCGCGTACAGCGACGGCGGAACCGACCCCAACGCGGGGCTTCTCACCGGCTGGATCGCCGATTCGGCAACGGCGCTGCGAGACAGCGAAGTCGCGTACAAGATCAATGACGACAGTTATAAGCAAAACGATAGCGCGATCGTGCGCGGCATCGTTCCGTATCAAGGCAAGGCCTTGTGGGTGCTGGAGTGGCACGGATGGGAATCGGAATACTTCACGGTGCACGATTGGCCGTTAGGCGTCATGCGCTTGAGGCGCGACGCCTATGCGTGCAGCTGAGCAGGGCATGTGCGACTTCGGGAAGCATTCACACGACGGCGCCTCTGACTTCGGCTTCCTCGTCGACGCCCCCGAGATCCGCGCGCTGATTTTCGAAACGCGCCGCCTCACCGAGGAGATCGACGACCCAAAGACACGCGTCGAAGCACTTCGTCCAGCCTTTGCGAGGTTGCTGAGCGCCGACGGCTGGCTGCCGAAGGAATACGGCGAGCCCGATCTCAAGAGCGGCATGGGCGGCGGCATCGGGCAGTACGCGCTCTATCGCGCTGAAGACGGCTCGCTCTGCCTGTTCTCGCTCGTCATCCCGGCGGGCGCGCAGACGCCGATTCACGATCACCTCGCGTGGGGCTTGATCGGTGTGTATCGCGGCGTTCAGGATGAAACGATTTACCATCGCGCCGATGACGGCCGCGACGAATCGCGCGCGCAGCTCGAAGTCGCGCGCCGGCAGACAGTCAAGCGCGGGAAGTTCTACACGCTGCTGCCGCCGCTCGACGACATCCACTACGTCAAGACGGTGTCCGACACGCCCTCGATCTCGATTCACCTGCTCGCCAACGATACGGCGTGCGTCACGCGGCATCGTTTCGATGCGGTGACGGGCGTCGTCACGCCTTTTCGATCGGGATACTCGAACGCAAAATGCAGCAACCAGCAATCGGAAACCAGCAATCAGTAAACGCCCGGCTACTAGTGGCTGATTGCTGATTGCTGATTCCTGATTGCTGACTATGATGGAGGTGTGCTGAGCAGACCTGCCGCCAACATTCTGGAAACCATCGGCAACACGCCGATGGTGCGACTGAACCGCATCCCAAAGGGCATCATCGCCGCCGACGTCTACGCCAAGATCGAGACTACCAATCCCGGCAACTCGATCAAGGACCGGATGGCGGTGAAGATGATCGAGGACGCGGAAAAAGCAGGCAAGCTCAAGCCGGGCGGCACGATTATCGAGGGCACCTCCGGCAATACCGGCATGGGCCTGGCCATCGCCGCCGTCGTCAAGGGCTACAAGTGCATCTTCACCACGACGGACAAGCAGTCGAAGGAAAAGGTTGATGCACTGCGCGCGTTCGGCGCGGAAGTGATCGTGTGCCCGACGGACGTCGATCCGGAGGATCCGCGCTCGTATTACTCGGTATCGTCACGCCTCGAGCGCGAAACGCCGAACTCGTGGAAAGCCAATCAATACGACAACCCGTCCAACGCGACGGCGCACTATGAATCGACGGGGCCGGAGATCTGGGAGCAGACCGGCGGCAAGATCGATCACCTCGTGGTGGGCGTCGGCACCGGCGGCACGATCTGCGGCGTCGCGAGATACCTGAAGGAGCGCAAGCCCTCGGTCAAGGCCTGGGGCATCGACACCTACGGTTCGGTCTTCAAGAAATACAAGGAGACCGGCATCTTCGACAAGAACGAGATCTATCCGTACATCACCGAGGGCATCGGCGAAGACTTCCTGCCGCAGAACGTCGACTTCAGCCTGATCGATCACTTCGAGAAGGTGACGGACCGCGACGCGGCGATCATGACCGGACGAATCGCGCGCGAGGAAGGGATTTTCGCCGGGAACTCGGCGGGCTCGGCGATGGCGGGATTGATCCAGCTGGCCGATCGCTTCAAGCAGGGCGAGACGGTCGTGGTGATCTTCCACGATCACGGCACGCGCTATCTCGGCAAGATGTACAACCCCGACTGGATGCGCGAGAAAGGCTTCCTCGATCGCAAGGGCCTGACCGCGCGCGACCTGGTGGCCAACCGCGAGAAGGCGCCGCTCGTGACGATCGATTCGATCGAAACCGTCGAGAAGGCCGCGCACATCATGACCGAGAATGCGTATTCGCAGATTCCGGTGACGGTGAACGGCCGCCTGATCGGCACGGTCAGCGAGGGCTACCTGTATTCGGAAATCGTCAAGAACCCGGACGTGCTGCATGGGCCGGTCGAGGCGATCATGCAGCCGGCGCTGCCCTTTGCGGATATTTCGACCAGTGTCGACGCGCTGGCGAAGATGCTGACGCCGGAAAGTCCCGCGGTGCTGGTGCGCGACTTCAAGCTCGACGCGACCTACATCATTACCCGCTGGGACATCATCAAGGCATTGTCGTAACTACCGGCTGAGCGCGGACACCGGCGACACGCGGGCGGCGCGCCGGGCCGGGATGTAGCTGGCCAGCAGCGCCGCGATGCCGAGGACCAGCGCGGCGGCGGCGAACGTGATGGCGTCGTAGCCGCGCGCCTCGACGAACAGCAGGCTCTGCACGGCGCGAGCGGCGGCAACCGCGCCGACCAGACCAAGCGCAACGCCCGCGAGCGCCAGCCACGCGCCCTGGCGCACCACCATGGCGATGACGTTGCGCGGCGACGCGCCGATCGCCATGCGCACCCCGATCTCGGCGACGCGTTGCGAAACGGTGTAGGCCATCACGCCGTAGACGCCGATGATGGCGAGCGCCACCGCGACCCCGGCGAAGATCAGCAGCAACAACATCTGCAGGCGCGGCTGTGCCACGGTCCCGGCCATGGCCGTTTCCATCGTGCGCACGTTCACCAGCGGCTGGTTCGGATCGATTTCGCGAAGCGCGGCGCGAACCGACGGCACCACCACTGACGGATCGCCGGACGTGCGCGCGACCAGCGCCACGTTCAAGTACATCCCGGTCAGGACCGGATCCGGGAACTGCGCGTAGGGCACGAAGAACTCGGCCTTCGATCCGGCGTCGAACGACTGCTTGACGTCGCCGACGATGCCGATGATCTCCATGGTGGCAAAGTCCGGATCCGGCTCGGTGCCGATCTGCATGCGCTGCCCGATCGGATCGAGCCCCTCGAAATACTGCCTGGCCATTGCTTCGTTGATGACCACCACCGGCGGCGCGCCGGCGCGATCGCGCGGCTCGATCAAGCGGCCGCGCTTGAGCGGCACGCCGAGCACGCCGAGATAGTCCGGCGTGACCGCGCGATAGCCGGCCATCACGTAATCCTCGGGGCCCTTCGGCGGAAAGGCGGCGCGATTGAAATGAATCGTCGCGCCCGGGCCGGCCATCGGGATCATCGTGCTCATCGCCGCGCGCTCGATGCCGGGCAGCGCCGCAACCCGCTCGACGATGCGATCCACGGCGGCGGTGCGGATGACGCTGTCACCATAGCTGCGCGGCGACAACGGCAGGTTGACGACCAGCAGGTTCTGCGGATTGAAACCCGGCGCCACGCGCGTCAGCGCCGCGAAGCTGCGCAGCAGCAGGCCGGCGCCGACGAGCAGCACCAGCGCCAGCGCGATCTCGGCGACCACCAGCGCTGAACGCATGCGGCGATGACGCGCGCTGCTCGAACCGCCCCTGCTCTCTTCGTTGAGCGATTCGCGGACGTCGACGCGGGTCGCCTGCCAGGCCGGCACGGCGCCGAACAGTAGACCGGTGATCATCGCGAGCGCCAGCGTGAACCCCGCCACCGGCCAGTCGACGGCGATGCCCTGCGCGCGCGGCAGCCCCAGCGTCATCGTCGACAACACCGACACCGACCACATCGCGATCAGCAGCCCAAGCGCGCCGCCCGCGCAGGCCAGCACCAGGCTTTCGATCACCAGCTGGCGGATGATGCGGGCGCGCCCCGCGCCGATCGCGACGCGCACGGCAATCTCCTTCTGCCGGCCGACGGCGCGCGCGAGCAGCAGGTTGGCGACGTTCGCGCAGGCGATCAGCAGCACCAGCGTGACGGCGCCGAGCAGCATCATCAACGCCGGCCTGACGTTCTGCACCAGTTGATCCTGCGCGCGGTTCACCAGCACGCGCGTCGCCTTGTTCGAATCGGGGTACTCGGCTTCGAGCTGGCGCGCGATCGTGTCCATCTCGCTGCGCGCCTGCTCGATCGACACATCGTCTTTGAGCCGCGCGATCGGGAAGATGCCGGGATGCCAGCCGCGATCTTCCGGCAGCGTCGCCGCCCACGGCCCGAACGGCACGTAGAGATCCGCGGGCTGAAACAGCTCGAACCGCGCCGGCATCACGCCGACGATCGTGTACGAACGGTTGTCGAGCAGGATCGGCTGGCCGAGCGGCGTCGCCGATGGAAACCGGCGCTGCGCCAGCGCGGTGCTGATGATGGCAACGCCTTCGGCGCCGGCAACGTCCTCCTGCGCGGAGAAGCCGCGGCCCTGCTCGATCTCGACGCCGAGCAGCGGCAGCAGATTCGCCGTGATCATCTTGGCCGGCACGCGCTCCGGCTCGCCCGCGCCAGTGATGGTCATGCTGGTCGGCCGGTACGCGCCCATTGCCGAGAACGACTTCGCACGCTGGCGCCAGTCATCGTAGTTGTAGCGCGTCACCGATGCGTTGGGCAATTGCGGCGAGGTTTCGTTCAGGATGACAATCTGCGACGGCCGCTCGTATGGCAGCGGCGACAGCAGCACCGCATTCACGACCGTGAACACGGCCGTGTTGGCGCCGATCCCCAGCGCCAGCGTCAGCAGCGCGACCAGGGAGAAAGACGGACGCGCCAGCAGGTTCCGGAAGGCCAGCCGAACATCGAGCATGTGTTGGATCGTACTCCGGTCCAGGGCCGGGGGATGAATCTCGTGACGGCCCTTACCGCAACTCGCGGCCTCTCGTCTCCGGCCCCAGCCACAACAGCGTGACGACGAAGATTCCGCCGGCGATGATGCAGTAGAACATCGCCGTCTGGAGTTGCGTGCCGCCGTCCTGCAACACGCCAATCAGATACGGCGCGAAGGCGCCGATGCCGACGCCGACGTGATACGAGAAGCCGGTGCCGACGCCGCGCACTTCGGTTGGGAAGCGTTCCGATAGATACCCGGGCACGATGCCCCACGCGCCGGACGCGCAGAAGCCAATCAGCCACGCGCCGAGCAGCAGCATTTCGCTCGAGCCCGCGAACAAGTACAACGGCGTGGCCAGGATACCCGCTACCATGCCGACGGTCGCGGCGCCGCGGCGGCCGCCCCATTTTTCCGACAGCCAGCCGAACGCGATCGATCCGATCATGCCGCCGGCATTGAGCAGCAGCAGAAATGCAAGCGGACGCGTGAAGCCGAGCGCGCTGAGCAGCCGGGGATACCAGATCGTCGTCGACTGATACATCCAGACGAACGCGCCCATCAGCAGCGAGGTGTGGATCGTGACCCACAGCAGATCGCGATCGAACATGCGGCCGATCGACAGGCGCGCGCGCTGGCCGCCGCGCAAGCGCTGTTGCTCGAGCCACAGCGGGCTCTCGCTGACGCGCGTCATCAGGAAAAAGATCGCGATCGCGGGGATGACGCCGGCCCAGAGCATCAGCCGCCACGCCCAATCGGGGTTGTCGTCGACGATCGGGTAGCCGAGCTGGTAGACCAGCGACGACAACAGGAACCCGGTCGAGTAGCCGCCCTGCAGGATGCCGGACGCGATGCCGCGATGCCTGGCCGGCCACTGCTCGAGGGCCAGCGGCATGCCCGCGGCCCACATCCCGCCCATGCCGATCCCGAACAACCCGCGGCAGGCGAACAGCATCACGTACGACGTCGACAGGCCGCTGAGAAATGCGAAGCCGGTAAACCACGCGATCGAGAACAGGATTGGCCCCTTGCGCCCGTAGCGATCGGCCAGCGTGCCGGCGCCAATGCCGCCAATCATGCGGAAGAACAACGTCACGGTGGCCAGCGCGCCTGCCAGCGCCGCGTTGACCTCGAAGCTCCGCTGAATGTCGGTGAAGACGAACGTGATGATCGTGAAATCGAAGGCGTCGAGCGTCCAGGCGGCGAAGGTGGTCAGGAACGTCTTCCATTCCTGACGGGAAACCTCTTTGTACCAAGGCATTGCGGGAATTCTAGTCGGGAACCAACGGATTTCGACGTTATACCGTCTGATATAACGCGCGCATGAAGACCCGCGAATACCTGATTCTCCTTGCCCTTGCCGAGGCCGACCTGCATGGCCAGGCGATTGCCCGCGCCGTGCAGGACCTGTCCGAGGGACGCACGCGGTTGTGGCCGGTGTCGCTGTACGGCACGCTCGAATCGCTCGAGGAATCGGGATTAATCGAGGAGCTCGACGATCCGCGTCACCGCCCCGCCGACGAAAGCGAGAAGAAACGGTTCTATCGCCTCACCCGCGTCGGTCATCGCGCCCTCGTGACGGAAACCGATCGGCTCGCCGCGCTGGTCAAAGTCGCCAGGTCGCGCCTGAAGCCGCAGGCCGGAGGCGTCAAGTGAAGGCGTACCGCCTGCTGCTGCGGCTCGTGCCTCGCCGTTTGCGCGAGAAGCATGGCGCCGAGATGGAGGCGATGTTCCGCGCCGAACTGGCCGCGGCCCGCGAGCGTGGCGCGCTTGCCGCTGCGGCAGTCTGGTTGCATGCCATCGCAGATGTCTGCGGCGCGATTCCCCGCAACGTCCTGGATCAATGGCGCCGGCGCGGACGCGTCGGCATTCCCCGCGAAAGGCGATCGATCATGTTCGGCTCCGACATCCGTTACGCGTGGCGCTCGCTCACTCATCAACGCTTCGGCTCGCTGCTCGTGATCGGCATGCTGGCGCTCGGCATCGGATCGACCGTTGCCGTGTTCTCGCTCGTGAACGGATTGTTCCTGAGGCCGTTCCCCTTTCCAGAGCCCGAGCGGCTCGTCTACGTCAACGAGACCGCGCCGAAATGGGATCTCGAAATGACCGGCATCAATTACCAGGACTACGCAACCTGGCGGCGTGATCAGAAAGTGTTCGAGGCGATCGCGTTATACAGCCCGCGGGCGTTCAACGTGGCGACCGACGAGGGCGCCGATCGCACGACGGGCGCCTCCGTGACGATGGATTTCATCAAGGTGCTTGGATTGCAGCCGGTGATTGGCCGCAACTTCACGCAGGAAGAGGATGCGCCGAACGGCCCGCTGGTCGCGATGATCGGCGAAGCAGTGTGGCACGAGCGGTTCGGCGGGCGCGCCGACGTGCTCGGCAAGGAGCTCAAGCTCAATAGCCGCGTCCACACGATTATCGGGGTGCTGCCGAAGGCCGCTGAATTCCCCGGCAGTGTGCGCCTGTGGGTGCCGCTGCAAGGCGACCCGAATGTCCACGCGTCCAACTACAGCTACGACGGCCTCGCGCGGTTGAAGCCCGGCGTCACGCTGGAGCAGGCGAACGCGGATCTGGTTCGCACGCAGCAGGCGATTTACGACGACCGCGACAAGGAGCGGGTGGTGACGCCGTTCGCGCGCGACCTGCGCGCACACTTGACGCGCGACTTCGGCACCGTCGCATCGACGCTTGGCGCCGCCGTCTCGCTGCTGCTGGTCGTGGCGTGCGCGAACGTCGCCGCCTTGATGCTGGCGCGCGCGCTGGCCCGCCGGCGCGAGATGGGGATCCGCCTCGCGGTCGGCGCCAGCCGCACCCGCCTGCTGCGCCAGCTGCTGGTCGAAAACGTCATGTTGTCGATCGCGGGCGGCGCCGCGGGCCTCGCCATCGGACAGTGGGCAATCAGCGCGCTGGTGGCATCACTGCCCGACCAGGCGCCGGCGTGGACGACGTTCACGCTCGATGGCCGGATGATCGCCTTCACCATCGGGACGTCGGTGGGGACGGCGATTCTGTTTGGCTGGGCGCCTGCATTGCACGCGATGAACAACGACGTCCGCGGCGCCATTGCCACCGCCACGGCGAGCTCCACCGCGCCCGTGCGCGGCCGCCGCACGCTGTGGGCGCTGGTGGTTGCCGAGTTCGCGCTGGCGTCGTTGATGTTCGTGTGCGGCGGATTGCTGGTGCGCGCCTACGACCGCGTCCGCAACACCGATCCGGGCTTCGATGCATCGAACGTGCTGACCTTCACCATCGCCGTTCCGGGCGTGAAGACGCCGGATGATGCGTCCGGCGCCGCTTTCCGGAAACGCGTGGTCGATCGCATGCGCCAGATCGCCGGCGTGACCGAAGTGGGAATGGTTTCCTGCGCGCCGGTCAGCAACTGCCACTGGGGCAACTTCTACACGGCCGAGCACGCGGCGCCGAAAGGCCCGAACGACGCCGATCCGGTGATTCTCAACCGCGTCGCGTCGCCTGAATATTTCACCGCGATGGGTATCCGCCTCAAGGAAGGGCGCTTCTTCAACAGCAGCGATGGCATCGGCGGTCCCGATCAAGACAGCACCATCATCGTCAACGAGAGCTTCGTGCAGACGATGTGGCCGGGCGCCGAAAGCGCGGTTGGCAAGCGATTGTATCGAGGCAGCAGGCCGCCGCGTGATGGCCCGATCCGGTGGTTGACCGTGGTCGGCGTCACCAAAGACCTGAAGCATTACGGGCTCGAGCGGCCGGTCCGGCCGGGTGTTTACCTGCCGGCGCCGCTGATGCCGCGGGCGGTCAACACCGTCGTGCTAAAGACCAGCGGCGATCCGACGCTGGTGGCCAATGCCGCTCGCGCCGCACTGCGCGAGGTCGATCCGGAGATCCCCGCCTACGACATGCGCACGATGGACGAGCGTCTCACGCGATCGCGATCGCTGCGGGCGGCGTACTCGTGGATGCTCGGCGTGTTTGCGGTGATGGCGCTGGTGCTCGCGTTGGGCGGCAGTTACGGCGTGACGTCGTACCTGGTTTCGCAGCGCACGCGTGAGCTCGGCATCCGCGTCGCGCTCGGCGCGAGGAGCCGCGATATCTCGAGCGCGGTGCTCAAAGGCAGCCTGGCGGTCGTGTTGATCGGCGTGGCGATCGGCATCGCCGGTGCGATCGGCGCGGGACGCCTGTTGTCGTCGCTGCTGTTCGGCGTTCCGCCCTACGACGCGCTCATCCTGTCGATCGCGGCGGTCACGCTGGCGGCGACGGGAGTGATGGCGAACTGGCTGCCGGCGCGCCGCGCAGCCCGGGTCGACCCGATGATTTCGTTGCGCGCGGATTGACCTATCGCGTGATCCACGCGGCAATATCGAGCACGACCGCCGCGTCAACATGTCCGGCCCGCAGGTATTCGGCCGGCGTGGAGGCGCCGGAACCAGCGATGAACAAATGGTTCAGCGCCGGGTACGACTTCACTGTTACGTTGTCACGCGATCCAACTGCGCGGCGCCACGCGGCGAAGTCCTCCATGGTGACTTGATAGTCACGGGCTCCCTGCAGCACGAGCATCGGCAGTGTGAGACGCGCCGCGGCGGCCGGCGCGTCGTAGCCGCGCAAGTCGAGCCAGTACGACGCCGGCGCGCTGATGGTCGTGGACGTAATGGGCGGATCGTCAGGTTTGAGCGCGGCGACGTCCGCAGCGAGTTTGAGAGCGCCATCGATCGCCTGCTGCTCTTCCGGCGAGATCGAGCCATCGAGCAGCGCGAGGTAGCGCGTTTGATCGACGATGGCCTGCTCGAGCGGCCGGGCCGGCGCGGCCATGATGATCAGGCCCGCGATGGTGTTATCCGCGGCAGCAATCCGAGGCGCGAGCATTGCTCCGAGGCTGTGGCCGAGCACGAACACGCGATCGGGCCGGATGCCGCGCGTGTCGCGCAGCTTCTTCACCGCCGCGACGGCATCATCGACGACTTCTTCCTTGACGGTGAAAGCGGACAGCGAAGCCACGTTTGCGGCATGCGCCCTGGTGCGTTTGTCGTATCGCAACACCGCGATACCACGGCTCGCCAGCCCCTCCGCCAGGTCGCGGAACGGCTTGTTCGACCCGACCGTCTCGTCGCGATCGTTTGGCCCCGAGCCATGGACGAGGACAACACCCGGGAAGGGACCCTCGCCGGCCGGCATCGAGAGGACACCCGGCAACGGCCAGCCGCCTGCGTCGACGGTGATGGCGTCATCGCGAAACAGCGCGGGCGTGACATACGTAGCGGTCGTGTACGGAACCGCAGGCGCCGGTGGCGGAACGCCGAGACCGCCAATGCGATCCTTCGGATCGAACGCCACGCGGATCTCCACGTTCCCGCGCTCGAAGGCGCACGAGACCAGCACTACGCGCATGACGCCCTGCTGTTCGAATCGCGCTCCGGTCTGCGATTTGAACGGGCCAAGCTGAGCGATCAGGCCAGGGATGAGGCGACGCAGGAAATTAGCGTTGGCGGCCGCCTGCATCTTTTCAGTGAACGACGGCAGCAGCGGTTCGACGTCGCCGGACACGAGCCGGGCCACGACGTCCTGGCCGCGGGCGATGAGCGTCGCCTCGTCAACTTGCTGCGCGCGTGCGGAATGGGCGCCGAACACAAACACCGTCACCACCAGCAGCGCGCGAATCATGCGCCAATCATCGCTCAAAGCCGCCGGAGTCCAGGAGGGTAGAATGCGCGGATGATCCGCATTCGTGCCCCCCTGGCTCTTGCGCTCGCCGCTCTCTGCGTGCCGGCGAGTGCGCAATCACCGAAGACGCATCGGCTGGAGGCGACGCCGGCCACCGTGGCGTACGGCCACTACTGGGCCGAAACCAAGCCCGTCCTGACGATCGAGTCCGGCGACATCATCGACGTCGACACGATGCTGACGAGCACGCCGGATCGGCTCGAGCGATCCGGGGTGCCGCCGTCAGAAATACAGCCGCAACTGCGCGCGATCGTCGACCAGGTGAAGGATCGCGGTCCGGGCGGGCACATCCTGACCGGACCGGTCTACGTGAACGGCGCCGAGCCGGGCGACGCGCTCGAGGTCAAGGTCCTCTCGATCGACCTCCCGATCGCGTACGGCTACAACGGCTGCTCCGGCTACGTGCGCGAGAACTGCGAGCCGGGACGCCCGCAGACGATCATCCGCATGGATCGCAAGAACATGACCGCCGAATTCCTGCCTGGCGTGGTCATTCCGTTGCGGCCGTTCTTCGGCAGCATGGGTGTGGCGCCGGCCCTCGAGGTCGGCCGGGTCAGCAGCAATCCGCCAAGTACGCACGCCGGCAACCTTGACAACAAGGAGCTCGTTGCCGGGACGACGTTATTCATTCCAGTGCACGTGAAGGGCGCGTTGTTCGAGGTTGGCGACGGCCACGCTGCACAAGGCGACGGCGAAGTGAATCAAACAGGTCTGGAGACGTCGTTACGCGGCCGGCTGCAGCTGACCGTGCGCAAGGGGATGAAGCTCGCGTGGCCGCGCGCCGAGACCAGCACGCACTTCATCTCGATGGGCACCGACGTCGATCTCCGCATCGCGACGCGAATCGCCATCCAGGAGATGATCGAGTTCCTCGCCGCGAACAAGAAGATGGACAAGCACCAGGCCTACCAGCTGACCAGCCTCGCCGGCGACGTGGCGATCACGCAGCTGGTGGATGGAACTATGGGCGTGCACGTCAAAATGCCGAAGTCGATTTTCAAATGATGCGCTCACCATGGATGCCGGTGATCCTCGCGGCGATCGTCACGCTGTTGCTTGGCGCCGCGGTGAAGATGGAACCGTACTTCGCAGGCGACGTCGCGCTGACGCGGGCCGTGCAGTCGGCCTCGCCCGCTCCGCACGCGTGGGCAACGAGCGTCAGCAGGCTCGCGCCGGCGCCG
>DASUSZ010000097.1:0-2503 GCA_036374815.1 Vicinamibacterales bacterium | reverse complement strand
CGACATGCTCGGCCTGCATCCCGAAGAGCGCGGGCATGCCTTGTCGCTGCTGGTGCGGGCGATGTTCACGCAGAGCGCTTCCGCGATCGAGCGCGCCAACGGCGTACGCAGCTTCGTCGCGCAGGTCTCGGCCGCCGGCACCCAACCGGAAATCAGCAGCGAGATGCGGCCGTTGACGATCGCCGCGCCGCTCACCGCCGATCACTGGCGCGACGCGCTGGAACTGCCGGACAAGGCGGACCTGTTCGCGGCGCTGATCTCGAACCGACCGGCGATGCTGGTAAGCGGCGGGCTGATGGCGACCGACCCATCGACGCGCGCGATGCTCGAGCGCGATCGCGGGTTGTTCAAGTGGATCCTCAAGACCGCGCCGGCGGCGTTCTGGATCTCGGCGCGATCGTTCAAGGTCGAGAAGGATCGCGTGATCGTTCCCGGAGGCCCCGCTGCGGAACCGATCTGGGAAGCGCTCGTCGATGTGAAGGTCACCAGGCCCGTGGAGTTCCTGCGCTCGCTGCTGACACGCGATTCGGGTCGCGTGGCGTGGTTCTACGACACCATCGGATCGTTTCCGCAGGATCGCCTTGCCGCGGCGCTTGGCCCCGCACCAGTTCAGCTCGATCGCGTGCGAATGTTGTACTCCGCCTTTCGATCGGCGGATTCCAACTGGAAGCTGGAGGAGCATCCGTTCCTGCGCGGCACCACCGACCCCTGGATCGTCACCTCGCAGATCGCCGTCATCGACGGCGCCGTCGCGCCGCCTGCGGAGCAATGGTTCTGGGAGCTGCTGTTCGATCGATCAGAGGTGTCACGGAAAGCGGCCGCCGCCGCGAGTCGCCAACCGGCGACACCGGCGACGCTTGCCTGGGTGGTGGAGAAAATCTCGGAGAGCTCCGCCAAGGAGCGACGCGATCGGTTCGAGATGGTCCGCTTCGCGCAAGGCGTGTTCAAGAACCTCGACGGCGAGCACGCCACCGAAGCGCTGATTGCGCTCGGCGGCTATCGGCGCTATCGCGCCGCGCTGGTGACGCTCGACCGCATGGGAGTCAGCACGCCGCGCGTGTACGCCCGCATCGTCGAAGCGGCGCGCCGGCTTGACGGTGACCTGTCGGGCCGGGACGAGAGGCATGCGGTGATCGCATTTCAATCGGCGATCGCGATCCTCGAACGGGCCCGCTTCACTGAACAAATTCGCGTCGCAGACGCCGAGCGCCTGTTGCTGTCGATCGCGGAGGTGATCGATCCACCGAATGCACAGCCGTCGAAGACGCGTCCCGTCGACGCGATCACGCAGTGGATGATCGCGACGATGCTCGCCGCGCTGCCGCCGCTGGTGCAGCCGGATCAATGGACGGGCGCGAGGACTGCGTACGAATCGCGATTGTTGCAGGCGCTGGCGGGGCGTCCGACGGAGCCGGATGCACCGTCACTGAAATGGGAGGGACTCGACTACCGCGTCGACTGGTTTGGCGGCGAGCACGCGAGGCTGAAGCGCATTCGCGAGCAGATCGAGTCGCCGGGACTGGATGCGGCGCTCGAGGAAGAAGATGCGGAAAAGATCAGCCATGCGCTGCTGACGTTGATCTACACGCCGGCGCTTGGCGATCCCGAGGGCCCGGCGCTGCTCGGCGGCGACATCGCGCAGCGCCACGACTTCGGATTGGTCGGTCCGGCGGGGATGCGTCGCGATTTCGTTGCGTGGGCGATGCCGAGGGAGCAGGTCGGCGATGGATCGCCGTGGCGCGTTGAAGGATCGATCCTCGGTCTCGACATCGCGCTGGCGCGCCTCGCGCTGCGCCGCATTGCCGACAATGAGATGCCGGGGGCGCCGTCGATCAACCTCAATGATCAATTGACGTTCGCGAGGACGGTGATGACGATCAATCCGCGATCGCTCCACGACGCGGATCGCGATCGCCTCGTCGCCGCGATCGAGCGTGGCCGGGCGCGCGTCAAGGCGGCCGGCGCGAATCTCCCGGCCGTGATGGAGCTTGCCGCCGAAGCGCAGCTCTCGCCGGCCATCCGGCAGACGCTGCAATGGACGCTAACGCGCTCGCCCGAGGCGGTCCCCGCCTTGTTTGGCTTGCGCGATTTGCTGTGGCTGGGCAAACCGGATCTGCCCCAGGAGACGCTCGATCACTGGGGCATTTATTCCGAGACCCTCGAAAGCCGCGCCAGGACGGCGCTGGCACGTCCCGCGCCGTGGGAAAACTTCGGCGGCCGCGCCGATGGCGGCCTCGTCGCGACGCAGGCGCCCGACCTGGTGCTGCGGATGGCCGAGGAAACCGCGCGGCTGCAGCTCCCGGCGCAGCTCGTCCCGGGTTTGTTGATGTATGCGGCCCAGGATTACTGGCACGACGTCGAGTCGCGCTTCCCCGACGACTGGGCGGCGATGACGCGGCAGGCACTGGCGCTTTCGCCGTCGCGGGTAGAAGATTACGTGGCCGCCCTGGCGGGCTCCGGCCCCCTCCGGCCGAGGTAGATGTAGCGATCGGTGCTTCGCACC
>DASUSZ010000096.1:0-6004 GCA_036374815.1 Vicinamibacterales bacterium | reverse complement strand
TCGTCAACGCGGACGATCAGGTGGCGCAGCAAACCCTCGGTCACCTTGAGCCGGCGATCGATTTCCTTCATCAGCTCGGCGCTGCCGATAATCACCTCGAGGACATAGAAGCCCTCCTTGTGATGGCCGATCTCGTAGGCGAGCTTGCGGCGGCCCCACGGCAGCGCGTTCTCGGTCTTGTCGATGGTGCCTCCCATGCGTTCGACGATTTCAGCAACCTGCTTGTGCAGGTCGTTGACCTCGTTTTCGGAGGCGTCCGGCTTCAGGACGTAGATCAGTTCGTACGTGCGATTCATACTGCTCCTTATGGATACGGATCGATCTCGGATCCGAAATCCGAAATCCCGCCGCAGCCCCTCAGGGGGCAAGGAGAATCCGCAGCTTATTCCGCGGAGTCTTCTTTTTCCGTTGCTGCGTTGAACGCGTTCATCACGCGCTCGATGCCATCGGAGAGAAACAGCTCCGTGGCATCGGCGGCCCGCAACACTGCCGCCGAAACCGTGTCGCGCTCGTCGGCGCCAAAGCGCCCGAGCACGTGATCCGAAAGATCGCGCTGGCCGTCGCCGCGACCCACCCCGACGCGCATGCGCGGAAACGCCTGCGTCGCGAGGCACTGAATGATCGACTTCAGTCCGTTATGTCCGCCGGCGCCGCCATCGCGCCGCGCCCGCAACCGTCCCAGCGGCAGCGCCACGTCGTCGGTGACGACGAAGATATCCGCCGGTTCGATCTTGTAGAACCCCGCGAGGGCCTGCACGGCCTGCCCGCTGAGGTTCATGAACGTCAATGGTTTCGCGACGATGACCTGCTCGCCGCCGACCATCGTCTTGATCTGCAGCGCGTTGAACTTCTCACGCCACTGATCGCCGACCCGCCATCGATCTACCAGCGCGTCGGCGACCATGAAGCCGACGTTATGCCGCGTCTCTCGATACTCCTGCCCCGGATTCCCGAGACCAACGATTAATTTCAAATCGCCAAATCCCCAAATCCCCACATCCCCAAACAAATCCGAGATCCGAAATCCGAGATCCGAAATCGACGGCTACTTCTTCTTCTCGTCTCCCTTGCCTTCTTCCTTGTCGGTCTTGCCCTTCTTGATGACTTCGGGCTCCGACGCAGCCGCGCCAGCCGCCGCACCGGCCGCCGGGGCCGCCGCCGCGCCTTCGGCGCCAGCCGCCGCCGCTGCCGGCGTCTCTTCGACGACCTTGATGACGACAACGTGGACGATCATCATGTCGGGATCGCTGACCGGCGACCACGCCGCGTTGGCGGCGAGATCGCGGACGTGCACCGAGTCGCCGATGCCGAGATCGGTTACGTCGACTTCGATCGCGTCCGGGATGTTCGCCGGCAGCACTTCGACCTCGATCTCACGATGCACGAAGTCGAGCACGCCGCCGTCCTGCTTGACGCCGCGCGACTCGCCCTTGAGCAGGATCGGGACCGTGACCGTGATCTTGCGATCCATGTTCACGCGATACAGGTCCGCGTGCAGCGGGTGATGCGTGATCGGATCGAGCTGCACGTTCTTGACCAGCACGCGGGTGTCCGCGGTGCCCTGCAGCTTGAGCGTGATCAGGGTGTTCAGCCCCGACTTCGAGTGCAGGATGCGCATGAACGGCTTCGGATCGATCGACACCTGCTCGGGAGCGGGCGGATCGCCGGCCTTCTGCGCGCCGTAGAGAACGGCGGGAATCTTGCCGGCCGCGCGAAGGCGGCGGGCCTCGTTCTTACCCTTGGTCGTGCGTTTGACTGCGTCGAGAGTTGCGTCCATGACTTTCCTTCGGGCTTCGGTCGGCCTACACCCTTTATCGAGTTAAACCAGGCGAGGACACGGAGGTTTCTTCGTGAATACTCCGAATCGCTTGACCCAGCAGACGTGCCACCGACAGCACGACGATCTTCTGGCACTTCGCACGTTCCGCCGTCAGCGGAATCGTGTTGGTGATGATCACCTTGTCGATCGGCGCCTTCTCGAGGCGATCGATCGCCGGGCCCGACAGCACGCCGTGAATCGCGCACGCGATGACGCGCTCGGCGCCGGAATCCTTCAAGGCCTGCGCCGCTTTCTGAATCGTGCCGGCGGTGTCGATGATGTCGTCGGCGATCACGCAGGTGCGGCCCGCCACTTCACCGATCACGTTCATCACTTCCGCCGTGCCGTCTTCGCTGCGGCGCTTGTCGATGACGGCGAGTTCCGCGTCGAGGCGCTTCGCATACGCGCGGGCGCGCTCGGCGCCGCCCGCATCGGGCGCCACGATCGTCAGCTTCTCGTACGACTGGCGCGACAGGTAATCGATGATCACCGGCGCGGCAAACAAGTGATCCACCGGCAGATCGAAGAAGCCCTGGATCTGCGCCTTGTGCAGATCCATCGTCAACACGCGATTGACGCCGGAGGCAACCAGCACGTTGGCGACCAGCTTCGCCGAGATCGGCACGCGCGGCTTGTCCTTGCGATCCTGGCGCGCGTAGCCGTAATACGGAATCACCGCCGTGATGCGCGCCGCCGACGAGCGACGGAACGCGTCCGTCATGATCATCAGCTCCATCAGGTGCGGATCGACCGGCGCGCAGGTCGGCTGCACGATGAAGACATCGGTGCCGCGGATGTTCTCGTCGATCTGGAACGACACTTCGGTATCGGGAAATCTGCGCAGGCGAGCCTGGCCGGGCTCCACCCCGAGGAACTCGGCAATCTCAGCAGCGAGCTGCGGGTGAGCGCTGCCTGAGAAGACTTTCAGTTCTCCGAAACCTGTCGGTCTCATGTTCGAAATCTTGCGACACCGCCGCGCCACGCGCGGCCGCGCCGCCGGAGGCGGCGCAAAACAACACTGCTTACCAAGTTTTTGCGCAGCAAAAACTTGGTTGGGGCGGAAGGATTCGAACCTTCGAATACCGGCTCCAAAGGCCGGCGCCTTACCGCTTGGCCACGCCCCAATACCCCGCAGGGGCCCCCTCAACACGCTTCGCTGTGGGGTGGAAACACATATCGTAGTGGATCTTACAGCCCGGCAGCAACCCGGCGCGCATATTCCCGCCGCGTCAGCGTGCGGGTATGCAGCGACAACCAGCCCGGGCGTGCCAGGTCGTTCGCGGTTCTTCGCGCGGCGTCACCGCGCTCGAACAGGCCGAATACGGCGGATCCTGAGCCGGACATCGCCGCAAACCGCGCCCCGGCATCGAGCAGGGACTGGCGGATGCGGCCAATCGCGGGGTGATGGCGCGTCACGGGAATCTCCAAATCGTTGCGGAGCGTCGCCGACCACGCCGGCCAACCGGGGGGCAGGACGCGCGCCGCCGGCTCCCGCATGGCACGGCGCGGACGCGACTCCTCGTTGAACCACTTGTAGGCATCGCTGGTGGAGACGCCGAAGCCAGGCCGGAGGATCACGACGTGGACCGACGGCATGTCGGCGAGCGGGTAGATATCGTCACCGCGCCCCAGACCAAGCGCCGTGCCGCCGACGAGAAAGTACGGGACGTCGGCGCCAAGCCGCGCGCCAATGCGCGTCAGCGACGCCAGATCGAGATCGAGCTTCCACAGCTTGTTGAGCGCAAGCAGGGTCATCGCGGCGTTCGAGCTGCCGCCGCCGAGGCCCGCTTCCGACGGCACGCGCTTGCGCAGATCGATCGCGATGCCGCGCGGCGCGGTTTGCTTGCGGGTAACCACGCGATGCAGCAGCGACGCGGCCTTCCACACCAGGTTGCGTTGATCGGTAGGGATGTCCGGCTCGTCGCACGTCACCGTCAACGGGCCACGACGCGCGGTGACGGTCACGTTGTCGAACAGCGACAGTGACTGAAAAACAGTCTTCAGCTCGTGATAGCCGTCAGGGCGCTCGCCCAGCACGCGCAGGTCGAGGTTGATTTTTGCAAACGACGGCAAGCTGACTGACGGCATCTAATTCTGTTTCGTACGTTCGGCCAGCGGCGCGATCGATCGCAATTCGTCCAGCGTCATCGGATCGGCATCAGATGGTACCTCAACGTCCCACGCGCGCGGATTGATCTGCGTGTTTACTTCGAGCTGCTCGATGCGCGCGGTGATGTCGATCTGGTCGGCCTCCGTTCTCGCGTCGGCGAGACGGACGCGGACGAGGCGCGGGAAGCCGCCGGTGTGCGCGGAGTAGTCGACGTGCCACGGGCCGTAATCGGCGGCGGTCAACAGCCACTGCCCATTGCGCAGCCGCAGGTAGGCGACGCGCTCGGGGCCGATCGATACCGCTTTCCATTCGCTGCCCCACTGGCGTCCGTCAGATGGCGCCGCGTTGTCGACGAGACACCCGGAAAGAATCAATCGCAGATCATCGGCGCCGAGGGTGAGACCCGTGATGCGCTCGAGCACGTCGCGCACGCCGGTATCCTTCAATACGCGCCGCTCGCGCGGCAGCACCAGCGTGGCGCGTTCGTTCCTGCCGGCGAGGATGAAGAACGGCGCGCCGAACGGCGCCACGGCTTCGAGGCGCGCGAGGCCGCCGGATTCGAGGCCGGTCAGGATGCGTCCGCGGACGCGCTCGCCCCCGGCACGGCCCGACAGCGAGAGCTCGCCTTCGATCGAACGGAAACCTTTGCAAGAAGCCGTGGCTGACTCGAACGACGCCGCGGCGCCGGGATCAGGGGTGGGATTGCCGGCGGGGCGCGGCGGAAGCCTGGTGGCGCACGCCGATAACAGCACGGCCAGCAGGATCGCGCTACTTCGCACGAGCCTTCGCAGCTTTGATCTTCTTTTCGATCGCCGCGCGATCGATCGACTCGCCGTCGCCGGCCAGTGCGCGCTGCCACGCGGCGATCGCATCGGCGGTGCGGCCGCGTCTGGCGAGGACGTCGCCGTGGTGATCCTGGATCACCGAATTGCCGGTGAGGATCGCGGCGGCCTTGCCGAGCGGCTCGGCGGCTTCATCGAACTTGCCCTGCTTGAACAGCGCCCACCCAAGCGTGTCGAGGTACGCGGGATTGCCGGGTTCGACCTTGAGCGCGCGCTGCGCGAGGTCGACGGCTTCGGGCAGCCGCTCGTTGTGCTCGGCAAACATGTAACTGAGCGAGTTCATCGCATCGGCATTGAGCGGATCGTCGGCGATCAGCCTGCGCAATTCTTTTTCCGCGTCGCCGAGGCGGCCGCCGCCCTCATACACATTCGCGATGCGCATCGTCAGCGACTGGTCGTCGCCGAACGCCTGGCGCGCGCGCTCGAGCATGCGGAGCGCGTCTTCGGTGCGTTTCTGATCGGCGTAGAGATCGGCAAGGCCGACCACGTAGTCGCGGCTCTGCGGGTGTTGCGCCACGCCGTCTTCGAGGAGCTTGTTGGCCTCGGCGGTCTTGCCCGCCTTCAGCAACGCCTGGGCGCGCAGCCGCACCATGCGCGGCTGATCGCCGTCGCGCGCGAGCGCTTCGCGCGCCAGGACCTCGGCGCGATCGAAGCGGCGCGCGGTCAGGTGCGCCTGCACGAGATACGCGTCGATTTCCTGATCGCCGGGTGTCAGCGACTTCGCCGCGGTGAAGGCCGCGATCGATCCGTCCCAGTTCGCCAACTGCTGCTGCGCGATGCCAAGCTGCACGAGCACCGCGGCACCTTCGAACTCGCGGCCCTTCGCGCGAGACGGATCCTTGAGCAGCGGCGTCACGACGTCGGCAATCTGCCTGTATTCGAACCGCTCGAACAGCACCGCGACCAGGGCGCGGAGGCCGCCGACGTTGGTCGGATCGATCGACAGGATCTTGCGCGCCGTCGCCTCGGCAGCTTTCTCGTCGCCCGCGGTGCGCTCCGCCGTCGACATCATGTAGAGCACGCGCGTGTCGTTGGGGTTGGTCTTCAGCAGCTCGCCGAGCACCTGTCGCGCCTTCGCGGCGCCGCCGTCCATGTTGATCAACGCCGCGGCGTAACGAATCTGCAGATCGCGGCTCGGCTTGCTCGAGTTGCCGACCGCCGCTTCATACGCAGCCGCGGACTCATCCCACTTGCCCTGCCGCTCGTAGAACTGGCCAAGCTGCGCGAAGTACC
>DASUSZ010000095.1:0-2589 GCA_036374815.1 Vicinamibacterales bacterium | reverse complement strand
GCCACCCCCAGCTGAAGAACTGGTCGTCACTGAGCCAGCGGGAGAGCAGGAGGAATACGCCGCCGGACAACAGGAAGCCGATCGGGGCGCCGAGCTGGGGAAACATCCCGTACCACGCCCGTCTCCCGGGCGGTGCGTTCTCGACGGCGAGCAGCACCGCGCCGCCCCATTCGCCGCCAAGCCCGAGCCCCTGGCCGAACCGGCACAGCGCGAGCAGCACCGGGGCGGCAATGCCAATCGTGTCGTAGGACGGCAGGAGCCCGATGATGACCGTGGACACCCCCATGGTCAGCAGCGCCGCGACCAGCGTCGCCTTGCGGCCGATCTTGTCGCCGAAGTGGCCGAACAGCACCGACCCGATCGGCCGCGCGATGAACGCGATGGCAAAGGTCGCCAGCGAGGCGAGCGTTGCGGTGCTGGGATCGGCGGCCGGAAAAAACAGGCGCGGAAATACCAGCACCGCGGCCGTGGCATAGATGTAGAAATCGTAAAACTCGATCGTCGTGCCGATCAGGCTCGCGAACAGGACCTGTGCGGGTGTATTTACCGTGCGGGGCGTCGAAGTCACGCGGGGATGGTATCCGATATCGCTGGCGCGGCGTAAGCAACTCGGTCATACTTGATGTGACGTTCCGGCTTTCCTGAGCCCATCGCCCAATTCGGGCGCTGCCCTCACCAAAGCAATCTCGCGAGGGTATCGTGGCCACCACCAAAAGCTTCATCGATCTGACACCCGGCAACTCCGGCCAGAAACTCGACTCGCCGCCGATGTGCCCGAAATGCCGATCGACGGACTCCAGCTCCGCGGCGAAACGGCCGACGTCGCAGAGTTACTGGCGCTGCATGGATTGCGGAGAAGTGTGGAATCCCAGCCTGCTGTCGAACCCGGCGCAGCGCTGGTGGCAGAAACAATAATCGGCGGACGGGAACATGCGTCCCGGCCGCCGATGATTCGATTATCGAACTGATAGTCGAGTGACTACCAGCGCGGCTCGGAACGGCGACGGCTGTCGCCGCCACCGTATCCACCACCGCCGCCGGACGTCTTGGGACGCGCTTCGTTGACCGTCAGCGCGCGTCCACCCAGTTCAACACCGTTGACCTGATTGATCGCCGCTTCGGCTTCCTCATCGCTGCCCATCTCGACGAACGCAAAGCCGCGCGCGCGGCCGGTCGCCATGTCGCGCACCACCGACACCGACTCGACATTGCCCGCCTGCGCGAACAAGGTCTGCAGCGCGGTTTCGTCGGTCTGGTACGGAAGATTGCCTACGTAAAGTTTTCGACCCATCTCTAACACTCCTGTGCCGCGACTGCGGCACCTGCCGGAAAGCCCGGCACACACGATCAGCGACTCGGAATTGAATCCGCTGAAGGACTTTGTCTCGTTGCTGAGTTCGTCAGGAGGAGCGAGTCAGAGAGGCTCGACGCCCACGGGCGGCACTGCAAAAGCTAAATCCGAGCCCCAAGTATAGCACGCATATTCGTGCCACACCTGGGACTCGTTATTGCGCCTGTTTACTGCGATCGCGTCGCCGTCGACGACTCCGCGAGCAGTCGCTCGACGGTTGCGGTGATCTCTTCTTTCGCGTTCTCGTGGAACACGCCGCTGACGGCGCCGGCGAATCCCGCGTGCACCGCGCGCACCAGCCCGTCCTTGCCAACGAAGATCGTGGTCGGGAACGAGTTGAGGTTGTGGATCTGCGGCACCTTCTCCTGCACGTCGGCCTGATCGCCGGCGAGCAGCACGGTGTAGTTCACGCCGTAGCGCTTGTTGAACGCCAGCAGACGCGGATAGCCCTTCGCCTTCTGCGCTTCTTCTTCAAATGACAGCTCGACGATCTCGAGGCCCTTGTCCTTGTACTTCGTATAAAGCTCGGAGAGGAACGGCGCCTCATCGTGGCAGTTCGGGCACCAGCTGCCGCCGATGCCGACGATCAGCACTTTGCCCCGGAAGCGCGCGTCGCTGCTCGAGACGATCTTGCCGTTGATGTCGGGAAAGGCGAACTTGAACGGCTCGGTCGGATTCTTCACGCTCGAATGCCGCGATGGATCGGTCGGCTCGGCAACGCCCTTCAACTTCGCATCGGCGTCCTTCACCGCGATCATCTTGTCCGTGCGGTTGCGGACGATTTCGAGCGTGCCGTCTTTCTGCGGCGTGAGCTCCAGCACCAGCGGCCGCGCGCCGGAGAAATGACTGACGATGAACTTGCCGTTGCGGAAGGTGCCGGCCAGCGCGCCCGTATCGCCGTCAACCCGAAGGATGGCCGCGGTCACCTCGGCGCCGGATTGGCGCACGATGAAGCGCCACGCCGATTCACCCTTGTTGCTGTTGACGTTGCCAATCGTCCACAGGCCGTCGATCTGCGGCACTTCATTGGGGAACGCGCTCGACGGCGTGAACTTGCGCGCGTAGAACGGATAGAAACCCGACGCGCGGTTGTAAACGCCGGCCAGCCGCCCATTGACGACGCCCGCTTCGAGCTGCGTGGCGTAGTGAGCGAAGTCGAGCGTCAGCGTGCCGTTCGCGAACTTCCCGCTGGTCGACGTCACCTTCTCGTCGCCGTTGAAGAACGAGCCGCTGATCGC
>DASUSZ010000094.1:0-13983 GCA_036374815.1 Vicinamibacterales bacterium | reverse complement strand
GTGGCAACGCTCAATCCGTTCCAGCGCCCGAAACGCGAAGCGATCGGCGTCCCGGTGCCCAGCACCGACGTGCGGTTCGTCGACAGCGACGGCAAGGACGTGGCCTACGGCGAGATCGGCGAGCTGTGGGTGAAGGGCCCGCAGGTGATGCAGGGCTACTGGCAGCGGCCCGACGAAAGCGCGCGCGTGCTGAAGGACGGCTGGCTCGCGACCGGTGACATCGCGAAGATGGACGAGGACGGCTACATCCAGATCGTCGATCGCAAGAAGGACATGATTCTCGTCAGCGGCTTCAACGTCTATCCCAACGAAGTCGAAGCGGTGGTGGCCGCGCATCCCGCGGTGGCCGATACCGCCGTCGTTGGCGTGCCGGACGATGAGTGCGGCGAGATCGTCGTTGCCTTCGTGACGAAGAAAAAAGACGCAGCCGTCACCGAAGACGAGATCCGCCAGCACTGCAAGCAATCGCTGACCGGCTACAAGGTGCCGCGCATCGTGGTGTTCAAGGACGATCTGCCGAAGTCGAACGTCGGCAAAGTTCTTCGAAAGGATCTGCGAGACGACGCGCAGAAAGCGTATCTGGAACGAAGAGACGCTGGTAACCGGTAACTGGTAACTGGTAACTGACAGCGTGGACAACCTGTGTCACTCCTTGATCGGCATGGCGCTGAGCCGTGCCGGTCTCAACAAGCGCACCGCGCTCGCGACCAGCACGCTGGTCATCGCCAACAACCTGCCCGACATCGACGTCGCGGTGTTTGCCACCGACACCCTCGCGATGTCGTTTCGCCGCGGCTGGACGCACGGGGTGCTCGCGCAAGCGACGCTGCCGATCGCGTTGACGGGCGCAATGCTCGTCTACGACCGCTATCGGATCAGGCCAGCAGGCCATCAGGCAATCGGGCCATCAGAGGTGGTGAGACCTGGCCAACTGCTGCTGCTGTCCTACATCGGCGTGCTCCTGCACGTCTTCATGGACTTCACCAACAGCTACGGCGTGCGCCTGCTGATGCCGTTCTCGGAGCGCTGGTTCTACGGCGACGCGCTGTACATCGTCGATCCGTGGCTCTATCTCACGCTCGGCCTGGGCTGGTGGCTGGCGAGGAAACATGCGAAGCCGGCGCGCATCGGCGTGGCGCTCGCGGCGATCTACGTGGCCGCGATGCTGGCGTCGAACGCGCTTGCGCGGCGGGAGGTGGCGAACGGGCTGGCGCGCGCCGGACGTCCGGAGAACACGCGGTTCATGGTGACGCCTGTCGTCGTGAACCCGTTTCGGCGCGAAGTGGTGATCGACGTCGGCGATCGTTACGAAAAGGGCAACCTGTGGTTCGAACCCATGCCGCACTTCCGGCCGGCCGGCTTCGGCATCAGCAAGGGATTCGATCAACCGGACGTGCAGGCGGCGCTGCAGTTGCCGCTGGCGCGCGCGTATCTTCGCTGGTCGCGGTTCCCGTTCGTGCAGGTCAACCTCGAGCAGCGCGGCATCTGGATCAACGACTATCGCTATGCCAGCGCTGGACCGTACGGCTGGTCCGCGGTCAAGCTTCAGTAAGATAGCGATATGCGCTTTGCCGCTCTCGTGCTCGCCGCGTGCATCGCGGTTCCCGCGTCCTCGGCGGCGTGGGGCTTCGAGGCCCACAAGTTCATCGCCGACCGCATGATCGCGCTGCTGCCGGCGGAGCTGAAGCCGCTGTTCGAAAAACGCCGCGCCTTCATCGTCGAGCGCTCCATCGATCCCGATCTGTGGCGCACGGTCGGCTGGGAGGACGAGCCGCCCAACCATTTCCTCGACATGGACTACAAGGAATTCGGTCCATACCCGTTCGCCGCGTTGCCGCGTGATTACGACGTGGCGGTGCAGAAGTTCGGGAAAGACGTGGTGCATACGCAAGGACTGCTGCCGTGGCGGACGGCGGAGTTCTACGGACGGCTGCAGCGCGAGTTCGAGGCGTTGAAACAGAAACCCGCGCCCGGTTATGCCACGGAAAACATCGTCCTGTTTGCAGCCGTGATGACGCACTACGTCTCGGATGGCCACGTGCCGCTCCATGCAGTGGTCAATTACAACGGCCAGGTCACGGGCCAGGACGGCATCCACTCGCGTTGGGAGGCCGAGCTGTTCGAGCGCAACCGCGACAGGCTGACGATTGCGCCGGTCGCCATCAAGCCGGTCGCGAATCCGCGCGAGTTCATGTTCGAGACCCTGCTCGCGAGCAATCGCGCCGCGGCCAACGTGCTCGAGTCGGACCGCAGCGCCGCTGCGGGCCGCGAGTTCTACGACGATGCGTATTTCGATGCGTTCGGGAAAGGCACGCTGCCGGTGCTCGAGAAGCGCCTCAACGAATCGATCGCCGCGGTAGCGGCGATGATCGCGGGCGCCTGGGAGAATGCCGGCCGTCCGGCGATCCCGTTGGACACCCCGCGAACTCCGCGGCGCATTCGTCGTCCATAGTAGTGATGGACGTCGAGCAGCCAGCTCAACCCCGCAAGCCGCTGGACGTGTACCTCGTACCGATCGCGCGCGATCGCTACGAGTGTTACTACGAGGCGGAGGAAGAGGAGGAGGACGTCGATCCGGCGGCGCAAGGCTTCTTCGCGCGCATGCGGCGGCGTTTCCACGAGCAACTGAAAGAGGCGGAAGAGGCGCGGCATCAAAAGGCGATCGAAGAGCCGAAGACCTTCCTGAGCCGCATGCACAAGCGCATGATGCGGTGGATCGCCGAGCGCATCGCGGAGCAGCGCCTGCTGTGGCATCTGCGCACGGCCCACAGCGCAACGCTGCACGCGTCGTCGGATTTGCTGGCCCGCGACGCGGAGTGGCTGATGCGCGAGAACATCAAGCGCGACGCCGACTTTCACCGCAATCGCCTCTTGCCTCACACGCTGCTGCTGATCCTGTCCGCGGCGGTGGCCGTGGTGCCGGGGCCGAACATCCTTGGATACCTGTTCACGTTCACGGTGGTCGGTCATTTCCTCGCGTGGCGCGGCGCGGTCAACGCGCTGCACGGCGTCAAGTGGACGGTGACGCCGGACGCCGCGCTGACCGATTTGCGTCATGCCTTTTCGCTTGATGACAACATGCGCCATCGCGTGATACGCGAGGCGGCCCGGCGACTGCACATGCCGAAAATGGCCACCTTCGTGGAACGGATGGCGGCGTCGGTGTAACGGCCGGGCGGTGATATTCTCGATTCTGTGACGCTCGGCGAGCTGGCTCGGCGCTTGGACTGTCCGGTGGAGGGTGATGCCGCCATCGAGATTCGCCGCGTGGCGAAGATCGAGGACGCCGGCCCGGGCGATCTGACGTTCCTCGCCAATCCGAAGTACGCCTCGAAGCTCGCCTCGACCAGGGCCAGCGCCGTGATCATGAACGGCGAAGCCTCTTCACTAAGAGACGCTGTGCCCTGCGCGGTGATTCGCAGCCAGTCTCCCTATTTGACCTTCGCGCGCGCCGCGCAGGTGCTGTCACCGGACAAGCCGCCGGCGGCAGGCGTCCACTCGCTGGCATCGATCGCCGCCGATGCGCGGATCGATCCGAGCGCGACGGTGAGCGCATTTGCCGTGATCGGCTCCGGCGCGTCGGTTGGCGCTCGTACCATCGTTCATCCCCACGTCGTGATCGGCGACGGCACGACCATCGGAGACGACTGCATCCTGCATGCGCACGTCTCAATCCGTGAGCGCTGCACGATTGGGTCGCGCGTGATCATCCAGAACGGCGCGGTGGTCGGCAGCGACGGCTACGGGTTCGCGCAGCGCGCCGACGGCTCGCATGAAAAAATTCCGCAGACGGCGCCCGTGGTGATCGAAGACGACGTCGAGATTGGCGCCAACACGACGATCGATCGGCCGGCGGTGGGCGAGACGCGCATCAAGGCCGGCACCAAGCTCGACAACCTGGTGCAGATTGCCCACGGCGTGGTGCTCGGCAAGAACGTGCTGCTCGCCGCGCAGGTCGGCATTGCCGGGAGCACCGTGCTGGGCGACAACGTGGTGCTTGGCGGCCAGGTCGGCGTTGGCGGCCACTTGACGATCGGCGATCGCGCAAAAGCGGTCGGCCAGTCGGGCATCACCAATTCGGTGGATGCCGACGCGTTCGTGTCCGGCTATCCGGCGATCGACAACAGCGAATGGCGGCGATCGTCGGCGGTGTTCCGCAAGCTGCCCGACATGCGAAAGCAGTTGCGCGCGCTCGAGGAGCGGCTCAGGAAGCTCGAGGAGAAATGAAAAAGTTTTCGATGCTATTGCTGCTGCTGACCGTTGCGGTTGCGGCGCTCGTGATCGTCCCGCTGCAGGCCGCGGTGCGGCCGCCGAAACTGCAGTATCAGCGGCTGGTGCTGCCCAACGGCATGGTGGTGATCCTCCACCAGGACAAGTCGACGCCGATCGTGCACGTCGAGCTCTGGTATCACGTCGGCTCCAAGAACGAGAAGCCGGGCCGCACCGGCTTCGCGCATTTCTTCGAGCACATGATGTTCAAGGGCTCGCGCAACGTCGAGCCCGAGCAGCACACCTCGATCATCGCGTCGGTCGGCGGCCAGGCCAATGCCTACACCAACGAGGACACCACGGTGTTCTGGCAGACCATCCCGGCGCAGTACCTGCCGCTGGTGCTGTGGATGGAAGCCGATCGCATGGCGTCGCTGCGCATCGACGAGAAGACCTTCGTCGCCGAGCGCGAGGTGGTCAAGGAAGAGCGCCGCATGCGCATCGAGAATCCGCCGTTCGGGCTGCTCAACGAGCTGATCACCTCGCACGCCTTCGACGTGCATCCCTACAAGCACCCGGTGATCGGCAGCATGGCCGACCTGAATGCCGCGACAATCAACGACGTGCGTGATTTCTATCAGACGTATTACGTGCCCGAGAACGCCACGTTGATGGTGGTCGGCGACTTCGACACCGATACCGTCACGAACCTGGTGAACCAGTATTTCGGTCGCGTGCCGAAGGCGTCGAAGCCGGTGCCGCGCGATATTCCCGTCGAGCCGCAGCACACCAAGGAGAAGCGCGTCACGCTCGAGCAGCCGTGGCCGCTGCCGGCGGTGGTCGTGACCTATCACGTGCCGTATAACGGGCACCCCGATTCGTATCCGATGTTCGTGATGTCGAAGACGCTGTCCGATGGCCAGACGTCTCGTATCTATCGGAAGCTCGTTTACGAAACCGGGCTGGCGTTGACGGCATTCGGCAGCAGCAGCTTCCTCGAGCAACCGGGAATTTTCTCAGCGGTCGCGCTCGTCAATCCGGGCAAGTCGCCGGACGAGGTCGAGAAGGCGTTGATCGCGGAATTCGACAAGCTCAAGACCGCCGGCATCACCGAGCGGGAGCTGCAGCGCGCCAAGAACCAGTTCGCGCGCGACTACGTCGTCAGCCGGCTGTCGATCAAGGAGAAGGCGTCGCAGCTCGGCCACGCCGAGGTGATTCAGAAGGACATGGCGTCCGCCGACGGCGAATTCGACACCTTCCTGAAAGTGTCGCTCGATGACGTGAAGCGGGTGGCGCAGAAATATTTCGTGCCGGAAGGCCGCATGGTGATGCGCATCATGCCGCGCGGCGGAGTGGAACAGTGAAGACGAAGACCGTCATTGCCCTGATCCTGTTTGGCGGCCTCGGCGGGCTGCTGGCCGCCGGTCCAACCGTCACCGAGCATTTCAAGCAGCGCGCCAGTAACGAAGCCACGAGCGAGTGGCGGCGCGGCGAAGGCGCGCAGGCACGGGTCGAATGGCCGCGCGACAACCCGCCGCGTCCGCTGCCGGCACGCCCGGTCACGTTCCCGCCCTACGAAATCCGCAAGCTGGCCAACGGCATGCAGGTGGTGCTCGTCAGCCAGAACGAGCAGCCGGTTGTCAGCGTCCGAATGATCATTCGCGCCGGAGCCGCGCACGATCCGAAAGGCAAGCACGGCCTGGCGATGCTCACGGCCACGCTGCTCGATCAAGGCGCGGGCAAGCGCAGCGCGGAGCAGATCGCGGAAACCATCGACTTCATCGGCGGCGTGCTCGGCACCGGCGCGGGCAGCGACCTGACGTCGGTCAATGCCATCGTGATGAAGGACAGTTACGACATCGCGCTGGATCTCGTCGCCGACGTGGTGCAGCGTCCGACGTTCGCGCCGGAAGAAGTGGAGCGCCAGCGCGCGCAGGCGCTGTCGGCGCTGAAGGTGGCCGCCGACGATCCGGAGTCGGTCGCCGATCGCGTGATCGAACGATTGATCTACGGCTTCCACCCGTACGGCATGCCCGGTTCGGGCACCGCGGAATCCCTGACTGCGCTCACGCGCGCGGACTTCGTGGACTTCCATCGCAAGTACTTCGTGCCGAACAACGCGCTGATCGCCATCGTCGGCGACATCGGCGCCGACGAGGCGATGGCCGGCCTTGAAAAGCATTTCGGCGGCTGGACGGCCGGCGAAGTGCCGGCCCTCGCGGTGACGGAGCCGCCCGACGCGACGCGGCGGGTGATCGTGATCGACAAGAAGGATGCGGTGCAGACGGAAATTCGCGTCGGCCACATCGCGATCCCGCGCAAGCACAACGACTACGAGGCCATCGACCAGGCCGTGAAGATTCTTGGTGGTGAGGGCGCGAACAGGCTGCAGCAGGTGCTGCGCTCGCAGAAGCAATTGACCTATGGCGCCTCGGCCGACCTCGACACGTTCAAGTGGGCAGGCGCCGTGATTGCCGAAACGGATACACAGACCTCGAACACCGCCGAAGCTTTGCGTGTCGTCGTCGACGAGTTCACCCGCCTCCAGCGCGAGCGCGTCAGCGACGGCGAGCTCGAAGGGGCGCAGGACTACATGGTCGGCCACTTCCCCTTGACCATCGAAGTGCCCGATGCGATTGCGACACAGGTGCTCAACCAGTTGTTCTACGATCTGCCGGTCGACGATCTGCCGCGCTATCGCGAGCGCATCCTGAAGGTCACGCCGGACGAGATTCAGCGGGTCGCGCGCTGGTTCATCCGGCCGGCGCAGCTCTCCGTCGTGCTGGTCGGCGACGCCGACAAGTTCGTGGACGATCTCAAGGGCGTCGGCTTCGCCACCTTCGAGCGCATTCCGATCGCCAACGTAGACCTGCTGTCGCCCGATCTCACGCGACGTCCGGGAGCACCGCGGCCCTGACGCGCATTCTGCTGTCCTGCGGCGAGGCGTCCGGCGATCTCTACGCCGCCGCCCTCGTCGAGGCCCTGCGCCGCCGCGAACCCGACATCGACGTCTTCGGCCTCGGCAGCGAGCGCTTTGCCGCCGCCGGCGGCCGGCTGATCGCTGATTTCCACGGCATGAGCGTCACCGGGCTCGCCGAAGCGCTCAGCGTGGTGCCGCGATCGATCGCCACGCTCCGCAAGCTGACGCGGGCGGCGCGCGAGCTGAAGCCGCACGCGCTGGTCGTCATCGACTATCCCGATTTCAATTTCCGGCTGATGCACTTCATCAAGAAACAGGGCATCCCGGTGATCTATTACATCAGCCCGCAGCTGTGGGCGTGGCGGCCGGGCCGCATGCGCCTGATGAAGCGCAATGTCGATCGCGTGCTGCCGATCTTTCCGTTCGAGGAAGCGCTCTACAACAATGCCGGCATCGACGTGCGATTCGTCGGGCATCCGCTGATCGACCTGGCGAAGCCGCGCCTGTCGCGCGACGCGTTCCTCAAGAAGCTGAATCTCGATCCGGCAAAGCCGCTACTGGCGCTGCTGCCGGGCAGCCGCAAGAACGAGCTCGAGCGCCTCGCGCCGGTGATTGCCGAAGCCGTGCCCGCAATCGCCGCGCAGGTTCCGGGTGTGCAGTTTGTCGTCGCCCGCGCGCCGAATTTGGGCGACGGACTGTTCGAGCCGTTCGGGTTGAGCGGCGTCACGCTGCGCATCGCCGACGTGCAGACCGACGATGTGCTGAATGCGTGCGATGCGGTGATCACCGCCTCGGGCACCGCAACGGTCCAGACCGCGTTGCACGGCAAGCCGATGGTCGTCCTCTACAAGCTCTCGCCGGCGACGTATCGGCTCGGCAAGGGGCTGGCCAAGGTCGACATGTACGCGATGGTCAATCTGATCGCCGGCCGCCGCATTGTCGTGGAGCTGATCCAGGACGATTGCACGGCCGAAGCGGTCACGCAGGAAGCGGTGCGCATCCTGACCGATCGCGCCTATCGCGATGAGATGATGGCGGCGCTTGCCGATGTGCGCCGCCAGCTCGGCGGACCCGGCGCCAGCGATCGTGCCGCCGAGGCCGTACTCGATGTCGTACACTCGTCGCATGCGCCGTAGCCTCATCGCTGTCTTGTTCGCCGCGCTTTGCGCTGTTCGCGTCGACGCGACCACGGTCGTGCCGCTCAGCTTCGAACAACTCGTCAACGAATCGCAGGCGGTGGTCTTCGGCCGCGTGACGGATGTCCGCGCGCAGTGGACCGCGGATCGCCGGTTCATCGAAAGCGTCGTCACCGTCGAAGTGTTGCGCGGCATGAAAGGGACCGCGCGCGAATCGATCGTGTTCACCGTGCCCGGCGGGCAAGTCGGACGGTACTTGAACGTCATTCCTGGCGCGCCAACCTTCGTGTCCGGCGATCTCGCGGTGTTCTTCCTGACCGCGCAGGGGCCGCGATTGCCCGTCACGACCGGGCTGACGCAGGGCATCTATCGCGTGCGGCGTGATGCATCGAGCGGCGAGATGATGGTGGTGCCCCCGGTCGTTGAGACCGCCGGGCGGATCGCGCGCGGCGATGTCAGGCGGAAGCCGGTTTCGCTCGCCGCGTTTGAAAGCAGCGTGAAGGGCGTACGCGGCAAATGAAACGCTGCCTGGCCGTGCTGGCGATCGCGCTGACGTTTGGATCGAGTGCGCCGCAGGCCTACCTCAAGCTCGGCGCGCTGCTGAACGGCCGCGTCATCGACGCGACGTGGCGCCAGCAGCCGATCGGCTACTTCATCTCCGATCGCCCGGGCGGCGGCCTGACCGCAAATGACCTGCGCGGCGCCGTGGAGCGCGCCGCGGCGACGTGGTCGAGCGTCGAATCCGCGAACGTCCGCTTCTCGTTCAACGGCATGACGTCGGCGCCGGCGGAAGGCACCGACGGCAGGACCACGCTCGGCTTCATCGACCGGCCGGATCTCGATCGCGTGCTTGGCGCCACCAGCTTCCTGATCGACGTCACCACCGGCGAGATTGCCGAGGCCGACATCTTCTTCAACGGCCGGTTCGCATACTCGGTGGCGCCGAACGGGCAGGCCGATCGCGTCGACCTCGAGTCGGTGGTGCTGCACGAGCTCGGGCATCTGCTCGGGCTCGGTCATTCCGCGATCGGGGAAACCGAGCGCACCAGCAGCGGCAACCGCCGCGTGATCGGCAGCGGCGCGATCATGTTTCCGATCGCGCTCTCGTCGGGCACGATCGCCGATCGGTCGCTCCAGGCGGACGACATTGCCGGCATTTCCGATCTGTATCCGAAGCTCTCCGACCACGAGGCCGGCGGCATTGTCGGACGGGTAACGAAAAATGGGCGGGGCGTGCTGGGGGCTCACGTGGTCGCCTTCAACCCCGAATCGGGCATCGTCGTCGGCAACTTCACGTTGAGCGACGCGGGCGAGTTCGTAATCGCGCAGCTGCCGCCGGGCCCGTACATCCTGCGGGTCGAGCCGCTCGACGATGCCGATCCGGACAGCTTCTTTCCCGGCGCGATCGACACGGACTTTCGCGTCGCCTATGCGCCGCGCATGGTCGTTGCTCCGCAGGGCGGATCGTCGCCGCCGATCGAAATCGCGGTGCAGCCCAAATGATCCACCTTCGCCAAGGGTTAGCGGCGGTGTGCTTCGCATTCGCAGCCAGCGGCGTCGCCAACGCGCAAGAGGCTCCGGCATTCCGCGCGCACCAATTCACTCTTGGCGCCGGCCTCGTCTGGTCGGGCGCCTACGACGTTGGTGACGCGACCGCGGCGCTGCGCGGCAACGGCATCGGCTCATCGCCGCCCGTATTCACGTTGTTCAGCGCCACATCGCGAGTCACGCCTGCGACGTCGCCGGAGCTGCGAATCGGTTACGCCGTTACTCCACGCGCGACGCTCGAATTCGGTCTTGCCTATACGCGGCCGCGAATCGCGGTGTCGATCCGCGAAGATGCTGAAGCGCCGGCGCAGGAGCTGCCTGGCGAAACGCTCGAGCAGTATCTGATTGGCGGCGGCGTCACATGGCAGCTGCCGATTCGAATGGGCAGCCGGCTGGCGCCCTTCGCGCTGGGCGGAGCTGCATTCCTGCGACAGCTGCATGAAGACCGCACGCTGGCCGAGACCGGGCAGATCTATTACGCCGGCCTCGGCGCGCGATACTTTTTGCGCGGCGGCCGCGGTGCAGGTGGCGCTCTCGGGCTGCGCGGTGATGCTCGCCTGAACGTCCGCAGGAACGGCATTGATTTCGAGGATCAGACGCGGACCTATCCGACCTTGTCGCTGGCCGCGTTCATAGGCTTCTGACGTGTCCGCCGCAGTCCCGGCGACGATCGCCAGCGCGGTCCGGCTCGACCGCGTTTCCGCCAGCCGCGGAGATCGTCGTGTGCTGTCGGACGTTTCACTGACGGTCAACTCCGGCGAGGTGCTCGCGCTCGTTGGACGCAGCGGCTCAGGAAAAACCACGCTGCTCCGCCTAATCAACCGGCTGCTCGAGCCGGACGCGGGTCAGATCATCATCCAGGGCCGGCCGGCGCGCGACTGGGATCCGATTGCGCTGCGCCGCGCAACCGGCTACGTGATCCAGGATGCGGGCCTCTTTCCGCACATGACGGTGGCCGCAAACGTCGCGGTCGTGCCGCGCCTGCTGGCGTGGCCGGAGGATCGCGTGTGCGCGCGCGTCGACGAGCTGTTGACGATGATCGGCCTCGCGCCGCAGACCTATCGCGATCGGTGGCCGGATCAGCTGTCGGGAGGTGAGCGTCAGCGGGTTGGATTGGCGCGTGCGCTGGCCGCGGATCCGCAGCTGTTGTTGATGGACGAGCCGTTCGGCGCGCTCGATCCGATTACCAAGTCGGAGCTGCACGCGGAGTTCAAGCGGCTGCAGGCGGCGCTGCGCCGCACCGTGATCCTGGTGACGCACGACATGGCGGAGGCGTTCACAATCGCGGATCGCGTTGCGGTGCTCTGCGACGGCGAGATCTGCGCGTGCGATACGCCGGCTGCCGTCCGCGCCTCCACCGATCCACGCGTGTCAGCGCTGGTGGCTTCGAGATGACGGCGCTCATCGAGTTCATCGCGTCGCATCGCGCCGAGTTCGTCGCGCGTCTTGGCGAGCACGTCGTCCTGGTGCTGGCGTCGACGATGATCGCGGCGGCGATCGGGATTCCGCTCGGCATCCTCGCGGCGCGGCGTCCGATGATCGCCAAACCGATCGTCGGAGTTGCCAATCTCGCCCAGACGATTCCCAGCCTCGCCCTGTTTGGCTTCCTGATTCCGCTGCCGCTGGTCGGCGGCATCGGCACGCGCACCGCGCTTGTTGCCTTAACGGTCTACGCCGTGCTGCCGGTGCTGCGGGCGACGATCACCGGCATCCAGGGCGTGCAAGCGAGCGTGATCGAATGCGCCGTCGCGATGGGACTCACGTCTCGACAGGTGCTGAGACAGGTCGAATGGCCGCTGGCGTTGCCGTCGATCCTTTCCGGGCTGCGGGTCGCCGTCGTGATTGGTGTCGGCACCGCGACGATCGCGTCGGCGATCGGTGCCGGCGGCCTTGGCGACTACATCTTCCGCGGCCTGGCGATGGTCGATTCCACCGTCATCCTGGCGGGCGCTGTTCCCGCGGCGCTGCTGGCGCTGGCGTTCGACGGGACGCTCGCGCTGGCCGGCCGCATCGCCGATCCCCGCCGCCGATCCACAGGCGCAGCGATCGCGCTGGCGCTGATGCTGGGCGCCGCCGCCGGCGGCGCGGTGTGGGCATCGAGCGGCGATGGCCGGCGTGACGTGATCGTTGGGTCGAAGAACTTCACCGAGCAGATCGTGCTGGGAGAGATCGTGGCCCAGGTGCTCGAACGCGCCGGGTTGAGTGTCGAGCGGCGTTTCAATCTCGGCGGGACCGCGATCGCGCACCAGGCGCTCGTCGGCGGCGGCATCGACACCTACGTGGAGTACTCGGGCACGTCGCTCACGGCGATCTTCAACCTGCCCGCATCCGCCGATTCGAGCGCCGTCTATCAACAGATCCGCGATCGCTACGCGGCGCTTGGCATCACCGCGATGCCGCGGCTCGGCTACGACAACACGTTTGCGATCCTGGTGCGGGCCGAAGACGCATCGCGCCTCGGTTTGAAGACGATCGGCGATCTCAATAAATTCGCCGGCGCGACCGCCGGATTCGGCTACGAGTTCCTGGAGCGGCCGGACGGCTTCAAGGGCTTGAGCGCGGCGTATGGGCTGCAGCTGGCCGGACAACCGCGCACGATGGATCTCAACCTGATCTACCGCGCGGTGGCGGCCCGCGAGATCGATGTCACCGCCGGCGATGCGACCAGCGGCCAGATTGCGTCGAATAACCTGGTCGTGCTCGCCGACGATCGCCATTACTTCCCGGCCTACGAAGCGGTGCCGCTGGTCCGCGCGGATGTGCTGCTGAAGCATCCGGCGATCGGCGAGGCGCTCCGCCGCCTCGAGGGCGCAATATCGGCGGACGACATGCGGCGGATGAACTTCGCCGTCGATGGCGAGAAACAGGACCCTGGCCAGGTCGTTCGTGCGTTCCTTGATAGAATCAAAAGGTTGTGATCATGCCCAGCCTCGATACCTTTAAGACGCGCGCCTCATTGACCGTTGGCGCCGATACCGTCACCTATTACAGCCTGCCCGTACTCGAACGACAGTTTCCCGGCGTCGCGCGGCTGCCATATTCGTTGAAGATCCTGCTCGAGAACCTGCTGCGCCGCGAAGACAACGCCTTCGTGAAGTCGTCCGACATCAGCGCGCTGGCGGGCTGGGACCCGAAGACGATCATCCAGAAGGAAATTTCCTTCATGCCGGCGCGGGTGCTGCTCCAGGACTTCACCGGCGTGCCGTGCGTGGTCGATCTCGCGGCCATGCGCGACGGCATCGTCGCGCTCGGCGGCGATCCGCAGAAGGTCAACCCGCTGCAGCCGGTCGAGCTCGTCATCGATCACTCGGTGCAGGTCGATCATTTCGGCACGGCCAACGCGCTCGCGCTGAACGCCGATCTCGAATACCACCGCAATCGCGAGCGTTACGTGTTTCTCCGCTGGGGCCAGACCGCGTTCCGCAACTTCCGCGTCGTGCCGCCCGAGACCGGCATCGTCCACCAGGTCAATATCGAGTACCTGGCCCGCGTGGTGGTCCGCGAGGCGGCAGACGGCGGCGCGATTGCCTATCCCGATACCGTGTTCGGCACCGACTCGCACACGACGATGGTGAATGGACTCGGCGTGGTGGGCTGGGGCGTTGGCGGCATCGAGGCGGAAGCGGCAATGCTCGGCCAGCCAAGCTCGATGCTGATTCCGCCGGTGCTTGGTTATCGACTGAAAGGGAAGTTGCCTGAAGGAACCACGGCGACCGATCTGGTGTTGACGATCACCGAAGCGATCCGCAAGAAGGGCGTCGTCGGCAAGTTCGTCGAGTTCTTTGGGCCGGGACTCGCCAACCTGACGATTGCCGATCGCGTGACGCTGGGCAACATGTGCCCCGAGTACGGATCGACCGTCGCGATCTTCCCGATCGACGACATGACGCTGGAATACCTGCGGTTGACCGGCCGCGACGCGAACCAGGTTGAGCTCGTCGAAGCGTATGCGCGCGCCCAGGGCCTGTTCAGGACCGCGGATTCGCCCGACGCGGTGTACACCGAAACGATGGAGCTCGATCTGTCGACGGTCGAGCCGAGCCTGGCCGGCCCGCGGCGGCCGCAGGATCGCGTGTCGCTGTCGAAGGCAAAGCCGTCGTTCGCGGCCGCGCTCGAGGAATTGAAGAAGGGCGTGAAAGTGCAGGCTGCGGGCGGTGGCACCGCGGTCGC
>DASUSZ010000093.1:0-21704 GCA_036374815.1 Vicinamibacterales bacterium | reverse complement strand
CCTCGGCACCGATACGGGCGGTTCGGTGCGCGGTCCGTCCACGTCGAATGGCATCGCGGGGTTGAAAACAACGATGGGGCTCGTGAGCCGCGACGGTGTGATCCCGCTCGCGCTCAGCTTCGATACCGTCGGTCCGATGGCGAGAAGCGTCTATGACGTTGCCGCCGTGCTCGGCGTGATCGCCGGCGTCGATGCGGCGGACGCATCGACGAAAAGCGGCGACGGCCGAAGCGTTGCCGATTACACGCAATCGTTGAAGCCTGATGCGCTCAAGGGCGCGCGCATCGGCGTCGCGCGCGACTTCCTCGGGCAGGACGGCGATGTCGACTGGATCATGGAAGCGTCGCTCGAGGCGATGCGCAAGCAAGGCGCGACGATTGTCGACGTGCGCCTGCCACGGTGGCTACTCGATGCGAAAGGCGAGTACTACAACGCGATTCGCTATCCCGAGTTCGTCGTGCAGATCGCCGACTACCTCAAGACGCTGGGACCGCAGTACCCGAAAAACATCACCGAGCTGATCGAACGCGCGCGCCAGGTCAACGCGCCGACCACGGCGGGCGCCAGTCCGAATCCGGTGCGCTGGTCGCTGATGGTGCGCGAAGCTGCGAGCGGCACCGTCAACGACTATCACTACACCTCGGTGCGCGACCACGGACTGCCGCTCGTCCGCGCGATCCTCGAGGGCATCCTCGAGACCAACAACATCGATGCGATTGCCTATCCGACCGCGTCGCGGCGTCCGCAGCGCATTGACGCGCCCGCCGAACCTCCTGGGGGCGCCGCGGGCAGCGGCAGCAACCTCGCCAACCTGTCGGGCTTCCCGGAACTCATCGTCCCCGCCGGCTTCAGCACCGAAGATCTCCCGATCGGCATCTCGTTCCTCGGCCCGGCGTTCAGCGAGCCACGGCTGCTCGCGATCGGCTACGCCTTCGAGCAGGCGACGAAAGCTCGCCGCCTGCCCGTGCACACGCCGCTCCGCGCTGGCGAATCCGTCTCGCTACCGTAGCCTCCGTGCCCTCCGTACTTCTCCGTGTCCTCGTCAGAAGTTCAGCTGAGCGCCGAAGCGCACGTAGCGGCTCGTCTGGATCGTCTGCGGGTTGAGCCAGACGCGCGTCGCCGCGCTCGCGGCAAAATTCGTGTTCAGGGTGGTGACCGCCCCGGCGTTGAACACGTTGTAGATGTCGACCATGCCCTGCAGCCGGTACTTTCCAAACCGGAAGTTGCGGGAGACCCGCATGTCGAGCGAATTGATGTAGTCGGTGAACATCGTGTTTGGCTCGACGAGATTGACGGTGATTTGCGAGGCGCCCGCGGTGCTGGAGACGATCGGACGGCCTGCGAGCGCGCTCGTCACCACGTAATTCGACGCGATGCTGATGCCGGGCCGCGCGACGAAGGTGCCGGCAACCTGGAAGCGATACGGCAATTCATATGCGCCGCTCATCTTGAACAGGGTTCGGAACGGTCCCACCGAGTCGCAGAAGCGCAGGCTGTTCGGGTTGTCGCGCTGATCGCACGTGGTGCTGGCGGTGCGCTCGTGCGTGACGCCGCCCAGCAGCATGCCGCTGGCGCGGATGCGCGCCTGCAGGTTCACGTCGAAGCCGTTGTAGACGCGCGTGTTGCTGGTCGAGAAGGTGCGGATGTTGTCGGTCGCGACGCCCACCCTGGAGGTGTTGAGCGTGTAGAGCGTCACCGGGAAGCCGCCGCCGCCGGGCAACCGCTCGTCGAGCGGCGCCGTGATCGTGAACGGCGTCCAGTCGCCAACGCCGACGTTGAGGTTGTCCTGGATGGCGAGGTTGCCGTAAGTGCGGCGATGATAGCCGCCCGTCACTGCCACGCGCGGAAACAGCTCGTGCTGCACCGTGGCGCTGTACTCCCAGTTGTATTCGCGCTTCAGCGCCTCGTCGACGCGATCGATCGCGGTGGCGCCGCCGAAGTTGGCGGTGCCGCCGACGATCTCGTTGCGCTGCAGGTTGCCCGCGGCGTCGAGCACCGAGCGATTGCCATCGATGTCGTTCCACGTCCGCGTTTCGGTGGACGCGGTCAGCGTGTTGAAGTTTTCGGCGAAGCCGAGCGCCGCCGAGGCGATGTACTTGCTGGCGTTGACCTTCAGCGCCGTCTTGCCGTTGCCGAACAGGTCGTAGGTTGCGGCGAGCCGCACCGCCCAGTCTTTCCAGTTCGGGACGTTTTTCACCGCGGCCCGATCGCGCGCCGGCACCCAGGTGCTGGCCGGCGCCGACAGCGCCGGTACCTCCGCGTTGAAGTAGTCGAAGCGGCCGCCGACGTTCAGCGTCAGCCGGTCGATCGTCCACGCGTCCTGGAGATAGAAACCGAGGTCGGCGTTCATGCGCTCGATCGATTCGTCGATCGGCGTGTTGCGGACCTGGACCTGCGCGGGCTGGCCGTTGGTGAAGCGCAGCTGCAGGATGTTCGCGGCGTTTGGCGCCGGCCACGTGCGCACGCGGCGCCCCCAGCCGAAGTTCATGCCGCCCTTGATCGAGTGCGAGCCGGTGACGTACGACGCCGACGCCACGGTGGTGTAGTTCTGCGTCCAGCTGTCCATCGTGCCCGCGTAGGTGCCGGAGCTGACGCCGGTGGTGGTCTCGAATCGCGGCAGCTCGCCGCTGACGCCTTCCTGCGGCTCGCGGCGGAAGTTGAGGTCGTACATCGTGACCCCGGCTTCGAGCATCAAGCGGTTGGTGGTGGTCTGCGTCCACTTGACCTGTGGCGTCATGCCGCGCGGCGTCCACAGCCGGTGCGACGCCTCGATCGTCGTGGTCGCGCCGAGGCCTTCGAACTTGTTGCCGTTCATCTGCTTGTCGACGTAGAAGCGGAACTTGTCGCGCTCCGTCGCCTGCCAGGTCACGCGCGTGACGTAGCTGTAGTTCGGCCAGTTCTGAAGAATGCCTTGTGAGCGATCCGGCAGCGTGGTGTAGCTCTTGGTGTCCTGCAGCTTGTAGGTGAAATAGAACCACACCTTGTCGCGCTTGATCGGACCGCCAAACGACGGGTTGATCTCGTAGGTGTAGGCGAGGCCGAGCGGCAGCGGGATGAAGTTCTTCACCGCATCCGAACGGTTGTCGCTGGCGAGCGGGCCGTTGGCGCCCTGGATGAAGAAGATTCCCGAGAAGGTGTTGCCGCCTTCGCGGGGAATCATGTTGACGCGCAGGCCGCCCTGCGCGACTTCGGCGTTTTGCGCGCCGGTGTCGTACGAAATTTCCTGCGCCATGCCGTCGTTGAGGTAGATGCCGCTGAACTGCCCCTGGCCTTCGAGCAGGTTCAAGCGCATGCCGTCGACCATCACCACCTGATCGGCGGCCTGCGATCCGAAGATCGTCATGCTGGTCTGGCCCGATCCGACCGCGGTCACCATGGTGCCGGGTATCAGATACGCGCGCGCCTGCAGGCTGCGTGCCGGCGTTGGAATCGCGTCGAGCATGTCGCGATTCACGACGACGGTCGTGCGGTTGTTCGCCACGTCGACAACGGGAGTCGCGCCCGTGACCGTGATCGTTTCGTCGACGTTGCCGACGGCCAACTCGACGTTCAGCGGGGCGGTAAAGTTCGTCTCGAGGATGACGCCGGTGCGGCGGACCGGTTGAAATCCGGCCATCGTGAACGTGACCGTGTAGCCGCCTGGACTGAGATCGTTGATGCGATACTGCCCGGCGCTGTCGGTGACGGCGGTGCGGACGCGCTCGATCAGCGCTGGACTCGCGGCTTCGACCGTGACTCCGGGCAGCGCCGCCCCGGTCGAGTCTTTCACGCTACCTGCAATGGCCGCTTGTGCGCTTGCAATCGACGGCGCAGCAAACACAACTCCGGCGGCCAGGATGCTCAACAGAAGGCGACGCATGAACCCCTCCTTCACAACAACCAACTACGGTCAGGGCACCGAACGGGCCAACGAATGCGCGCCGGTTATATCACGAGCGAGTGCCGCCATCACGATGTACCATGCGCGCGGATGCGCAGCGCAGCCGAAATCACGCGGGTTCGCCCGGGGCACGAGATCGATGCCGCCGCGCTCGAGCGATACCTGACCGAGCACCTGCCTGGGTTCGCAGGGCCGCTCACCATCCGGCAGTTCGAAGGCGGGCAATCGAATCCAACGTATCTTTTGCGCGCCTCCGGATCGCAGTACGTGCTGCGCAAGAAGCCGCCCGGCCAGCTGCTGCCATCGGCGCACGCCGTCGATCGCGAATATCGCGTGATGAAGGCGCTCGCCGGCAGCGGCATACCCGTGCCATCCGCACTGCTGATGTGCGAGGAGGCGGGCGTGATCGGCACGCCGTTCTTCGTCATGGGATGCGTCGAGGGCCGCGTCTTCCGGCAACCGCATCTTCCCGGCGTCAGCGCCGCCGATCGCGCCGCGATGTATGAAGACATGGCGGACGCGCTGGCGCGTTTGCATCAAGTCGACGTCAACGCCATCGGCTTGAGCGATTACGGCAAGCCGGGGAACTACTATTCGCGCCAGATCGCGCGCTGGAGCCAGCAATACGTGGCGGCAAAAACGGACGACATTCCGTCGATGGCTCGTTTGATGGAATGGCTGCCCGCGAACATCCCGCCAGGCGACGAGTCCGGCATCGTTCACGGCGATTACCGCATCGAGAACTTGATCTTTCACCCCACTGAACCGCGCATCGTCGCGATCGTCGATTGGGAGCTGTCGACGCTGGGGCATCCGCTTGCTGATCTGGCCTACAACTGCCTGACGTATCACTTGCCTCCGGAAGCGCTGGGACTGGTCGAAGCCACGGATAACGATCGATCGGGCATGCCGGGCGAAGCTGAGTATGTAGCGATGTATTGCGAGCGCGCGGGCCGCACCGGCATTCCGCGGTGGAACTTTTATCTCGCGTTCTCGATGTTCAGACTCGCCAGCATCCTGCAGGGCGTCTATGCGCGCGGACTGCAAGGAAACGCCGCGTCGAGTTACGCATTGCAGCGCGGCGCCGCCGCCAGGTTGATCGCCGACAAGGCGTGGCAGCTGGTAAAGGAGTGATCACCGCTGCCAATCGAGGCGTGCAATTCGTGGATCGCGCGCAAACGCATCTCGGCTGAAGGCGAGCCGCTGTTCGGGAAAATCGCAGATCGCGCGCACGCCCACCGGCCCGAGATGCACTCGCCACACCTGCCGTTCGATCGGCGCGGGCGATGCGAATGCAGCGCACGTCAGCAACGCCACGTTCAATCCGTCGACGCGTGCCGATCCATAGCGCAACACCTGTACTCCCGTCTCGCGGGCCGCATCCGCCAGATCGTGGCAGTGGCGGTAATCGACTGGATCGCGCCACTTCGCTGAATCACGATCGAAGGGCGGCTTCGTGAGGTCGAGGCCTTTCCGCGCCGCATACGTCACCGCGAACGCGGTGTATTCCGCGGCGTTCACCGGCCACGGCGTCGCCGGTGATTCGGCGAAGAACAACAGACGGCGGAAGGCGAGCTCCGCGACCGCCGTCGCTGGTTCCTGCGACGCGTAAAACACGCCGGGCGTGTAGCCTGCGCGGCGAAACCGCGAGCCTGCCGGATAGATCGCGCCATATCGAAACGGCGTGAACAACAGGTAATGCAGGTGTCTGCAATCAGCGGGAATCGAGGGCTTGCTCTCGTCGAGGACCTGCTCGAGCAGCGCCTGCTCTTCGAGCGTATCCACCAGCGCCATCGTCGACACGACGTGTTGCGCTTCGACGACGCGCCAGCACTGTCCGGAAAGGCGGCGGGTGTTAGCCGAGAGCGCGCCGGGCGTCCAGGTAGGCAACGACGTTCACCAGGCCGGCAACCGATCCAATCAGCGTGACCGGCGCCGCGCCGAGCGCGGTGTTTTCATTGCGCAGCCACTCGCGCGCGACGGCAGCGTCGCCGCCGGTGATGCCGTCGAGCGATCGAAACAGGCGCAGGAACAACACGGCAAGCTCGAACGGCTTCCCGGCGGGATCCAGCTGATACGCGCCGGCGCCAAGGCGGGAGACCGAGGCCTCCGACAATCCAAGGACCCCGGCGAGCACCCGGTTCGAAAGCTCCAGCCGATCCGCGGCGCGCTTCACGGCCTTGGCGACAACGGCAGCCTCCGCGGCAGGTGCCGCGACCGGCTGGCGGGTCGTGCGCGTATTCATTCTGTAGAAATGATACAGCTAAATTCTTTCCTTGGCAATCCTGCCGCCCTGGGCGCCAAGCTCGAGCTTCGCGATGGTCTCGAGATGCACTTCATCCGGGCCGTCCGCCAGGCGCAGTGTGCGCGATGCGGCCCACGCATACGCGAGGAAGGTGTCCTGGCTGACGCCGGCCGCGCCGTGCGCCTGGATCGCGCGGTCGAGCACGCGCAGCGCCACATTCGGCGCCACCACCTTGATCATCGCAATCGCCGAGCGCGCGGCCTTGTTGCCGACGGTATCCATCAGCTGCGCGGCATGCATCGTCAACAGCCGGGCCTGATCGATCTCGATGCGCGATTCGGCGATGTCGCGGCGGATGGTGCCCTGCTCGGCCAGCGTCTTGCCGAAGGCGACGCGATCGGCCACGCGCCTCGTCATGGTTTCGAGCGCGCGCTCGGCGACGCCGATCAGCCGCATGCAGTGGTGGATGCGGCCCGGCCCGAGCCGGCCTTGCGCGATCTCGAAGCCGCGTCCTTCGCCGAGCAACATGTTGCCGGCGGGCACGCGCACGTTCTCGAAGGTGATTTCCGCGTGGCCATGAGGCGAATCGTCGTATCCGAACACCGTCATCATTCGCGTGATCGACACGCCGCGCGTCTTCATCGGCACCAGGATCATCGATTGCCGCTTGTGCGGTTCGGCCTGCGGGTTGGTGAGGCCCATGAAGATCATGATTTCGCAGCGCGGATCGCCGGCCCCGGAGATCCACCACTTGCGGCCGTTCAACACGTAGTCATCGCCGTCGCGCGCGATCGTCGATCGAATGTTGGTCGCATCCGAGGACGCGACATCCGGCTCCGTCATGGCAAAGCACGATCGCATGCGGCCGTCGAGGAGCGGCGTGAGCCATTGCTGCTGCTGCGCCGCGGTGCCGTAGCGCAACAGCACTTCCATGTTGCCGGTGTCGGGCGCGGAGCAGTTGAACACTTCAGGCGCCCACGGCACCCGGCCCATCACCTCGCAGAGCGGCGCATATTCGAGATTGGTCAGGCCTGCACCACGATCGCTCTCGGGCAGGAACAGGTTCCACAGACCTTCAGCGCGCGCCTTGGCCTTCAGCTCGTCAAGGATCGGCGGTATCTGCCATCGGGCCTGCTGCGCCTGCTCGTAGTAGCGCTGTTCGTTCGGGTAGATGTGGCTGTCGAAAAACGCGATCAGCCGCTCGCGCAGCAGGCTAGGAGGCAATCGTGCGCCCGCCATCGACAACGATCGTTTGACCGGTGATGTAACTGGAAGCATCGGACGCGAGGAACACCGCAACGCCCTTCAATTCGCCGGCAGTGCCGACGCGCGGGATTGGGCTCGTCGCCTTGATCTGCGGCTCGGCGTGCACGATCGCCGGATCGGCAAGGCGCGAGTGAAAGTAGCCGGGCGCGATCGCGTTGACGCGAATGCCTTCTCTCGCCCAGGTTGCCGCCAGCTCGCGCGTCAGCCCGATGATGCCCGCCTTGCTTGCCGCATATCCCGCCCAATGCGACGTGCTGACCGACCCCACCATCCCCGCGATCGAGGCAATGTTGATGATGCAGCCGGATCGGGCTTTCAACATCTCGCGGCCGGCCGCCTGTGAAAAAAGAAACGTTCCGGTCAGGTTCGTTTCCAGCACCTTGTTCCACTTCTCGAGCGGCATGTCTTCAGGTTCCGCCGCCCACGCGATGCCGGCGTTGTTGACCAGGATGTCGATCCGTCCGAAGCGCTCCACCGTCGTATCGACGACATCCTGCACTTCACGAGGCACGGCGACGTCGCAGATCATGCCGGCCACCTGGAAGCCGCGGGCGCGGAAGGTTTCCATGGTTGGACCAAGCCACTGCTGGCGCCGCGCGCAAATCATGACGGCCGCGCCCGCTTCGGCGAGGCCTTCGGCCATTTCCTCGCCGAGGCCGCGCGATCCGCCCGTTACGATCGCCACCCTGCCGGTGAGGTCGAAGAGGTCCTTCAGAAGACGCATCCGCGGCGTATCTTACTGCGGCCTGCGCACCGCAGCCTCGGCGGAGGTGGGCAGTGCGCTCAGCACGCGGCTGACCAGTTCGGTGAAGTAGCCATCGGAGCCACGCGGGCTTGGCCCGAGGCGCACGATCACCGCGTCGCGCGACGGAATCACCATCGTGTATTGCCCCATGTGCCCTGACGCGCGAACCGCATCTTCGGGCACGCCCTTCCACTGCCCGCCGCGATTGAGCCACCACAACCCGCCGTAGCCCTTGTTCTTGTCGGCCGGCGCCGGCGTGGAAATGAATTCGAGCCAGTCGTCGGGAAGGATCTGTTCGCCCTGCCACTTGCCGTCCTGCAGATGCAGCATGCCGAAGCGCGCCCAGTCGCGTGCCGCGCCGTAATCGAAACCGGTCAGGATGAAGTTGCCCCACGCGTCGGTCTCGAGCACGAAATTGCGCGCGCCGATCTTGTCGAACAACGCGCGCTGCGGAAACGTCAGGTAATTCTCGCCGCGCGCTTCCACCGCCTCCTTGACGATGCGGCCAAGCGTCAGCGGATCGCTGTTGCGGTAGCGATACTGCGTGTTCGGCGCGATCTCCTGCGGCTGATTGACGGCGTGCTCGAACACGTTCAGGCCGTCGAAATAGATCCGCATGTGCTTGTTCTCTTTCGTGAACGACTCCGGGCCGTTGAGACCGAGGTTCGCGAAATCAAGGCCGCTGCTCATGCGCAGCAGATCGCGGACGCGAATCTCGCGGCGCGGATCCTCCTTGCTCTGGTGCCACTCTTTGATCGGCGCGACGTCGTCGACTTTCAGCTGCCCGCGCTGCACGATGATGCCGACGAGCGCCGCCGTGATGCTCTTGCCGGCCGACCAGCTGATTTGCGGCGTGTCTTTCGTCCATCCGGGCGCGTAACGCTCGCCGACGATTCTTCCTTTGTGCACGACGACGACGGCGCGGGTGTTGTGGTCCTTTTGCGCGAAGGCCCAGTCGAGCGCGGCCTCGACCCCGGCGTTGGCGGGCGCGGCCGCGTTCGCATCGCCCATCGGCCACGCGGTTGTCGCCGCATCGGGAAGATTGCGCGGCACCGGGATCGGCTTGAAACGGACCTGCGTCTCGCCGCGTGGCAGGATCGTGCATCCCTGGTCGCCGTTGTATCGCGCCATGCGAGCCGGGATGCCGGGCCCGCGTACGGTGACCGTCTTCTGCGCATCGTCTACCGTGTAGCTGAAGCGCTGGTCCCAGCTGAAGTCGCGGAATGGCGCGATGTCCTGCGCGATGATTTGATCGGCGGTGCGTTTCGTGACGCGTCCGACCACCCAGAGCCCGGCGCAGATATGATGCGCGCCGATCGCGGCCCGCGATTCGAGGCCGTAGTTGTCGTCCTGCGCGGCTGCCGGTGGAATGGCCAGTACGGCCAGCGTCACAGTAAGCAACAGTCGCTTCATTGCTGCCTCCGGGTAGAATCGAAGATTCGGATATGCACCACGTCGCCGCCATTATCGCCGCAGGCGGCCGCGGCGCGCGCCTGGGCGCCGACCGGCCGAAACAATTTCTCGATATCGGCGGCCGCTCGATTCTCGAGCTGAGCGTGGCGGCGCTGGCCGCCAGCGATCGCATCAGCGAGATCGTGGTGGCGTTGCCGGCGGAGCATGTCGATGCCGGCGGCAAGGCCCTTCGCGCGGCGATCGGCCGGCCGATCACGATCGTGGCGGGCGGGGCGCGGCGGCAGGACTCGGTGGCGAACGCGTTCGCCAAAACGTCGGCCGCCGCCAACATCGTCCTGATTCACGACGCGGCGCGGCCGTTCGTGACGCGCGAGGTGATCGATCGTACCGTCGACGGCGCGGCCCGGCACGGCGCGGCGATCGCCGCCGTCGGTGTGCGCGACACCGTCAAGCAGACCGGCGACGGTTCGCACATCATTCGCTCGACCATTCCGCGCGATGCCGTGTTCCTGGCGCAAACGCCGCAGGCGTTTCGCCGCGACATCCTGGCGCGCGCGCTCGAGGAAGGCAAATCGATCGATGCGACCGACGAAGCAATGCTGGTCGAGCGTCTCGGTGTTCCGGTGCACGTCGTCGAAGGAGATCCGCGCAACGTGAAAATCACGACGGCCGAGGATTTAGCGGCGGCTAAAGCGGCCGCTGTCCAGCCGTCGCGCAGTAATTTGGTGCGTATCGGCAACGGTTATGACTTGCATCGCCTCGTTGCGGGCCGCCCCCTGGTTCTTGCGGGCGTGACGATTCCGTTTGAGCTTGGGCTCGATGGCCATTCCGACGCCGACATCGTCTGCCACGCGGTCACCGATGCGATTCTCGGCGCCGCCGGCGCCGGCGACATCGGCCGCATGTTCCCTGATACCGATCCGCAATGGCAAGGCGCCAACAGCATCGAGTTGTTGAAGGGCGCGGTCGCGAAGATCGGCGAGGCGGGTTACGCGGTGTCGAACGTCGACGTGACGGTGATTGCGCAGAAGCCGAAGCTGCTGCCGTATCTCGATCAGATGCGCGGAAATCTCGCCGCCGCGTTGGGCGTCGACGTGAGCGCGGTGAGCGTGAAGGGGAAGACGAACGAGAGCGTCGACAGCATGGGCCGTGGAGAATCCATGGCGGCCCACGCTGTCGCGTTGATACAGAGGTCTTAGGGACTTAGGGACTTAGGGACTTAGGGACCTGAAATGCTCTCCCCGCAGCCCGCAAGCCCGAAACGGCGTTAGGAGCCCGGCGTCATGATGTGCGCGCCGGTGGTGCCCGCACCCATGATCCACGCGCCGCCCATCTTGTTGTTGTCCGGCAACCCGAGCGACGCGGCCGTCGCGCCCGGCACCGCGATCGTCACGTGCAAGCGCGCCGTCGCGGCGTCCTTGCCCTGGCGCGTATAGAACACCGAGCCGAACTCGGGCTTCACCCGTGTGCCGGCCTTCTCCATCTCCGCGAACGCCGCCTCACGCTCCTTGCGATCGGCGATCTTCGCTTCGTAGATCTTGTTCTGCTTGACGCGCTCCATGTTGCCGACGCTCGTGCACTGCGACGAGACCGGCTGCTCGCCGGCATCGCCTGACTGGTCGTAGCAGACCAGCCGATTGGTGCCCGGGCGCAGCACGTCATGCGAGCCGTCGGCCTTCCACTTGATCACCATCGCGCCGTCTTTCAACTGCGCCGGAGCGGCGGCAAGCGCCGCGTCGAAATTACCCGCCGGGGTTTGAGCGAACACGCCGGCCGCCAGTGCCAGCACGCCAATGCCTGCAAGAATTGCTCGTTTCATTGATTGACCCTCCAGGTCAGGGGGGAAGCATACCAAGCTGATAAGATCAGATGCTACTCATGAGGGTTCGTTTCGCTCCGTCCCCCACAGGTCATTTGCACGTCGGCAACGCCAGGACGGCGCTCTTCAACTGGCTGCTCGCCAAGGGCCAGAACGGCACGTTCATCCTGCGCATTGAAGACACCGATCTCGAACGGTCGACCCGCGAATCCGAGCAGGCGATTCTCGATGATTTGCGGTGGATGGGGCTGCAATGGGACGAGGGCGTGGACGCCGGCGGCGACTACGGACCCTATCGCCAGACCGAGCGCATGCAGTCGTACGTCGATCACACGAATCGGCTGCTGGCCGAAGGGAAGGGCTACTACTGCTTCTGTTCGGCCGAGACGCTCGAAGCGCATCGCAAGTCACAGCTCGCGGCAGGATTGCCGCCGAAGTATGCGGGCACGTGTCGAAACATCCCGCCTGAAGAAGCGCGGCGCCGGAAGGAAAGCGGGGAATCCGCGACTGTTCGCCTGCGCGTTCCGGAGGGTCGCAACGTCACCTTCAACGACGTCGTTCGCGGCGCGGTGACGTTTCACACGGACGTGATCGGCGATCCGGTGCTGGTGCGATCCGACGGCATCCCCGCCTACAACTTCGCCGTCGTGATTGACGATGCGTTGATGAAGGTGACGCACGTGATCCGCGGCGAGGACCACATTTCGAATACGCCGCGGCAGATTCTCTTGTACGAGGCCTACGGCTATCAGCAGCCGGCGTTTGCGCATTTGTCGCTCGTCATGGGCCCCGATCACGCGCCGTTGTCGAAGCGCCACGGCGCAACCTCCGTGAAGGAGTTTCGCGACAAGGGTTACCTGCCTGAAGCGCTCGTCAACTATCTCGCGTTGATCGGATGGTCCCCGGGACAGAACGAAGAATTGCTGCCCGCGGAGGAGCTCGCGCGCCGATTCCGTCTCGAAAACGTCGCGCATAGCGCGGGCGTGTTCGACGAGGACAAGCTGGCGTGGGTGAATCGGCATTACCTCAAGGCCTGCGAGCCGAATCGACTGGCGGAGCTTGCCGAGCCTCATCTACGTGCGCGGAAACAGATTGTTGGTGCTCTTTCCGCCGACGCCCGCGCCTGGTTGGGCAGCGTGCTGCCGGGTATGGCGGCGTCCGTCGATCGATTACCGCAGCTCGCCGATCGTCTCGACGCTGTTTTCAACTTCACGCCGCCCACTGAGTCGCTCGATGCATCGCTGGTGAAGGCGCTTGCCGAAGAACTCGACGCGGCGCCGCGGCTGACGGATAAGGACGCTTTCCGCGCCGCCGCGAATCGGGTAAAAGCCAAGACTGGCTTGAAGGGTAAGGAACTGTTTCATCCCATTCGCGTCGTTCTCACGGGCAGCGATGAAGGGCCGGAACTTGACTTGATTGTGCCCGCAATCGATCGCGCCGCTGATTTCGCGCAGTCGTCAGGTCTCGCTAAAGTAGTTGGGTGTAGAGAGCGCGTTGGCCGTATCGCCAGCTCACTGCGTCGTTAGAGTCCGCAAGCCCGTAACCCCGTAAGCCCGCAAGTCCGTGCGCAGTCGCAAGCCCGTAGCCCGCAAGCCCGCAAGCCTGTAATATGCGCGGCATGAAGACGCCGCTTCTGCTGATTGCGCTCGTTGCAACCGTATCCGTCGTAGCCGCACAACAAGGATCTCAGCCGCGCCCAGCGCCGGCTCGCAGAGCGCCGGCAGCGGCGCCGGCTGCGCCCGCGGTGGACGTCACCGTCCGCGAAGGCACGTCGATGTCTGCCGCCATGTCGCCCGACGGGCGAACGATCGCCACCGATATGCAGGGCAGCATCTGGCTCATGCCCGCGGCGGGCGGCCCGATGAAGCGCATCACCGACGTTTTCAACGACGCGCGCCAGCCGATGTGGGCGCCGGATGGCCGCACCATCGTCTTCTTCGCGTATCGCGACGGCGGCTACGACATCTGGGCGATCAATCCCGACGGCACCAATCAGCGGAAGCTGACCTGGGGGGCGTTTGACGATCGCGAGCCGATCTTCTCGCACGATGGCACGCGCATCGCCTTCTCTTCGGATCGCGGCAACCCGATGGGCAGCGACTACAACATCTGGACGCTCGAGCTGAAGACCGGCGAGCTGCGGCAGATCACCAAGGGCGACAGCGAAGACTTCATGCCGACGTGGTCGCCGGATGACAGCGAGATCGCCTACGCCTCGTCGCGCGACAACTACGAATCGATCTGGGCGATGAACGTGCGGTCGATGGGCGAGCGCCGGGTCCGCAGCGTGAAGGGCGCCCGCCTCGACGCGCCGTCGTGGGGGCCCGGCGGCCAGCTGCTGTATCACGTCACGGCCGGCGCCCAGACCCGCTACGAGATCGAAGGCAAGCCCGTCACCGGCACCGAGAACGTGTTCGCGTTCCGCGCTTCGTGGGCGTCGAACTCCGAGTACCTCTACGTTTCCGACGGCAAGATTCGCCGCCGCTCGATCGCGGGGCTGCCGATGCAGACCGTCGAATTCACGGCGACGATGCCGGTCATTCACCCGGAGTACAAGCATCGCGTCCGCGACTTCACGTCGACGACGCCCCGCAGGACGCTGGGGATCGTGCGGCCGGTGATCTCGCCTGATGGAACGCAGATCGCGTTTGCCGCGGTTGGCGACATCTACGTGATGCCCGTCGCCGGCGGCGCGCCGGTCAACATCACCAAAGACGCCGCGCTCGATACCGATCCGGCCTGGTCGCCCGACGGTTCGCAGCTGGTGTATTCGTCCGATCGCGAAAGCACGCACCTGCAGTTGTGGGTGCGCGACATGAAGAACGGCGTGGCGCGGAAGATGACCAACATCACCACCCAGCCGCAAGGCGCCTCGTTCTCGCCCGACGGGCGCCGCATCGTCTTCTTCAACGTCGACGGCATGTGGCGCGTTGCGGAAATGTCGATCCTCGATCTCGAATCGGGCCGCATCACCAAGATTCACGATTCGCTGCCGCAGCCGGGCACGCCGACGTGGTCGCCCGACGGCCGACGCATCGCGCTCGCCGGCATTGCGCCGATGACCGTCCGCTTCCGCGAAGGCACCAACCAGGTCCAGACCATCTCGGCGAGCGGCGGCGACGTGAAGTGGTACGCGCCAATCCCGATGCTGTCGATCGATTCACGCGGCGGCGGCGGACCGGTGTGGTCGCCGGACGGCTCGAAGATGGCGGCGATCTATGAAGGCGTCCTCGCGGTGTGGCCGGTCGCGGCCAGCGGCGAGCCGCAGGGGCCGCCGCGCCGCATCACCACGGAAAGCGCGCACGCGCCAAGCTGGCAGGGCGATTCGCGTCACATCCTCTACCAGTCGCTCGATCAGCTCCGCATCGTCGACGTCGAGACCGGCGAGACGAAGACCGTGCCGTTCAACATGACGTGGACGCCCGCAATTCCGAAAGGCCGCATCGTCGTCCACGCCGGCAAGCTCCTCGACATGAAGTCGCCGACGCTGCGCTCGAACGTGGACGTGATCGTGACGGGCAACAGGATCACGTCGGTCGTGCCGCACGCAGCCGCGAATCATGCGAAGGCCGAAGTCGTTGATGCGTCGGACCTCACGGTGATGCCTGGGCTCACCGAGTTCCACTCGCATCTGCAGAAGGACTTTGGCGCGGCGCAGGGGCGCGCCTGGCTGTCGTTCGGCATCACGACCGTGCGCAGTCCGGGCAACACGCCGTATGAGGCGGTTGAAGATCGCGAAGCCAACGAGGCCGGCGTGCGTCCCGGTCCGCGCGTCTACGGCACCGGCTACCTGATGGAGTGGCAGCGCGTTTACTACAAGATGGGCATCGCGATCTCGAACCCCGCGCAGTTCGAGATGGAGCTGCAGCGCGCCAAGGTGCTCGAGCACGATCTGATCAAGAGCTACGTGCGCCTGCCCGACCTGCAGCAGCGCCGCATGGTGGAGTTCGCCCACGCCAACGGCATCCCGGTCGCGACCCACGAGATCTTTCCGGCGGCAATGGTCGGCGTCGACAACACCGAGCACACCGCGGCGACCAGCCGGCGCGGCTACTCGCCGAAGCAGGCGACGCTGCAGACCGCGTATGAGGATGTCGTGCAGCTGTTCGGCAAGAGCCGGCGCATTTTCTGCCCGATGATTTCCGGCGGCGGCACGCGCGAGCTGTTCGTCAACGATCCGGCGCTCAAGCAGGACCCGCGCTTCCAGCTGTATCCGCAGTGGATTCAGCGATCGATCGCCGCGCAACCCGCCGCGTCACAAGCCGGCGGCGGCGGCGATCCACGTGGCGGCAGCGGCAAGATGGTGGTCGACATCATGAAGGCGGGTGGCCTCGTGGTTGCCGGCACGGATCGCCCCGAGGCGATCAACCTTCACGGCGAGTTGATGTCCTACACGATGGCCGGCATGTCGGCCTTCGATGCGCTCAAGACCGCGACGGTGAACCCCGCGAAGGCGCTCGGCTACGACGGCGGCACGATCGAGCCGGGCAAGCTCGCTGACCTGATCGCGATCGACGGCGATCCGATCGCGAACATCTCGAGCACCTACAAGGTCAAAAAGGTCGTGGCCAACGGACGCGCTTACGACGTAGCCGACCTCGTGAAGCGCGGTCAATAGCGACTTGTCCTGAGCCGAAGGATAGAGTGGGAGCGTGACTCCCGCTTTTGAATTTGGTCTCGATACTTTCGGCGATGTAACGCTCGACGCGAGCGGCGCGCCGAAGTCCCAGGCGCAGGTGCTGCGCGACGTCGTCGATGAGGCCGTGCTTGCAGAACGGGCCGGCCTCGATTGCTTCGGCGTCGGCGAACATCACCGCCCCGACTTCGCGATCTCCGCGCCGGAAGTGATGCTCGCGGCGATCGCCGCGCGCACCTCGCGGATGTGGCTTGGCTCGGCGGTCACGGTGCTGAGCACCGACGATCCGGTCCGCGTCTTCCAGCGATTCTCCACGCTCAACGCCATTTCGAACGGGCGCGCCGAGGTGATCCTCGGCCGCGGTTCGTTTACCGAGTCCTATCCGCTGTTCGGATACGACATGTCGAACTACGAGCGGCTGTTCGAAGAGAAGCTCGCGCTGTTTGCCGAATTGCTGAAGGGCGGCCCGGCGACGTGGACTGGATCCACCCGCTCGCCGATCGAGAACCAGGTTGTCTATCCGCCGATCGAGCGCGGCACGTTGCGCACGTGGGTCGGCGTCGGCGGCAGCCCAGAGTCCGTCATCCGCGCGGCGCGTTACGGCCTGCCGCTGACGCTGGCGATTATCGGCGGCAACCCGCTGCGCTTCCGCCCCTACGTCGACCTGTATCACGAGGCGCTGAACAAATTCGGCTTCGACGCGCGCCCCGTCGCGGTGCATTCACCGGGGCACGTCGCCGCCACCGATCAGCAAGCGAAGGACGATCTCTGGCCGCACTACGAAAAGATGATGAACCGCATCGGCCGCGAGCGCGGCTGGCCCCCGGCGTCGCGCGATCACTTCGAGCACGAGGCCGGGCCGACCGGCGCGCTCTGCGTCGGCTCGCCGGATACCGTCGCCGCAAAGATCAGCAAGACCGTCGGCGCGCTGGGGTTGTCGCGTTTCGACCTGAAATACAGCAGCGGCACGCTCGCGCACGACAAGATGATGGCCAGCATCGAGCTGATCGGGACGAAGGTTGCGCCGCGCGTCCGCGAGGCGGCAATGACCGAAGCTAAACCACGCTGAAGATCGCAAACAGCGCGAGGATCGCCGAGAACACGATCGTCATGTTGCGCAGGCTGCGATACAGGCCGCGCAACGCCAGCTTGCGCGTCTGGTTCTTGAGGCAGAGGCTGTGCAGCTGCACGGCGAGCTCCGCGTTCAGCTGCTCGAGCGAGATTTCGCGCCACGCGCGCCAGTGCGCTTCGGTGTCGCGCAGCACGACATCCTCGTAATACCGCACGCCGGGAGGAAAGTCGCTGCGGCTCTTCGGCCAGCGCTCGAAGTTCGGCTGGTAGTGTCCGGGGCGAAGCGCGTCGATCGCCTGCACGAGGAAGGCGATGGCAAAGAGCGCGTAGAGCGCGACCACCGCGCCTTCGATCTGCCGTTCGATCACCGTGAGGCCCGCGCCGAGACTGCTCTGCGACGCGAGGATGACCAGTGCGGCATTGAGGCCGCCCATCAGGATCATCGCCAGCCGCGCATCGCGGCTGCTCAAATCGAGTTGATCCTGTCCTTCGTCGATGGCGTCATTGAGCGCGCGATAGAGCTCCCACGCGCCAAGCGGACGGGTGCCGTCCAACTGCTTCGCCTCCCATTTGAGGCGCCTGGCATCGATACCGTCGATCCCGCCGGGCGTCGGCGCGGTCTCCACATGGGGGAGTATCGGCTGATGCCGGCACAGCTTGATGGCCTGATGGCCTGATGGCCTGATAGCCTGTTGCCCTGTGATCATCTACGGCATCAACCCCGTCTTCGAGGCGATCAAAGCCGGGCGCGTCAAAGAAATCCGCGTTGCCCAGCGCGCCGACGATCGGCTGCAGAAGCTGCTCGAAGAAGCGGCGAAGCACAGCGTGCGCGTGCGATTCGTGACGCGCGACGAGCTCGATCACGATGCCAAGCGCGGCGTGCACCAGGGTGTCGTCGCCGAAGTGCAGCGGAGGACCGAGGCGACAATCGAGGACCTCGCGCAATCGACGGAGCACGGCCCGCCGTTGATCGTCGTGCTCGACGAAGTGGAAGATCCGCAGAACGTCGGCGCGATCTTACGCACCGTCGATGCGTGCGGAGGATCGGGGGTCATCCGCCAGACCCGCCGGGCCGCGCCCCTCGAGGGCGCCGCGGCCAAGGCGTCGGCCGGCGCCGTCAATCACGTCGCCGTGGCCGACGTCGTCAACATCGCCCGTTCGCTCGAGGAATTGAAGAAGGCCGGGGTCTGGACCGTGGGACTCGACGCAAGCGCGAAAATGGCCTACTATGAATGGGATCTCACCCTTCCAACAGCCGTCGTCGTAGGCGCTGAAGGTCACGGGCTGCGAAGGCTCGTGCGGGAACGGTGCGACCAGGTGGTCGGCATTCCAATGCTCGGTCACGTGGGAAGCCTCAATGTTTCGGTCGCAACTGCCGTCGTTTTGTATGAAGCGGTAAGGCAGAGGCGGAACCGAAGCCGGGGGAGAGAACGGGAATAGGCCCGTTTTCACTAGCACTCCGGAGGAGAACGAAGAATGGCGAAGCCGCCCGCGCGAAGCGCGGGCAAGACTACCAGTGTCCCTTCCGCTTGTTTTTCTGGCACGGTAAGTGCTAGAATTCCGCTTTTGCTTAGGCTGGCGTAGCTCAGCCCGGTAGAGCAGCTGATTTGTAATCAGCCGGTCGGGGGTTCAAATCCCTTCGCCAGCTCCATTTCCTGGGCACTTCAGACAAGCAATGCGGGTACGCGGGATAACACAAGGTATCCATCAAAAATCGGGGAGGTGGCGGAGCGGTCAATCGCAACAGACTGTAAATCTGTCGCCCCAGTGGCTACCAAGGTTCGAATCCTTGCCTCCCCACCAGCCTTCGCTCGCGATTTCAGGCGAAGGCTGTCGCGCCGGAGCGCGAAGCGCGAAGGCGGACAGGCAGTTGTTGAGAGCGAGATAGGCGAAGTTAGCGAGGCCGAAGGCGGGAGTAACTCAGTGGTAGAGTCACAGCCTTCCAAGCTGTTGGTCGCGGGTTCGATCCCCGTCTCCCGCTCCATTCGACTCGACTTCATCTCGCCTTTGGCGCGACGAAGTCTCGCTCATGGCGAGCCACTGGCGGGTCGAATGTCCTGAGCGAGCGGCGAGCCGAGCGAAAGCGAGGATCGGCGTGAGTCGAAAGACACGCTGATGTAGCTCAGTTGGTAGAGCGCGTCCTTGGTAAGGACGAGGTCTCCGGTTCAATCCCGGACATCAGCTCCAACCTTCGCTCAGAGATGAGCGCGAAGGTTGCCCACCATAGCGGCGAAGCCGCGGCGGTGGGCGGCATCTGTAGGCAGTGAGCTTCGGTTGGCAGGCCAGCCGGAAGATTTAGAAACAACCGACGTCGGCAAGGGGCCGATTGTCGTTTTTGAAGCGAGCGAAGGCAGTCATGTCGAAAGAGAAATTCGATCGTTCGAAACCCCATGTCAACGTTGGCACCATCGGTCACATCGACCACGGCAAAACCACGCTCACCGCGGCGCTGACCAAGGTCTCGTCGGACAAGGGCTGGGCGAAGTTCATTCCCTACGATCAGGTCGCCAAGGCGTCCGAGTCGCAGGGCCGCCGCGACGAAACGAAGATCCTGACGATCGCCACGTCGCACGTCGAGTACAGCACGGCGAATCGCCACTACGCGCACGTCGACTGCCCGGGCCACGCCGACTACATCAAGAACATGATCACCGGCGCCGCGCAGATGGACGGCGCGATCCTGGTGGTCAGCTGCATCGACGGTCCGATGCCGCAGACGCGCGAGCACGTGCTGCTCGCCCGCCAGGTCAACGTGCCGTACCTCGTCGTCGCCCTCAACAAGGTCGACGCCGTCGACGACAAGGAACTGGTCGACCTCGTCGAGCTCGAAGTTCGCGAGCTCCTCAAGGGTTACGGCTTCCCCGGCGACGACGTGCCGGTGGTTCGCGTGTCGGCGCTGAAGGCGCTCAACGGCGATCCCGAGGGCGTCGAGTCGGTCGCGAAGCTGATGGAAGCGCTCGACACCTACATCCCGCTCCCGGAGCGCGATGTCGACAAGCCGTTCCTGATGCCGATCGAAGACGTGTTCTCGATCTCGGGCCGCGGCACCGTGGTCACCGGCCGCGTCGAGCGTGGCCGCGTCAAGGTCGGCGAGGAAATCGAAATCATCGGCTTCAAGCCGACCGAGAAGAAGGTCGTCACCGGCGTCGAAATGTTCCGCAAGCTGCTCGATGAGGGCGTCGCGGGCGACAACGTCGGCGTGCTGCTGCGCGGCGTGGAAAAAGACGACGTCGAGCGCGGCCAGGTGCTGGCCAAGCCCGGCTCGATCAAGCCGCACACCAAGTTCAAGGCCGAGGTCTACGTGCTGTCGAAGGATGAAGGCGGCCGTCACACGCCGTTCTTCAACGGCTACCGTCCGCAGTTCTACATCCGCACGACGGACGTGACCGGCACGCTCAATCTCAACGAAGGCGTCGAGATGATCATGCCGGGCGACAACACCAGCGTCAGCGTCGAGCTGATCGCGCCGGTCGCTCTGGAAAAGGGCGCCCGGTTCGCAATCCGCGAAGGCGGCCGCACGGTGGGCGCGGGCTCGGTGACGGAGATCATCGCCTAGGCGAAGAGGCGAAAAGGCCAATGGGCCAATAGGAGTTTCCTATTGGCCTATTCGCCCATGGGCCTATTGGCCTTGAGGATTCAGCAATGCGCGACATCATTCAAATGGCGTGCGGCGAATGTAAGCGCCGCAACTACAGCACGACGAAGAACAAGAAGAAGACGACGGAACGGCTCGAGATGAAGAAGTACTGCCCGTTCTGCCGGAAGCACCAGCCGCATAAAGAGCAGAAGTAGCCACGGAGGCCAGTAGCTCAATTGGCAGAGCACCGGTCTCCAAAACCGGGGGTTGGGGGTTCGATTCCCTCCTGGCCTGCCAGCCTTCGCTCTGGAGTGCCGGCGAAGGTTGGCCCATCGTAGCTCGCGGAGCATCTAGTGCGAGCAAAGGTGGGCGGTAACGGGATGGGACAGAGCTGCGGTTGGCAGCCACTTCGTGTTCTTGGACGAGCGAGTAGCGAAACGGAAGACGATGAGTACCGAAACGATCGAGCAAACCGGCGAACGAGCCCGCGGCCCGCTGGGCTGGTGGCAGCGCACCGGCGAATTCCTGACGGAAGTTCGCAACGAGATGAAGCGCGTCACCTGGCCGTCGCAGCGCGAGGTCTACGCGACCACCGTCGTGGTGATCCTCACCTCGGTGTTCTTCGGCCTCTACCTGTTCGCGGTCGACCTGGCGCTGAATAACGCGGTGCAGTGGCTGTTCAACCGCTTTGGAGCGGCGGTATGACCGACGTCGCGACCAAGAACTGGTACATCGTCCACACCTACTCGGGCTTCGAGAAGAAGGTGGCGGAGTCGCTGGCGGAGCGCAAGACCGCGTACGGCCTGGCCGATGAGATTGGCGAGATTCTGATCCCGACCGAGGACGTGGTCGAGATGCGCGGCGGACGCAAGGTCGTCTCGTCGAAGCGCTTCTTCCCGGGCTACATCCTCGTCGAGATGAACATGACCGACAACGCGTGGCACGTCGTCAAGAACACGCCGAAGGTCACGGGCTTCGTCGGCGCCGGCGCCAAGCCGACGCCGCTCAGCAAGGAAGAAGTCGAGCAGATTCTCGAGCAGGTCAAGACCGCC